>JBBRFX010000041.1:0-25302 GCA_038241275.1 Chitinophagales bacterium
CTCAATTCCGGTTGCTGCTATCGGTGCATTTTTAGCATTGAATTTATCACTCAGTAATTTGAGCTTATTTGCTTTGCTTGGTTTGATAATGCTGATGGGGCTGGTAGCAAAAAATGCTATTCTTATTGTTGACTTTACCAACCAGTTAAAAGCCGGGGGGAAACATTTTAAAGAAGCATTAATTATTGCAGGGAAAGAACGTATGCGGCCCATTCTAATGACCACCCTCGCCATGGTTTTCGGCATGTTGCCCATTGCATTGGCAAAAGGAACTGCCAGTGAATGGAAGAACGGGCTCGCCTGGGTTATCATTGGCGGGTTGCTTTCTTCACTTATATTGACAGTTTATTTAGTTCCGGTGGTTTACTATTTGGTGGATACAATAAAAGAGAGGTTCAGCAAGAAAAAAGTAAAAAGCAAATTAGCACCAATCATTATGATTGAACCTGTCATTTAAAGGATTCTGATCAAATTGAGTAAGCTGTTATTTTATTTTACTATTACATAGATTTTTTACTGACAGTCATCGTTGCAATTATTTATACCATTTACAAATAATTCGTAAGCAAGGCATAGGATAAATAAAAAAAGGTTGTCTAAAAATATCAAGTAACAGGCTCATGTATGAAGCTGAATTAATAGATAGTATTCTTAAAGGAAATCAACAGGATTTTGTACTCCTCATAAAGAAGTACCAGCAAGGCGTATTCCGAACCTCAATGGGTTTGGTACATAACACCGAAGATGCAGAGGAAATTACGCAGGATGTTTTTGTAAAAGTATATCAATTGCTTTCTTCCTTTAATGGCAAAGCCGCCTTCTCCACATGGCTTTACCGCATAGCTGTAAATACAAGTTTAAATTATTTACGAAAGAAAAAGCGCAAAAACTTCTGGATTGGATTAACAGATATACTACAGGTTGCATCAAAAGATAAATCTATAGAAACCATTATAACCGAGCGTTCAGATAAAGTAATAATTCAGCAAGCGCTGGATGCATTGCCTGAAAAACAGCGGCTGGCATTTGTGTTTTCCAAATACGAAGAACTGCCGCAAAAGCAGGTGGCCGACATTATGAATATCAGCGAAGGTGGGGTAGAACAATTGCTCATACGTGCAAAAAATAACCTGAAAAAAATATTGGAAAAAGAACTGAACAGGCCATAGGATTTTTTAAACATCAATTGTCTAACTAATAAACATCCAGGTAGTGAATAGTAAAAAAGATATTGATCATTTAATTGAAAGCTTTGTAGCGGAGGAAAGAAATACAGCATTCAATCCATTTTTAGCAACCCGCATAATGGAGGTAATAGATAAAAAGCGGAATGACGAACTGGTAGTTTTTTCGCCGGTGTGGAGATCAGCGGTGATTGCAGTGAGTCTGTTTGTTGCAGTGTTTACCGGCATTGCAGCAGGTAGTCTTTACCAATCTAAAAATGCTGCTGCTGATATGGTATTGATGAATGATGGCAGCATGGAAAATTTTGGCTTTTACAACGAAATTGGTAATGAGTAAATAAATGCAGCATGAACAGAAACCAATTATTAACATGGGCAGTGGTATTGCTGGTATTAACAAATGTTGTAACAGTAGGAACCATTCTTTATCATAATTATAAAGAAAAAGCTAAGATCAATAATATCGCCATCAATACCGAAGCAGGGGTAAATATGTTAAACGGCAGATTCTTCCGGCAAACACTTGGTTTTACCGAATTACAGATGGATTCTTTCCGGGATATAAACCAGGCGTTTCGCCCTTATGCAATGGATTTGACATACGGAATAGATTCTTTAAAAACAGAAATGTACAATGAGTTACAAAAAGCATTACCGGATACTGCAAGACTAAATAACCTTTCTGAGATAATAGGCGACATGCATGGTAAATTAAAATATGAAACCTTTCATTTTTATTTAAACATAAAAAAAATATGCTCGCCTGCACAAAGTATTGAACTGGAAAAAGCTTTTCAACCATTGTATAAAACTGAAAATATAACTATAACCAATCAGCACCGGCGAAGAGGCAGTAACCGGAACTAAAATATTCTTAAACATTTAAATATTAAAACATGAAAAAGTTAATCATTGCAGCAATCATGATGATTGCTACCAGCGGAGTATTATCTGCACAAAACACAAAACCAGGCAACGGTACACCCGGAACCAATAAAGATAATCCCGGTTATGTGGATGCCAACAAAAATGCCGTGTGTGATAATTATGAAAACAATACCCGCCCTTATGCACGCAAAGGACAGGGACTAAGACAGGGGATGAACAAGGGCAAGGGTGCTGGCAATGGCAGGGGTAACGGGCAATGTGGTACAGGCAGAGGAAACTGTAATGGCAGAAGAGGAGCATAATAAATTGCTGGATTTCGTCACACCCCGACAGCGGCTTTTAGCCCTGTCGGAGGGTGATGATAAAGTTGTGTACCAGCGTTTTTTTGTGATTTATATTTTTGATAGAGATTAAGTTGCCAGCAAAACCGCCGATGGAACATAATTAAACAGACAAAATAATTGCTTAATATTTTTCATATGGTAATAGCTATAAGAAATTGGAAACACGAGGATCTGCATTCTCTTGTATTGTGCGCAAACAATATTAAAGTGTGGAATAATCTTCGTAATTATTTCCCACATCCATATTCTGAAGCTGATGGCAAAGCATGGTTAGAAAAAGTAGTGGATGCATTGCCCGCAGTAAACCTGGCTATTGATGTTAATGGCCATGCAGTGGGTGGTATAGGTTTGATTTTAAATGGAGATGTGTACATTAAATCTGCAGAGATTGGTTATTGGATTGGGGAAGAATATTGGGGGCAGGGTATCACTACTGAGGCAGTGCGGTTAATGACAGAATATGCATTTTACTATTTTGATCTGCTGCGTTTGTATGCAGAAGTATTTGAGAACAATAAAGCATCTATGCGGGTGTTGGAAAAAAATGGTTACTACCTGGAAGGTGTGCGACGAAAAGCGGTTTTCAAAAATGAAGTGTTGATGGATGATTATATCTGGGTAAAGCTGAGATCATGGTAGCAATTTTATCCGCTATATCTGCTCTTGGGCTTTAAAAATGTATACAGGCAGTATATAACAGATGCCTTATTTTTTGCCATCTTAATAAATAAATTATTTATGTATCTCAAAAAAAATATTGCAACCAGTGAATCTGGTTTCATCTTCAACCCCTCCACCGGCGACTCTTATGCGCTAAATCCCGTTGCAATTGAAATATTGCAACTGTTAAAACAAGGAACAGCCCCTGCTGCTTTAAAGGAAAATATATTAGCAATCTATGAAGTAGATCCGATGCGGCTTGAACAGGATTTGGAAGATTTTATGAACCAGTTGAAGGAAGCCAACCTGCTGGAGAATTAATTAATATTAAATAAATACCGAATGGAAAAGTCTGATAACCTCATAACGATAGCAGTAACAGGTTTAAATGCTATCGATAGTCCGGGACCCGGCATTGCAGTCATCAGGGCACTGAGAGATGGGCTTCCAAAACCGGTACGAATTATAGGCCTGTCTTATGAAACATTGGAGCCGGGTATTTATATGCATGATGTGGTAGATAAAACCTACCAGGTTCCCTATCCGGCAGCAGGTTCAGAAGCCTTACTAAGGAGGTTACAGTATATACATGAAAAGGAAAACCTGCAACTCATTATTCCAAATTTTGATGCAGAACTCCACAACTTTATAAAGCTTGGCCCGGTTTTGAAAACAATGGGCATTGCCACATTTCTCCCTACACAGGCGCAGTTTGATGTGCGGGATAAAATCAATTTATTCAGGTTTGGAGAACAACAGGGGTTAACAGTTCCAAAAGATAAAATCATTACCAGCATTGCTGAATTAAATTCCTGTGAAGCAGCTCTGGGATTTCCGCTGGTGGTAAAGGGAAAATTTTATGATGCAGTTGTGGCTTATACGATGGAACAGGCGCAAAAAGCATTTTATAAACTTTCTGCCAAATGGGGCTTCCCCATTATAGTACAAGAATTTATTGATGGTACCGAAATAAATATTGCAGTGCTTGGAGATGGTAAAGGAAATGCAATAAGTATTATCCCCATGCGAAAACTGTATATCACCGATAAAGGAAAAGCATGGGCCGGCATTACGCTGGAAGATGATAAACTGGTAAAAGTGGCAAACGATTTTGTAAAAGCCACTAACTGGAAGGGCGGCTGTGAGCTGGAAATTATGCGAACAAAAAAAGACGAATTATATATCATGGAGATTAATCCCCGTTTTCCGGCCTGGATTTATTTAACGGCTGCTGCCGGGCAAAACCAACCTGCAGCGCTTGCCAGGATGGCTATGGGCGAATCACAACCGGTTTATACGGATTATGAAGTGGGGAAGATTTTTATCCGCTATTCCTGGGATCATATTACCGATATTAATGAGTTTCACCAGATAAGTGGCATGGGTGAATTGTAAATAAATATTTAGCAGTAGATAGATTTAAAAAATTGCAGCATGAAAAAAATGCTTTACGAAAGTCCTTCCATACAAAAAATGAATGGGGGAATGATGAATAAGTTTGGAACCAGAACAGAGTATGAACCCGTAAAACAAATTGATGGCGTAGCCGTGCAAACAATGATGGCACAATATGGCTCGCCCTTATTCGTACTGAGTGAGCGAACCATAAGACGCAATTACCAAAATGCAGTGCGGGCATTTAAAACCCGTTATCCCAAAGTACAGTTTGCCTGGAGTTATAAAACCAATTACCTCAATGCCGTTTGCAAAATATTTCACCAGGAGGGGAGCTGGGCAGAAGTGGTAAGTGGGTTTGAATACCGTAAAGCCATTGGCAATGCTGTGCCGGGCAATAAAATTATTTTTAATGGCCCCGAAAAAACAAATGAAGAATTGCAACTGGCGGTTAATAATGGATCACTTATTCATATAGATCACTTTGATGAATTATACCAGTTGATATTATTAAGCGACCAATTGCACAAAAAACCAAGAGTAGCTATCCGGGTAAATATGGATACCGGAATTTATCCCATGTGGGATCGCTTTGGTTTTAATTATGAGAACGGTCAGGCCTTTAGTGCGCTCACTAAAATTGTTGAATCAGGCAAAATGGAACTCATCGGTTTACATTGTCATATAGGAACATTTATGTTATCAACCAATGCATACGCCACTGCCGTACAAAAACTCGGAGACCTTGCCTGGAAATGCAAAACGCAACTCAATAACAGCATACAATATATCGATTTGGGTGGAGGGTTTCCATCTGCCAATACTTTGCGGGGTTCCTTTCTTCCGGGTACCGACAATGTACCATCTGTAGATGAATTTGCAGAAGCCATTACAAAAAGCTTGTTGCAACTCGGTTTTGGCGCAGATGAATTGCCCTTGTTAATATTAGAAAGTGGACGGGTATTAATAGATGATGCAGGATACCTGCTTGCATCGGTTATTGCCAATAAAAGATTAAGTGATGGTCGCCGTGCAACCATACTCGATGCAGGTGTAAACCTGTTATTCACTTCTTTTTGGTACGATCATAAAATAAGTCCGGCACAGGATTTTACACAACATTCCGAAGACGTGGTCTTGTATGGACCATTGTGTATGAATATTGATGTGATACGGCAAAGCATAAACCTGCCATTAATGAACCGTGGCGACAAAGTGGTAGTGCATAAAGTGGGTGCCTATAATATGACACAGTGGATGCAGTTTATACAGATGCGTCCTAATGTAATATTGATTGATGAACAGGGACAAACCCACCTGGTGAGAGCAGCAGAAAACCTTGCATATGTAGAACAGCTTGAGCAAATGCCGGATCATTTGAAGCTGGTTGATTTATAATAAAGCGGCCAGTTAAATTGAAAAAAACAATGGTCATATTATTTTTAGAATATATCACTGCTACGGTATTGAACAGTTACTCCATGTTATTCTTTAGTAACAAAAAGTTTTTTGCAATAATGGTGTTGCTGGCATCTTTCTTTAATCCTTATACAGGCCTTGCTGGTTTTGTTGCCACAGTAATAGCAGCTATGGTAGCATATTTTATTGGCTTTAGCAGGCAGCAGGTAAAGAGTGGCCTTTATACTTACAGTGCTACATTGGTGGGTCTGGGCATGGGTACTTTTTATGAATTTAGTATGGGCTTCTGGATATTGCTGGCATTGGCTACCGTATTTTCTGTTTTATTATCTGCAGCCTTTATTGCCAGGCTGGGTAAAAGCAATCTGCCGGCATTGTCACTTGCATTTATTTTTACGTTGTGGGTGGTTATTCTTTCATCCAAAGAATTTGCAGTGATTGGCCTTACACAGCGTAATATTTATTGGCTGAATGAAATGTATGCTGCAGGAGGAACTGGTTTAATTTATTTTGTGCAACGCTTAGAAACGATTCCGATGCCGGATATGCTGGCAGGATTTTTACGTTCTTTAAGTGCCATCTTATTTCAAAGTAATATTGCAGCAGGCATTTTGCTCAGCATAGGGCTGCTCTTTTTTTCACGGATTGCCTTAACGCTGATGGTAGCTGGCTATACCATTGCCATTTTATTTATTCAACTGATGGATGGTTATGCCGGTAGTGTGAACTATTATAACCTCGGTACCAACTTTATGCTGGTATCTGTGGCACTCGGTGGTTTTTATATTATTCCTTCTGTCCGTTCTTATTTATGGTCATTCATTACAGTACCTATTTCTTACATTCTTGTAATAGCACTTTGGAAGATCACTTACACATGGGGTTTACCTGTTTTTTCATTACCATTTTGTATCACCGTTATTCTTTTTCTTTTTGTATTGCAGTTACGCAAAGCTACCGGTAAAATGGTATTAACACCCATACAGTATTACAGCCCGGAAGAAAATCTGTACCGGTATACCAATAATAAAGAACGGGTGCTAAGTGATTTTTATTACTACCACCTGTCACTTCCGTTTATGGGCTACTGGACGGTGAGCCAGGGATATGATGGTAGTATAACACATAAAGGAGATTGGGGAAAGGCGCTTGATTTTGTAATTACAGATAAAGAAAATAAAACTTACAATGGAACAGGTGTATTGCCGGAACAATATTATTGCTATAACAAACCTGTGCTATGCCCGGCAGATGGTATGGTAGAAGAAATTATTGATTATGTAAATGACAATGCCATTGGCGAAAATAACACCCAACAAAATTGGGGTAATACCATTGTAATAAAACATGCAGAAACACTTTATTCCAAACTGTCTCATTTAAAACGGGGATCTTTTAAAGTTGCAAAAGGAGATTTTGTAAAAAAGGGAGCTATACTGGCAGCCTGCGGCAGTTCCGGCCGTTCTCCCGAACCACACCTGCACTTTCAGTTGCAGACTACTCCCTATGTTGATTCTAAAACCATTGCTTATCCATTGGCTTATTTTTTACAACAGCAAAATGTTAACGGTATTTTAAAAACTTATTCAGTGCCACTTGAAAATAATATTGTTGGCAACATCCTTCCCAATACACAATTACAACAGGCCTTTGAATTTAAACCGGGTTATATCATGAAAGTAACAGCAGCCGGTTATGAAGAGGAAGAATGGGAAGTGATGGTGAGTATCTATAATGAAACCTATCTCTATTGCAGCCGGCATCATGCGTATGCTTATTTTATTAACAACGGAACCATGTTTTATTTCACCAATTATTTTGGCAGCCGTCAATCCCTGCTATACCTTTTTTACCAGGCAGCATACAAAGTGATACTGAGCACAGATAAAAAAATAACGGTTACCGATACCTTTTCGCAAAACATATTTGCAACACATCCACTAAAATGGTTACAGGACCTGCTGGCTCCGTTCTGGATATTCATGAAAATGAAATATACCGGTATGGTAATAAAAGATGATGATATGCTGGGAGGCGGAAACATAGTGTTGAAGAGCTATACACAACAGTACATGCCTAATACTATCAAACAAAAAATGCTGGCCGGTATAGAAATACATAACGGAAAAATACATGTTTTTCGGGTTGAATTGAATAACAAAAAAATTGAAGCATTATGCAAAAATTAATCATATTAACCATGCTGATTTTCGGGTTAGATACACTTGATGCATCTGCACAAAAGAATTTTTCTTTTGCTGCTGTGGACAGTCAATCCTATGCTTTATATGAAAAAGCACAATGGAAAACATTATTGATTTATGGAAAAGAAGCCATTGCCAACAACCAGGATTTTGTTTTACTGAGAATGCGTATGGGATATGCGGCTTTTATGCTGGGTAATTATAGTGAATCGATTAAACAGTATGAGGTAATATTGAAAGAAGATACCTATAACACTACAGCTCATTATTACATTTACTGGAGCAGGGTAAATCTTAATCAGCCGGAAATGGCGATGGCCGAAGTAAAATTTTTAACTGCCGGAATGATAGCAGATAAAAAAATGAAGGCTGCTGCTTTAACCAATGCCGGAATAGAGTTGAGCTATAAACAGTCTTCGGTAATATCAAGAGGTAATTCAATTTATGCGAGGGTGGGCCTGGGCAACCGTTTTAGTCATGGGCTTCACATGCAGCAATCTGTGGCCACTTACCAGCAAAAGATCAGCGAGCCATTGCTTACAGCGGTTACAAAAAATACAAGTATTAATATCAACCAGTTAGAATATTATAACCGGGTGATGATAAATCTTAACCGAAACTGGCAATTGAAAACTGCCTATCATTATATATATACGCCATTTAATAATTTCACTTATCACAATCACCTGTTGCTCTTTGGGGTTAAATACAACGGTACCTATTTTGATATCCAGGCCGATGCCATCATTGGTAAAATCACCGATACATCTACACAGCAATACAACCTGCAGTTGGGTTTGTACCCGTTGGGCAATCTTAACCTGTATAGTTTTTCAACTGCAAGTTTGCGGAAGCAAAAGGAATCAGCATTTAATTTAAGACAGGTGATTGGTGTGAAACTGCTGAAGCAAATATGGCTGGAAGGAAATATCACAATAGGTGAATTTCATAACTATACAGAAAATGATGCCTTGTACGTTTACAATGCCATAGACATTAATAAGCAGAAGGCTGGCATAACAAGTTACATTTCGCTCAACGAAAAATTAACCGCCCAACTCGGCTATACTTACGAGCAGCGGCAACTATTTGGTACAACAATTAATTTTAATCAACATTCAATTACAGGAGGCCTATCATGGAAATTTTAAAAAAATCAATGCTTGCAATGCTGTCAATGCTGTTTTTCTTTTTTGCAACAGCCCAGCAGATAGCAACACTTCAGAATGCTTTTAAGGAAAGTTATACACAGGAATATAATCAGCAATATTCAGTAGCCATTGCTACACTTAATAAAGTATATGATGAGCGTAGTTATGAACTTAATCTTAGATTAGGCTGGTTATCTTATTTGATAAAGGATTATCCAAAGTCGCAATTGTATTATCAAAAGGCGGTGTACCTGAAGCCCTATGCAGTAGAAGCTAAACTGGGATTGGTGCAGCCTTTGGCTGCTTTGCAAAGTATAGACAAACTGTTGCAGGTTTATGATGAGATATTAAAAATTGACCCTCAAAACACAAAGGCGAATTACTGGACCGGGATTATTTATTATAACCGCAAAAAGTATGAGCAGGCCGCCAAATTTTTTGAGAAGATGGTGAATCTTTATCCTTTTGATTATGATGGTAACCATATGCTGGCCTGGACTTATTTAAATTTGGGCAGAAGCAGCGATGCCGGGATTTTATTTAATAAAGCATTGCTGATAAAACCAGGTGATGCATCCTGCCTGGAAGGTTTGGCAGGAGGCAAATAAGTAAAATAAAAAAGGAAATATTTTATTATGCATCCCGGTGGAGATTTGCCATTTATATTTTTGATGAATATTATTTTGGAGATAAAACTCCAATGGTACATAAGCATTCAAAAAGTATCCGCCATTTTACATATATAAATTGAACCTTGCTGATTGTTGTAAGAATGGGGGTTGATAAAACAGTGCACAAATTGTAACAAAAGTTACCAATGGGCAGTGGAGTTAAAACTATGTTTACGCTAATTAAAAATTAAACATACGATATGCCTGCTAAAAAAATTATTATTGTAGGGGGCGGCAATGCCGGACTTTCCGTTGCTTCCCAGCTTTTACGTAAAGACAAAAGTCTTCAAATATCTATTATTGATCCTTCCGACAAGCATTATTATCAGCCTGCGTGGACATTGGTAGGAGCGGGTGTATTTGATATTAATAAAACTGTCAGGGATCAAAAAGATTATATCCCAAAAGGAGCCAACTGGATAAAAGATGCGGTGCAGACATTTTTGCCCGAAGAAAATAAAGTGACTTGTGCAAGCGGTGCTACATATACATACGATGCCATGGTAGTGTGCCCGGGTATTCAATTAGACTGGCAAAAAATAAAAGGCTTTAAAGAAACATTGGGTAAAAATAATGTGACTAGTAATTATTCTTTTAATATAGCTCCATATACCTGGGAGCTAATCAAGAATTTTAAAGGAGGTACAGCAGTATTCACTAACCCGGTTGGCCCTGTTAAATGTGGTGGCGCCCCTCATAAAATAATGTACCTGGCATGCGATTACTGGCGCAAACAGGGCATTTTAGATAAATGCGATGTTCACTATTTGTCGGGTGCCGGAGTAATTTTTGATGTGAAGGAATATGCAGACACACTTACAGACATAATAAAAACTACAAACATTCAACCACATTTTGGCGTAAACGTAACTGAGATAGATGGTACTAATCAAGCAGTTTATTACGAAGAAAAAGATGCAGCAGGTATTGCAGTGCGTAAAGAAATAAAATTTAATATATGCCATGCTGTGCCTCCGCAATCGGCTCCTGATTTTATAAAAAACAGTCCGCTGTCTGATCCAAATAATCCATTCGGTTTTGTGGAGGTAAATAAAAATACCATGCAGCATAGCCGCTTTGCAAATGTATTTGCACTGGGTGATTGTATTAATGCTCCTGCAAAAAAAACAGGGGCCGCTATTCGCAAACAGGCACCTGTTGTTGTTAGCAATCTTCTGGCAGTATTGGCAAATAAATCAGTAACTGCTGAGTATGATGGTTACAGCGCCTGTCCCATTCCTACAAAATATGGTAAACTAATGCTGGCAGAGTTTGATTACAGCAATACGCCAAAAATGACTTTTCCTTTTGACCAGGTAAAACCAAGATGGTCGATGTGGATGTTAAAAACCAAAGTTTTGCCTTGGTTGTACTGGAATAAAATATTAAAGGGAACGGCCTGATAAGCCAATAAGATTTTTGTATATGGCCCGGGCCTTAAAAAATAACAACCATTGATAAAGTTTAGTTTAATCAGCATCGTTTTTAATTTAATAGCCCTTTTTGCAGATGCACAAAACAGCAGTTCAAATATACCTTTCAGCATTCGCCTGGAGCCAACCGAAATTATTAATATGCCTGCTTTGCAATCTTTTGCTTATGCCACATGGCAGGGTAAATGGTTATTGGTGGGTGGCAGAAAAGATGGGCTTCACCGAAGGCAACCCTGGGCCAGCTTTGATGAGGATGGTCAAAACAAAGATATCTATGTGGTAGATCCCATAAGCAAACAGGTATGGAAACAATCAATATCGTTATTGCCGGCGTCTATTGCCGGGCAATTGCAAAGTACCAATATGCAATTCTTTCAGGTGCAAAACAAACTGGTAATAACAGGTGGCTATGGATTCAGCATATCAGCAGACGACCATATTACACACCCGTATTTAACTGTTATAAAAGTAGATGAAATCATTCTTTCCATTATGAATGAAAAACCGTTGATTAATTCAGTGCAGCAAATAAAAGATGAGCGAATGGCTGTAACAGGTGGCAGGCTGGCCATAAGTGGAGATACTTTTATATTAGCCGGCGGACAAAGATTTGATGGAAGGTATAACCCAATGGGGCCGGATCATGGACCGGGATTTACCCAGGAGTATACCAATGAGATTAGAAAATTTACAATTGCATTTGACAATGACATTCCAGTCATCCATCATTTTCCGGCTATCAAAGACAATATTAATCTTCATCGCAGAGATTATAATTTAGTACCCCAGGTATTTGCAAATAACGTTTTGGGATACACGATGTTTTCCGGCGTATTTCAATATAAAGAAAATCTGCCTTTTACCAATTTTGTAGATATAGCGGGAGGATCATATAAAGTGAACCATACATTTAATCAAAAATTCAGTCATTATCATAGTGCGGTATTGCCGGTGTACAACCAGGTTACAGCCACCATGTACACAATGTTTTTTGGAGGTATAGCCAGGTATTATCCGGCTAAAAATGGTAAATTGGTTAATGACACGGATGTACCATTTACCAAAACAATCAGCATCATTACCCGCCATAACGATATGACTGAAGAAAGCATTTTGCCGATAGAAATGCCGGGGTATTTAGGAGCTGCTGCAGAATTTATTTTTTCTCAGGAAACAAAAATGTACAGCGATGGAATTGCAGATGCACTTGCATTGCAAAATGAAGAAATACTGGTTGGTTATATAACAGGCGGTATTAACAGCAGTGATAAAAATATATTTTGGGAAAACAGCGGCGGGGAAAGCAGTGCAAATGGAAAAGTTATTAAAGTGTATATTAAAAGAAATAAGTAGTGCTATGTTAAGAATAATATGACGTATCTATTTGTGAATGCTGAATTGGCAATGCTGAAATATTGACAATTCACCATTTACTATTCAAGACACCATTCACTATTCCCCCTAAACTTATAAGCTGTCATTTTAATACAATACGGATTCCGCCCGTATTGTGTTACTTTCACAATGGCTGGACGGCTTTGTTTAATTTTTTTTAAAACTGTTATCGGCAATACACTTAAATATACAGATGAAACCATTAAA
Source organism: Chitinophagales bacterium (assembly GCA_038241275.1). Lineage (GTDB taxonomy): Bacteria > Bacteroidota > Bacteroidia > Chitinophagales > Chitinophagaceae > Ferruginibacter. The sequence goes on from JBBRFX010000041.1 coordinate 12,952, forward strand.
GCATTATCTACATGATTTGCCTGCAGACTTTATCAATCAACTGGAAGAATTTGGTATCGTTAAAGAATTTGATGAACAAAAAGAAATTTTAAGAGACGGGCAGTTTGTAAAATTTGTTCCACTTGTATTGGAAGGTGTGGTAAAAGTTTTTACCCGTACAGAAGAAAAAGAATTATTGCTTTATTATATTGAAAGCGGAGAGAGCTGTATTATGTCATTCAGTGCCGGATTGAAAAACTATCCAAGTAAAGTATTTGCCGTTGCCGAAGCAAAAACACTGATCTTATTATTACCTGTTGAAAAATTAAATGAATGGATAAAAACATTTCCATCGCTGAATCAATTGTTTTACCAACTCTACGATCAGCGTTACGCTTCCCTGCTGGAAACCATTAACCAGCTTTTATACAACAGGCTCGACCAGAGATTGTATGCCTACCTGCAGGAAACCGCTAAGCAAAAAAACAGTAAAATAATCAACATTCGCCACAGACAAATAGCAGCCGACCTGGGAACGGTAAGAGAAGTAGTGAGCAGGGTAATGAAAAAACTGGAGCAGGAGGGCAAAGTAAGACAATTGCCCAATGCAATAGAAATTTTATAAGCTGGTAACTCAAGTCACCAAATAAACGGCTGATTATTTATAGTTTTACATCAGAAGCAATTATTCTAAAACAGATGCAACAAAAACTTTTAAAATTACTACTGGTTTGTATGCTTTGTTTTGGTTTAGTAGCCGGAATAGTATGGATGATTAAATTATTAAAAAACTAAAAAATAAAGTATGAAAAAAAACATGGGTTCCACCGACAGAATTATCAGGTTGCTTGTAGCTGCAGTAATTGCAGGGTTGTATTTTACCAATACTATCACGGGCACATTAGGTATTGTATTGCTTGCATTGGCAGGAGTGTTTGTATTAACAAGTGTGGTAAGTTTTTGTCCGTTGTATGCTTTGGTGGGTTTAAATACCTGCCCTTCAAAAAGATAATAAAAGGCATTCGTTTTATTTTAACCAGGTTTATTTCAGTTTCCTCCACGGGCTGAGATAAACCTCTTTTGCATATAGCTGCTATGAATCTTAAAATTTTGATTCGCCGACATTTTAACGCAAATGTGTTTTCATGAAAAGATACTTAATTCTAATAAGTCCATTGACCATTGACCTTTCACCTTTCACCTTTCATATTTGATCATTTATTGTAACATATGTAACCAATTTTAAAATAGCTTTATTATACCTTCCAATCATATGCACGGACTTAAAAAGAACAGGTACCAGTTTGCTTTACTCGTATTGGTAAATGCATTTGTAGGCGCTATGGTGGGGCTGGAGAGGTCTATTATTCCAGGATTTGCCCAATCTGAGTTTGGCATAAATGGCCACACTGCGTTATTATCTTTTATCGTTGCTTTTGGTATAAGCAAGGCACTGAGCAATTATACAGTAGCATTTCTTTCTAAAAAATTAAACAGAAAAAATATTTTATTACTTGGCTGGATTGCCGGCCTGCCGGTTCCTTTTTTATTGATGTATGCACCCAACTGGAATTGGGTCATTTTTGCCAACATATTATTGGGCATTAACCAGGGCCTTGCATGGAGTACAACGGTGATTATGAAAATAGACCTGGTAGGTGAAAAGAGCAGGGGATTGGCCATGGGCATTAATGAATTTGCCGGATACCTTTCTGTGGGCCTGGCAGCATGGCTGGCCAGTTCTATTGCTGCCAATTACGGGTATGCCTATTTTCCTTTTTTACCGGGAGTAATTTTTGTTTTTGCAGGCTTGATACTGACCTTGTTTTTTATAAAAGACACGACTCCTTTTGTGAATGCCGAAAACAAAACCAGTACTATTCCGCTCCTGAAAAATCTTTGGAAAGAAACTACCTGGAAGCATCAAAATATTGCTTCTGTTACATTAAATGGACTGGTAAATAATTTAAACGACGGCGTAATGTGGGGACTGTTGCCCCTGTTATTATTACAAAGAGGTTTCAGTATAGCCCAGGTAGGAATAGTAGGAGCAGTGTACCCCATAGTATGGGGCATTGCGCAGTTGTTTACCGGCAAAATGGGAGATCATTTTTGTAAAAAACAAATTATTACATTGGGGATGTTACTGCAGGCCGCAGCCATCGTTTTATTTGTGCTGGCTACTTCCCTGTTATTTTCTATTACTGCTGCTATATTACTTGGCCTGGGAACAGCAATGGTGTATCCTAATTTTTTAAGTGTGGTGGCAGAAAATTCACATCCTTCCCAAAGGGCAGGCACATTAAGTATTTTTCGTTTTTGGAGAGATAGCGGATATGTAATAGGAGCCTTGCTTAGCGGAGTGCTGGCAGATTATTTTGGTTTGTCTGTATCGTTCTATGCTGTGGCAGGCCTTACTGCTTTGGCCGGCATCAGTGCCAATATAAGAATGTGTTGTACAAAAAAAGTTTTTTGGCATACACGTAGCTGCAACCCGGCCTAAAAAACTTTCCTTATAAATATTAATAAAGTGGTGAAGTTTTTATGTCCCTTTTAAAATGAATGAAACAACATTTTTATTGTTTCATTTATAAGCCGGTATGTTTTAAATAATGCTTCGCCCTTAGCTTAATACTGATTATTTTCTCCCAAAAAAAAGAGGCCATTTCAAAAGATGTTATTTCATACAAAGAGATAAAAAAAGCAACTACAGATTATAAAATGTTTCGTTGTTTAATTCTTACTCTTTGTGATTGTTGTATGAAATGTTTTAACTTTTGAAACAGCCACTTTTTACTAAAACAAATTTGCCGGTCTTCATTTTTTACGCAACATTAATTTTTATGCTTCGTAAAACAGGTAGATTAAAAGGAATAGGAAGATTTGCTAACCTTCCTGGGTCTGTTAGCCAATTGGATTTTTTAGCGGGAACATTGATACCCTGAACAAAAGTATAGGGTAGGGATTAAAATTTGAATATAACTATTCAATTACCGGCCATTATCAAGGCCTCTTTGCTGAACACTTCCTCCTGTATTTTTAAAACCAAATTACTTACTTTTTGCATTACAGCCGGAACCACTTTTTCTATTTCATCCGACAGTTCTATTCCCTGCTGCTGCAGGCTTTCAATGCTGATAACAAACAAATGAATAACCGGCATTTTACCTAAAAGCTGTAAAGCACTCACCATATCTTTTAGCCCGATATCATGTGTACTCATGGCTTTTGGAAAATCGGCTGCAAAGCGGGGTTTAATCAGCCGGATGGTTCCATTAGGGTTATTGTCTAATGTAGCATCTACCAGGATAATGTTTTCGTATCCTTCAAAATATCCCAGCAGGTGAAAACCGCCTGTGCCACCATCTACAATATCTGCACCTTTTAATTTATTTTCTTTAGCCATCCTGTTGGCCACATGCACGCCTACACCCTCGTCACCCATCAGGTAATTACCAATGCCGAGTATTAAAATATTATTTTGCAATTCGTTTAAGTTTTTATTTCTGGTTCAGGTTGGTTTTCAATTGCAGGTGTTGCTGTACCTGTTTTTATATTAACATCCTCTACAGGTTTGCTTTTTTCGGGGTTAGGTGTTTGATGATGGTTTCTTTCAAATACTTCTTCTTCAATAAATTTCCATCCGCCACCCATGCTGCTTAATTCTCCACGACCTTCTACATAGTCGTGATAAAAAACAAGGTATACATGAATAACTGCAAATAAAATAAAGAACCACATACTCCAGTGATGAATCTGCCTTGTCATAATATCGCCTCCAAAAACTGCCGGCACCCATGCAAATAATTTGGGCAGCCACCAATTACTCATACCGGCATATAATCCAAAGCCTGTAAAACACTGAACCAGGTATGCCAGAAAAGTAAGAAAATAAATAAAGCCTGCCATGGCATTATGCCCGATGCTCATGTGTTCCTTACCTTTCAGCATAAGGATATCCATGCGAAACACATACCACATTTCTTTATAAAACTTTTTAGAGATAGGTAAAAACTGTCGCCAGTTGGCATATTTATTTCCTACAAAGCCCCAGTATATTCTAAATAAAAAATTAAAAAAGAAAATGTATCCTGCTGCAAAATGAATATAACGGATCCAGCCCATGGTAAATGTTCCGGTAGCTTCACGCTGGCTTTGTAACGCCAGCGGATCGGCAATATAAAAACCAGTGGCTATCAGTACTAAAATGGCCAGTGCATTTAGCCAATGATAAATTCTTACGGGCAGTTCCCATACATACACCCGGCGTAGCCTTTGAATATGCAAATATTTTTTTGCCATAAAAAAGAGTTAGTGTTTAATTTAATCTCCCAAAATACTGATGCGGCTGATGTGTTTTCCGTCTTCGTCGTAAATATGAACACTGCATGCCATGCAGGGATCAAAACTGTGAATGGTTCTTAAAATTTCCAATGGTTGCTTTTCATCTGCTACCGGTGTATCAATTAAAGCGGCTTCATAGGCTGATAATTGACCCCTGGCATCTCTTGGCGATGCATTCCATGTGGTAGGAACCACCAGTTGATAGTTTGCAATTTTTTGATCTTCGATATTAATCCAGTGTGCAAGGGCACCACGGGGTGCTTCGCAATGTCCTACACCCATGGCCGATTTTGGCCAGGTAGAAGGGTCAAACTTGCTCATCTCTGCCATGCGGCTGTCGCCATTTTTAATATTGCTGATGAGCTGATCAAAAAAATCGAGTCCCCATTGAGCCACCAGCGTACTTTCCAGGCCACGTGCTGCGGTTCTTCCCAATGTGGAAAATAATGCGGTAACAGGAACATTTAAATCGGTTAACGCTTTATCTACAACAGCTTTAAAATCTTCCCTGCCTCTTGCATAACCAACCAGCATCCGGGCCAATGGACCTACTTCCATTGCGTTTCCTTTCCATCTGGGTGTTTTTACATAGCTGTATTTTTGTGTAGTATCTAAATTTTCAAAAGGAGGTTTTGGCCCTGTATATTTTACCTTGCTTTCTCCTTTCCATGGATGCAATCCTTTCTGGTCTCCATCTTTGTATTCGTACCAGGAGTGTGTAATAAATTCCTGCACTTCTTCTTCTTTGCGCAGATCTACATCATATACTTTGCTGATGTCTTTATTAAGAATGGCTCCTGAAGGAAATTTATAAGAGTCCATATCCCTGTATCCATTGGTTGGCAAATCGCCATACACCAGGTAGTTGCCCAATCCTCCGCCAATAGCACCCCAATCTTTGTAGAAAGATGCAATGGCCATCAGGTCTGGAATATAAACCTGCTCTACAAATTCTTTTCCATCTTTTAATAATTGTCCTACATGTGCCAGCCTCTCTGCATTTAATCCGCTCACATCATCTATGCTGATAGAGCAGGCCATACCGCCCACCAAATAATTAGGATGTGGATTTTTGCCGCCAAAGATGGCATGCACTTTTACAATTTCTTTTTGCCATTCCAATGCTTCCAGGTAATGTGCAAGGCCGATAAGGTTAACTTCTGCCGGAAGTTTATAAGCGGGGTGTCCCCAATATCCATTGGCAAATATGCCCAGTTGCCCGCTCTCTACAAATTTTTTAACTCTTGTTTGAATATCACTAAAATATCCCGGAGAACTCTTTGGCCATTTGGAAATGCTTTGTGCCAGTTCCGAAGTTTTTTTAGGATCTGCTTTTAAGGCATTCACCACATCTACCCAATCCATGGCATGCAAATGATAAAAATGAACCACATGATCATGGATGTATTGGGTGCAAAACATAATGTTTCTCACCAGTTCTGCATTAGGCGGAACCGTAATATCCAATGCATCTTCTACACAACGTACAGAGGTTAAAGAATGGATAGAAGTGCATACCCCACAAACCCTTCCTACAAATGCCCATGCATCTTTGGGATCTCTTCCTTTTAGAATTTCTTCCAGTAAACGAACCATCGTTCCGCTGCTGAATGCATCTTTAATTTTACCGTTTTCTATTTCGGCTTCTATCCTCAAGTGGCCTTCAATTCTTGTAATTGGATCTACAACAATTCTTTTAGACATATAGCTGTTTTATATTTTTTGAAATGATTTTTTCGGTAGTACCAATTCAACAGTCAATCTTTATTTGTCATTATGTTTCCCCTCCACAGAAGACCATTTACCATTGACAATTAACCATTGACTCAATGACCTCTTATTATTCCTCCAATTCATGCTCACTCTGCTTGCCCTCTTTTTCTAAATTAAAAATGAGTTTATGCTTGCGTACATTGGTGGCGATAGCATGTGCTGCGATGGCCACGCCGGTAGCACCTAATGCTACCTTGCCCAATGTGTCTGCATTGGCTTCTATACCAAAGCCGGCAAAGGCAGAAGCTCTTTCATATAGTCTTCCGTTGTCCCAAAAATTTTCTTCACTGCATCCTATACATGGATGGCCTGACTGTATTGGAAAACTTGTGCCGTTGTTCCATTTGGTGATGCCGCAAGCATTATAGGTAGATGGTCCTTTGCATCCAACTTTGTATAAGCAATATCCTTTTTTAGCATTTTCATCATCAAATGTTTCTACAAATAAGCCTGCATCATAATAGGGTCTGCGATAGCAACTGTCGTGTACACGTTTGCTGTAAAAAGCTTTCGGTCTTCCCAGCCTGTCCAGCTCCGGAATTTTTCCAAAAGTTACCAGGTGAACAATTACACCTGCCATTACTTCTCCGATAGGAGGGCAGCCAGGTACTTTTATTAATGGTACACCTTTTAATAATTTATGAATAGGAGTTGCATTGGTAGGGTTTGGTTTGGCAGACTGCACACAACCATTGCTGGCACAACTGCCCCATGCTATTACAGCTTTTGCTCCAGCAGCAGCTTCCTGCAAAATCTGCATAGATGTTTTTCCGCCAATCATACAATACACACCATCTGCTCCTGTGGGTACGCTTCCTTCTACACAAAGAATATATTCACCCCTGTATTTTTCCATGGTATTTTTCATGGCGGCTTCTGCCTGAAAACCTGATGCAGCCATTAATGTTTCTGTGTAATCAAGCGATATTTTATCTAATAAAATATCAGCTACTATTGGGTGAGATGACCTGATAAAACTTTCGCTGCAGCAGGTACATTCCTGAAAGTGCAACCAGATAACAGGTACACGGGGCTTGGTCTCCATCGCTTTTACTACCTGGCCCATGGCCGCATTATCCAACCCCATAAAGGCAGCCATCATTGTAACAAAACCAAGAAAGTCGCGGCGTGAATAACCTTTTCTTTCAACCTCCTGGTAATAAGTAGGCTGAGTGTTTGGCAAAACATCTTTTGTCATGATGTAAATTTTATTTGTGAGGAACTGTTGCGTAATTCAGGATAAATATATCTTTAATTTAATGACATATTTATGACAATCTTCAGCTTTTTCTATGATCTAAATCATGTTTTAAAAATTTGCTTGTTGATAGTTTTAGTCTCTTATAAAACAAGATTTATGAAAAAAGTTATCACTGCGCTCAGCCTTTTTTTTATGGCTCTTCCAAATATAGTTTTGGCTCATCCGGGTCATGGCGAAACAGAAGGATTTACCATCACTCATTATTTTATTGAACCCGTTCATGCCATCGTTTCTATTGTAATTGTAGCAGCGCTTGTTGTATATATCCGTCACCTAAAGAGGAACAGGCAAACTAAATAATACAACTGCCAATCATGCATGAACTCTCTATTGTAATGAGCATTTTGGAGATAGCGGAACAACAGGCAGCAGAGGCCGGGGTATTGGCTATTGAAGAAATTGAAATTGATATTGGTTGCCTGAGTACTGTGGAAATGAATGCATTTGAATTTGCATGGAACCAGGCGGTAAAGCAAACGATACTGGAGGGAGCAATAAAAAAAATTAACCGCATTAAAGGGAAAGCTCAGTGCACCGGCTGCAATGAAATATTTCTGTTGGAAAATTTGTATGATGCCTGCCCTTTATGTGGAGAATACTTTTTAAATATTTTAGAAGGAAAAGAATTAAGGGTAAAATCATTGGTAGTTACTGAAGAAAAGCAAGGGTGAAAGGCAAAAGGAAGGTGAAAGGTCAAAGGTCAAAGGTGAAAGGTGAAAAGACACATGCCTAAACCCTAAACCCCTAAACCATTTTTCCATATAACAATTTAACAATACAACCATTTAACCATTAAATAAAAAACCATGTGTGCAACCTGCGGATGCGATTCAGATGTAAAAGTAACCATGCATGAGCCCGGTCATCAGCATACTCATCATGATACTGCAACAGATCATTCCCATGCTGATCATTCACATAAAAAAGTGCTGGATGTAGAGAAAGATATTTTACACGAAAATGATTTGCTGGCGCAAAGAAACCGTGGTTACTTTGACGCTAAAAATATCCTGGCGTTAAACCTGGTAAGTTCCCCGGGATCCGGTAAAACATCTTTATTGGAGCGTACCTTAACAGACATGAAGGGCCAACTGGATTTTTATGTTATAGAGGGAGATCAGCAAACCACTAATGATGCCGACCGTATTCATGCCACCGGAACAAAAGTGGTACAAATCAATACCGGCAAAGGTTGCCATCTGGATGCACATATGGTATTACATGCAGTACAGGGTATAAAACCAACAGAGAATGCGGTATTGTTTATAGAAAATGTAGGCAACCTTGTTTGTCCTGCCATGTTTGACCTTGGCGAAAAAGAAAGAGTGGTTATCATCAGTGTTACAGAAGGTGATGATAAACCTTTAAAATATCCTGACATGTTTTATTCATCCACTTTATGCATCATTAATAAAATAGATTTGCTTCCGTATGTTTCATTTGATATGGAAAAAGTAAATGCCAATGCAAAAAAAATTAATCCTGCGTTGGAAATATTAGCGCTCAGTTGTACAAGTGGCGAGGGTTTGACTCAATGGTATGACTGGCTGAAATCAAAAGTATTGGCTACCGAACAGGCAGTATGATTTTCTACAACCAAAATAAAGACCGATTTGCAAATGCTTACATTTCATATCCATATCAATGGTCTGGTACAGGGGGTTGGTTTCCGTCCCTTTGTTTACCGGCAGGCATCCATTTATGAAATAACCGGTTGGGTAAACAATACAAACAATGGGGTTCATATAGAATGCACCGGTGCTGCAGAAAAAGTAAATTTATTTTATAATTCCCTTATCAGCAATCCTCCTCATAATGCTGTTATTTCCCATCATCAAATACAACCAATAGATACCAGGTTTTTTGATGCTTTTACCATTTTACAGAGTACACACGATGATAAACCCGATATGCTGTTAACGCCGGATATAGCCATATGCCATACATGCAGGGAAGAGCTAAATGACGCTAAAAACAAACGCTTTTTTTATCCTTTTACTACCTGTTTAAATTGTGGCCCAAGGTATTCTATCATAACAAGGTTACCTTACGACCGGGTGAATACAACTATGAGTGATTTGCAAATGTGCCCTTCCTGTTTGGCAGAATACCGTGACCTTAAAAACCACCGGTTTTACAGTCAAACGAACTCCTGTATAACATGTACCATTCCGATGTGTTTTTACAGTACTGCTCAGCATTGTATCAGTAAAGATCCCCAGGAAATATTAGCCATTATAATTACTGAGTTGCAACTTGGGAGTATTATCGCAGTAAAAGGAACCGGAGGTTACCTGTTAATGTGTGATGCAACAAACCCTGTTTCTATTAATACCCTAAGAACCCGTAAACACAGGCCTGCCAAACCATTTGCATTATTATATACCGATATAAAATTGGCTGCTGCTGATGTAGTATTACAAGCCTGCGAAATGAATTCGCTTAAAGATAAAGTAGCACCTATTGTATTGTGTAAATTAAAATCTGTTTCTGCCAATGGAATTTGCAGTGCTGCAATTGCGCCAGGGTTGGATAAGATAGGAGTGATGCTTCCCAACAGTGCATTGCTTTTATTGATTGCAGAAACTTTTGGAAAACCTTTGATTGCTACCAGTGCCAATATCAGCGGCTCTCCCATCATTTATAAGGATAAAGATGCATTGGAAAATTTATTTGACCTTGCTGATTATGTGCTGACTTATGAAAGAGATATTGTTGCCCCGCAAGATGATAGTGTTATCCAGTTTGCCGGCAATGCACAACAAATTATCCTGCGCAGAAGTCGTGGATTGGCACCCAATTATTTTCCCAATCCTTTTGCACATATGAATTCGCCCGTGCTTGCCATGGGGGCCGAATTAAAAAGTGCCTTTGCATTGCTGGAACAAAAAAATATTTACATCAGCCAATACCTGGGCGACCAGGGTACCCTGGAATCCCAAACATGTTTTAAAGAAACGCTGCAATATTTCACTCAATTGGTAAAAGCTTCTCCAAAAAATATCCTGATTGATAAACACCCGGGTTACGCCGTTTCTCAATATGGAACAATGCTGGCAGCAGAAAAAAATATTGCTGTTACTGCCATCCAGCATCATGAGGCACATTTTGGAGCCGTGCTGGCCGAAAATAATTTATTGCAAAGTAAAGAACCCGTATTGGGATTTATATGGGATGGAACCGGCTATGGCGATGATGCACAAATTTGGGGTGGTGAAGTTTTTATTTTTGAAAAAGCAGGCATGAAACGTGTTGCCCACCTCAATTATTTTCCTCAATTGCTGGGCGATAAAATGAGCAGGGAACCACGGTTATCTGCATTAAGCTTATTAAAGCATTTTCCTGATAAACAAATTATCCTGAAGGAATATTTTTCAGCAACAGCATGGTTGTATTACCTGGAATTGTTGCAACAGCCTGTGATTGTTTCAACCAGCAGCATGGGCAGGTTTTTAGATGGCATTGCTGCCATTCTCGGTATTCAAATATACAATTCATACGAAGGGGAAGCTGCCATGAAACTGGAAGTGATGGCAGCTAAATGTAAAAATAAACCTGCTGATTATTATGCTATTCCCCTGGAGAATGATTGCCTTAATTGGGAAGTTTTTATAGCAGCATTGCTGCAAGACTATTTGCAAAAAACGGCTCTTTCTGTCATTGCCTGGAAAGTGTTTTTCTCCCTGGCAAAAATGATAGAAAAGGTAAGTGATCATTATAAAATAAAACAGATAGCTTTTAGCGGGGGCGTATTTCAAAATGCTTTATTGGTAGATCTGATACAGCAGCAAATGAAGGACAAGCACAGTCTTTATTTTCACAGGCAATTGAGCCCCAATGACGAATGTATTGGTTTTGGCCAGATAGCCTGTTTTAGTTTGCAACGTAAAGAACAGGAAGAAAAACATTCTGTAAAAGAAAAAATAGCTTTTAAAAATTATCAATAAAACAAATGATATGTGTTTAGCAATACCAGGTAAAATTCTTTCCATCAGCAATCAACTGGATGAAACATTCAGGGTAGGTAAAGTGTCTTTTGGCGGCATTACAAAAGAAGTAAATTTATGTATGGTACCAGAGGCAAAAATAGATGATTATGTATTGGTGCATGTAGGTGTGGCGATCAGTATTATTGATGAAGCCGAAGCCCAAATAACTTTTGATTATTTGAAACAGATAGGTGAGGTGGATGAATTAAATGTTGCGAATGGATGATATTATTTTGACTGAACTGATAAAATAATTTAAATGAAATATTTAACCGAATACCGTGATGCGGAAGTGGTGCAGGAGTATTTAAAAGAGATACACCGCATTACCACAAGGCCATGGACCTTGATGGAAGTATGCGGCGGACAAACACACAGTTTGGTAAAAAACGGTATACTGGATATGTTGCCAGATAAAATTACTATGGTACATGGGCCCGGCTGCCCGGTATGTGTTACCAGTGTAAGCGTAATAGATGAAGCAGTTTACCTGGCGCAGCAACCCAATACTATTTTATGTTCCTTTGGCGATATGCTACGTGTGCCCGGAAGCAGTAAAAATTTACTGGAAGTAAAAGCCGAAGGCGCTGATGTACGCATTTTATATTCTCCTTTGGAAGCTGTGCAAATTGCAAAAGAAAATCCCACAAAAGAAATCGTATTTTTTGCTGTAGGATTTGAAACCACAGCACCAGCCAATGCATTGAGTGTGGTTCATGCCCATAAACTGGGAATAAACAATTACAGCATTTTGGCTTCTCATGTATTGGTGCCACCTGCTATGGAAGCTATTTTAAGCGATAAAGAAAATACCATTGATGCATTTTTAGCCGCGGGGCATGTTTGCACCATCATGGGCATAGAAGAATATTATCCTGTGGCAGAAAAATATAAAACGCCCATTGTGATCACCGGTTTTGAACCCGTAGATTTATTGCAGGGCATTTTAATGACAATACAACAACTGGAGAAAGGAGAATACAAAGTAGAAAATCAATATGCCCG
>JBBRFX010000042.1:0-25158 GCA_038241275.1 Chitinophagales bacterium
TATCTCCCAAAGCTTTTTTGCGTATATCTTTTGCCTGGTTCAATAAAACAGCAGCATTTTGGGGTTGCCCTATATTTTTATACACTGCAGAAAGGTTATACAAATCAGTTGCATAACCGGGGTGATTTTCTCCTAAAATAGCTTTATCAATTTCTATGGCTTGCAGGTAATACGTTTCTGCTTCGGCATAAAACCCCATGTCATTATACAAAACTGCCAGGTTGCTGATAGCGTTGGAATATTGCAAAGTGCCCGTTCCATTTTTTCTATAATATGCTGCCGCTTCCTGGCGCAGCAGCACCGCTTCTTTGTATTTAATATTTTTTCTAAAGAGGAAGGCCAGGCTTTCAATACTTTTTATATAATCCTGGCTATTGCTGCCATATAATTTTTTTTGCACCCTTACGAGTTCAATAAAGAGCGGCTCTGCCTGTTCATATTTTTTTTGCTTGTCATAAAAATTTGCCAGGTTATACAAAACAGCCTCAAAAAAATACTCATCAGTATTGTTGTTTCTCATAATGGCAACTGCATTCTCATAACAGGCCGCTGCCTTACCGGCGCTATCTATTGCGGAATAAATTAGCCCCAGGTAATTTAATTGCCTTGCATATTCAGCAGAATGTGAACCGGTTTGTGTTTTATAATAATCAGCCAATGCTACATAACAGGCTTCAGCATTTTTATAACTGTTCATTTTAAAGTAAACAGAGCCCAGTTCTGCAAGTGTTGCAGCATAGTCGGGATGAAGTGCTCCCACTGTTTTTTTCTTTATTGCTTTAACCTGCAGGTAAAGCGGCAATGCTTTTTCATACACAGCCATACTCTTGTGCAATGCAGCAAGGTTGTTTAATGCGGTGGCATAGTTCATGCTGTTTTCGCCAAATTCTATTTTAGCTGCTTCTACAGCCTGCATGGCAAGGGGTATTGCTTTTTCAAATTCTTTGCCGCTATAAAGTTCTATTACCTGCGAGTTCAGATCGCTCCAATAAAGCTTGTTTTGTAAATTTTTAAAATCATCCGGCTTTTTTAAGAAATCAGATATCCGGGAATATTCTTTTTCTATAGCAATATTGGAGGCTGTTTTTCCGCCTGTATTTTTTAAATTAAATGCTGCTTTATTTTGCCAAAGCAAAATGCATAGTTCAAGGTTGTTGTTAAAAACAGCCAACATCAATGGCGTTATGCCCTCATTGGTTGCAGCGTTTATGTCGGCCCCTTTTTCTATCAGCAAGCGGCATGCTTCCACGCTATTGCTTTGCACTGCATAAAAAAGGGGAGTGCCTTTGTCTATTGTATGATTTGCATTAATGTCAGCGCCTTTTTCTACCAGGTATTTTAGGGTGCTTATATTTCCTTTTGATGCAGCCCATTGCAAAGCTGTCCAGCCGCTTTCCGTGTTGGTTTCAGGATCGTACTCTTTGTCTTCAATATTAACTTTACAATCCTCTATCAGAAATTTTAAAACATCCACCTTCCCTTCAGCTGCCGCCAATCCTACAAGGCTTCCGTAATACCCGGTTCTTTCTTGATCCAGGTAAATGACTCCTTTGGTTTTTGCGTTTGCTCCTTTGCTTACCAGGTATTGAACCATTTGCAAATCGGATTTATACACTGCCCACATTAGCATGGAGGCATGATTGCTGTCTGTTGCGTTTATATTTGCGCCTTTCTCTACAAGCTGTTTTACGGTATTAAAAACGTTTCCCTTTATGGCATTTAAAAGATCTGTTTCATTTGCTGTTTGAGCAAAATTTGATATTGAAAAAAACAGGAAGATGAATAAAGAGCACATCTTTTTCATGAAACGGTTTAAGTAAATATTAGGAAACAATATATAGTACTTTTAACTTCAGATAAATGTTTAAAGCTGTCACCCTTTGCTGATTCATGAATATTTTAGCGAAGAAGACTACAATAAATTAGCTTTTTAGAAGAGCTTATTTTTTATTTTCTCTGCATTTGCTGCTGCCAAATATTCGTTAATCCTTTTTAAAATTGCCGTGTAATAATTTTGATTGAACTTTTCATTTTGGCTGATCGCAATTATAAATAAAAACCTTCTATGCCTTCCTGATCCATTTAATACATACCGGTTTACTCACGCTTATTCTTTTTCCGGTATCAGTAAGCAGACCTGTTTTTTTATCTATTTTAAATATTACAATTTCATCGCTGTTTTGGTTGGCTACGAGCAGCCAGTTGCCGGTGGGGTCAAAATTAAAATTGCGGGGCGTTTTGCCCATGGTAGATTGATGGCCCACAGATGTGAGCAGGCCTGTTTTTTTATCAATGGAAAAAATAGCAATGGTATTGGATTCGCCCCTATTGGATGCATATAAATATTTACCATCCGGTGATACATGAATATCTGCGCTACCTGCAAAAGCTGTAAAATTTTCCGGCACGGTAGAAATATTTTGAATTAAAGTGAGCTCCTCCTTTTTTGAATGGTAACGGTATGCAGCCACAGTGCCTGTTAATTCTTCCACCAGGTAAGCATATTTTTTATTGGGATGAAAATCAAAATGCCTGGGGCCTGATCCTGGTTTTGCAGATACAAAAGGCTGTGCTGCGGCAGTAAGGGCGCCACTGCGTTTATCAAAACGATAAATCATTACTTTATCTATTCCAAGGTCTGGCACAAAGAGAAATTTATTGTCGGGCGATAATACCGTCGAATGCACATGAGGGCTTTTTTGCCGGTCGGCTTTTACACTCTGCCCGGTATGCTGAATGGTAGTGATGGGAGCATCTAAAAACCCATTTTTAAAAACAGGCAATACTGCCAGCGTTCCGCTGCTGTAATTTCCTGCAATTACCCAGCGCCCGCTTTTATCTGCCGAAACATAACAGGGGTTATTACCATTAGAAGGTTGCTGGTTTAATAGATTGAGCGCACCTGTAATATTATTAAAGGAAAAGGATGCAATACTGCCTCCTTTATTTTTAGCATCGGCAGCTTCGCTCACGGCATATACAAATTTTTTATTGGGCGAAATAGCCAGGTAAGATGGGTTGGCAATTTTTACAGAATCGGTTATCCTGGCATCGGCATTGGAAGTATTGAAGTCATACACATATACCCCATGGCTGGTGCCGGATGTGTAGGTGCCCACGAGCATAAAATAATCATTTTGTGCAAAAGCTGCAGAGCACAAAAAGTAGAACAGTGTAAATAATAAAGATTTCATTGCGTGAATGTAAAAATCTTTTGTGAACCAACATACGTATTTAAACAAATTTAATTGCCGGGATCATAAACGGTTAGCCTGCCAAAAAATTAATACTTTTTAAAGAACCAAAAATGCTGCAGAAAAGTAGCAGCATACAAATAAAGAAAGCTGCCTATAAAGACAGCTTTCTAAAAAACCAAAACAAACAATTTTTTATACAATTATTTTTTAGGCATTAAAACAGCATCAATTACATGGGTAACTCCATTGCTGGATATTACGTCTGCAATAGTTACAGTAGCGCCATCGATCATTACTTTACCGTCTTTGATAGATACAGTCAATTCTTTTCCCTGTACGGTTTTCAATTTTTGGCCATCTTTTAAGTCAGCTGCTTTTAATGTACCTGGCACAACATGGTAAGTAAGTACGCTTTTAAGGTCAGCTTTCATTTCTGGTTTCAGCAGCTTGTCTACGGTACCGGCTGGTAATTTTGCAAAAGCTTCGTTAGTTGGAGCAAATACTGTAAAAGGTCCGGCGCCACTTAATGTTTCCCCTAAACCTGCTGCAGTTACTGCTGCTACCAGGGTTGTATGATCTGCAGATCCTGCGGCATTTTCTACAATATTTTTTGACGGAACCATATTGGCACCACCTACCATTACTCCACTTTCCTGGGGCATTGTAGTTTCTGCGGGCATCGTAGTCATTGTTGTGTCTGTTACAGAGCTCATCGTTTCTTTTGAAGTTTCGTTACAGGCAGAAAACGTTGCAGTGCAAACTGCGGCAATCATTACAAGAGACAAAAGATTCTTTTTCATGTTAATTTAATTAATAATGTTAGTTAATTTAAGTGTTCACTACTTACGGAAATAATTAAACCATGGTTTTAAGAAATAATATTTTTACCCATTTTTATATACAAGTGCAGGTAAACTGAACCGGCTAATACAATAATTACCTACCATATTCGTTAGAGATAATACAAATCTCCAATATGAATCATAATTCAAAAAATTACAGCCTGCATCCTGTATTGTTCCTGGTAAAAACCTTTATCAATAAATTAATGCAGCAGCCGGATATATACCCCATACGACATTACAAAAAAACGGACCGTTTCAAGAAAGGCAGAAGCGCCAGGATGGGATAACACTGTTTTTGTACGGAATTTACGATGGAAAAAATTCCGCAAATCCACTCTTGATACAGACTTTTACTGATAATATCTTTATAGTCCTCTTTAAAATCCAATTATATGAAAAGAAATGAACCAAATCAACTAACGCTTGCAGCTTTCGCCAAATCCATTACAGTGCTCTTCAACAGCCTGTTCTTTCATGATTCCGGCAGAGAGTTTCAAAGGTTAAAGAACTTTATTGCATCTTAACCCAGCCTGTCATTCAAATTCTTAACCCTTTGGTCTTTCGGCTTAAGGGTTTTTTTATGTCTTGTTGGTCCACAAAAAATCAGCCACTGCATAAATTGTATAAAAATGCGCAATTTGTTTTGCGCTATAAAATGTTATCATGAGTTGGTTGCTGCTAACTAAACAAATACTCCACATCTGCCTTGCTCAAAGCTTTTACAAAACCGTTATCATCGGTAATGAGTTCTCTTGCCAGGATTTTTTTACGTTCCTGCAATTGCAATATTTTATCCTCAATCGTATCTATACAAATCATACGGTAGGCAAAAATATTTTTCGTTTGCCCAATACGGTGCGTACGGTCAATGGCCTGTTGTTCTACGGCGGGGTTCCACCATGGGTCTACGATATATACATAATCGGCGGCTGTGAGGTTTAATCCCACACCACCTGCTTTTAGGGATATGAGGAATACCCTGCACTCATCATTATTTTGAAAATTCTGAATCGCTTTTTCCCTGTCGGGGGCTGATGTGCTGCCGTCAAAATACTCAAAAGGAATATTCTGCTCTGTCAGCTTTGCTTTTACAAGGGCAAGCATACCTAAAAACTGCGAAAATATCAGTGCTTTATGATCGCCAATATTTTCAGATATCTCCCTTGTTAACTCATCCAGTTTAATAGAATGGTTGGGGTATTTTTCTTCTTCATTTAATATAGCCGGGCTATCGCAAATTTGCCTGAGCTTCATGAGGCCCTGCAAAATGGTGAGTTGAGATTTGCCAATTCCCTGGTCGTCGATGGTACCCATAATTTTATCCCGGTAACTGTTGCGGTAGGCGTCGTATATTTTACGCTGCTCTTTTTCCATTTCGCAAAACAGGATAGTTTCTGTTTTTTCGGGCAGGTCTTTGGCTACCTGTTCTTTGGTTCTGCGTAATATGAACGGAAATAATAATTTACGCAAATGATCTTTTTGCTCCTGCTCGCCAAACTTATCTATGGGTGTAGCAAATTCGTTTCTAAAAAATTCCATACTTCCCAATAAGCCGGGATTTAAGAAATTCATCTGTGCAAAAATATCGAAGGTATTATTCTGCAGGGGTGTACCGCTCATGCATACCCTGTTTTTGGCATTCAGCAGGGAAGCCGCCTTGGTTACTTTAGAAGAAGGGTTTTTAATGGCCTGACTCTCATCTAAAATTACATAATCGAAAGTTATTTTAAGCAGCAGTTGTATATCACTTCTCAGAGTACCATAAGTGGTGATGATGATATTATGCTTACCCATTTCTTCTGCATTACGGCTTCTTGCGCTGCCATGATGAATATGATAAGTGAGCGACGGGGTAAATTTCATTACCTCATTTTGCCAGTTGTAAATAAGCGTGGTTGGACAAACCACAATGGCTTTGAGGCCACCGTTGGTGGTTTTATAATAATCCAGCATGGTAAGTGCCTGCACAGTTTTACCCAAACCCATATCATCAGCCAAAATACCACCCCAGCCTACATCATTGAGGTAGCTGAGCCATTGAAAGCCTGACAACTGGTAGGGACGCAGGATATGCGCCACTTCTGCAGGAGCTGCTATCTCCGGTATATTTTTAAATTCTTTTAAGCGTTCGTACTTTTCATCCAGTGCAAAACTAAGCTCGGTTTCATCCCTGTTTTCGTATAACTCATCTATCACACTCATGTGATATTTGCTCAGCCTTAATTTGTCAGATCTTCCATCGCCTACTTTAAACAGGAGGGCGTATTTTTTCAGCCACTCATCGGGCAGTATACCCAAAGTTCCATCGCCCAGTTGCACAAAAGACTGCTTGCCGGCCAGCGCCTTTTTAATATCGGCAATGCCTACCCGCTCTTTTCCAAACTCAATTTCTACCTTGGCATCAAACCAATCAAGGCCACTGCTCACATGGATATGGGTTGTGGGCCTTGCTGTGTTAAAGCGGAAATTTTTCAAAGCTTCAAAACCAAATACAGGAATTTTCATTTCCTTCATTGCATCAACAAATAAAAAGAACCAGTTATTGCGCAGCACATCTGCACCTCTAAGTGCAAGGCTGCCACTATCTACCTGGTTTACGAACATTGTGTGCAAGGTATCCAGCCTGGTAATAAATGCCTGTTCGGCTTCTGTATTTCTATGAATCACCAATAATTTATCGCCATCCGGAATGGTTAAAGTGGCTTTATCGGTAAGCCTTGTTTCATAACCGCTGTAATTAAAAATGGGTTGAAATAAAAGGTAATCGCCTTTTTCCTGCAACATCAGTTTTACATCCGGTGTGGTATCTTTTATTTCTGTGATAAGACTTTTATCAAATTCTACCTGGTATTCTTTGGTAAGTGGCAGAATCACTTTCTGCATTTTTTCTGCCCAGTTGGTTTTGCTCAGTTGTATGTTTCCGTCTTTGATAAATTTTTCGGCCTGCAACACATCTTCTGGTTTTTTCCATAAGTAAAGCGTTCCCTCATACATAAACAGCAGGCTGCTGTTGCATTCGTTTTGGCTAAAAGGAATTAATTCTCCATGTAATTTTACCATACACACAATTTCAAAGTGATTGTAGTTGGCAATTACTTTGAAAACCGGAGAAATAAAATCATCGCTCAGTTCTATTTTTACGAGGTTGGCCGTTCTGAATGTTTTGGTAAATGGCAATATAAATACATATGGATTGGCTGCCTGTTCTTCAAAAACTTTTTTTAGCTTGGGATGAAGATATTCTGTAATAAGTGCTTTTGTTTCTTCGGGTAAATCGTCGCCTTCTGTTTGAATAATATTTTCCCAGATGCCACTAAAGGGAGAATTGCGGTTGAGGTATTTATTTACTTCCGATTCCTGCAGTTTTCTTGTTTGCTGAAAAAGTTGTTTATCCGCATCATTAAAAACGGCATTATTTACAAACTTGGTCAAATCAAGTTTTTCAGTTTTGCCAATGTATTTCCTGTTTTCATCATCTCCTTCACCCTGCAGGTTATCCAGCGTAAACCCCGGATATGTTTTTGCATTAAAATTAAAAACCAGTCCCAGGCGAATATTTTTTTCGTTCACAGTTTTCACTTCTTCTTCCGGCGTTTCGGTCATCACAACCGGTGCCTGTGTGTAGGAGCTTACGGGTGCAGGGGCTGCTACCCGTTTTATAGAAGTATCCAGCAGTTTTAAAAAAGGCTTTCCTTCTTTGTATATGAATTCAAATTTTCCGGCAAGATCATCCTGCAGGCTGTAGCCATAAATTTGCAAGAGCTTATTTTTTTCTTTATCCAGGTTGCGGATAGTGTCAAAATAAGCGGGGCCAAAGGCATTGAGCAATTGAAGAAACAACATGGTCTTATGCTCGCACAATGGATGCATGGCTTCGCTGCAACTGCAGGAGGTGTCAAAATTTCTTTCGTCGTTTTTTTGTATTACCAGCGGATAATGTTCACCGTTATATACCAGTTCTGCCTCTACTCTTTCATCAGCGGCTTTTATGATGGTAGCTTTGGTGGCCCTCAATATGGTTTCTGCTTCCTGGTAAATAGCCGGCGAAGAAAGCATTTTGATCATTTTAAGATCAATATGTTTCATTTTGGTTACGGTATGCCGCTGATTGTACTGGATAGCACTGCTCATCAGCATATTTTTATCTACCATATCCTGCAGCCGAAACAATGCGGCCGATTCGTGCCGGCATATTTCGCCCAGGTTATATGGGCAGGTGCAGCGAAGGGAAATTAGTTTTGCATCGGCATACTTCTGAATATATACTTTATAAAAAGTATTGTACACATCATCTTTAACCCTAAACACAATGGTGCCCATGAGCTCATCATGTTCAACCATTTCTACATATCCCAGTGCATGAATTTTTTTTCCACGACGAATTACTTCATCAGTACCATTATTATAAACATGCTTGATAAGGTGCGGTAATGCCAATTTGAAATAATTTAATTTTACAGTTTGATTGCACCTAGTGGTATTAGTGAGCGGCTCGCCTTAGCTGTTCAGAAAAGGGCAATTTGCAAAAGTAAAGGAAAAAAAATGAGCCTTGGTGATGAAATGAAAAGTTTGTTAAGAAAATGTTGTTAAAAGCTGAACAAGCCTGCACAGCAATTTGCAATATAATTTCTTTTTAAAAAAATAAAATGAATAGTGTGGCCGGGTTTTATCTTAAAGGACCGAACTCAATAATTTTCCTTCTTTGTAAGTGGTCAATACATTTGCACTATTGGGAGTCAGACAATACCTGATATCTTTTTCGAGCCCAAAATTGGTAAGCCGGTGGTAATGGGATGCGTTGTGCGTTTTCATAAATTCATACATATCTTCCCTGGCAGCCTTATACATGGTATGAGCTATTTGGGAAGAATCACATTGAATATTAAAATGCGCTTGAATAACATCAATAACTGCTCCGGCAAAAAGTGTATCTTCTATATTTATCTTGTCCTTCCATGCGGCACAAGCCAGCAAAACCGGCTGGTTCATTTTTAGCAGGTATTGGCACACTGCATCAAGGTTGGCAAAAGATCCGGTAATGATTTCTTTGGCACCTTTGTCCAGCGCCATGTGGAGTAATTTAGTTCCATTGGTAGTAGTTAACACCACTGTTTTTCCTTTTACAAAAGATGCAGGATATTCAAATGGAGAATTGCCGTATTGCAAACCTTCTGCCACCTGTCCGTCTCTTTCTCCGGCAGTAATTGCGTCAATCTGTTTGCCTATACGAATGCATTCTGCCACACTATCTACCGGCACAATGGCTTTGGCCCCGTTGTGCAATGCTGTAGCAATGGTGCTGGTAGCTCTCAGCACATCTATAATAACAACTATACTGTTGCTCACATCATATAATTGCAGCAAAGCAGGAGATAGACAGGTAAATAAAGATGGGTTGGTATTTTTAGTCATGAGCTTTTTAGAATTTTTTTCCATTGTGCTGTTTCAGCGTATTGTTTTATCACTTCATTTCTTTCTATCAAAAAATGTTTGATATAATTTTTTAAGAAAATAGTATCAGCCAGTTTTCCTATCAAGCCAAAGGGCGACTGAAGCAGTATCTTATCTTTCATCAAAGTACCGCTTTCATTTTTTTGAAAAAAGTGTTCGTGTTTAAATTTTTTAAAATCCCCTTTTTGCATTTCATCCATAAAATAAAAAGGCGGTTGCATGGCGGTTATCCGGGATGTAAAAAGCCTTGTTTTAAAAAGATGCCTTGCCTCCCAGGTAACGGTTTCATCCAAACTTATCAATTCTGCAGTAACGCCTGCAACTGCTTTTTCGCCGGTTTTGCCGGTAGAAATGAGGTGAAGGTCAATACTACGGCTAAGGTCAAAAACAATTTCTATTGGTGCGTTAATTTGAGTTGAAATATTTATTTCTGCCAAAGAATGGTATTAATAAAAGTTATACAAAAGGAATTTTTACCACCTCTGCTTTTAATAAAGTATTGCGTATAGAAACAAATATTTCAGACCCGATGGCTGCATACTTTTTTTCTACATAGCCCATACCAATAGCTTTGCCCAAACTGGGCGCCTGTGTTCCTGATGTTACCCTGCCAATAACCACTCCTTCAAAATCTTTGATCTCGTAATCGTGTCGGGCAATTCCTTTTTCAATCATTTGAAAACCTACCAGTTTTTTTGCCGGGCCATCTGCTTTTTGCTTTTCAAAAATAGCCTTTGAGGTAAAGTCTTTGGTAAACTTGGTGATCCATCCCAGCCCCGCTTCAATAGGTGAAGTGGTATCATCTATATCATTGCCATATAAACAAAAACCCATTTCCAACCTTAATGTATCTCTTGCGCCAAGGCCAATAGGCTTTATTCCCTGTGCTGCACCTGCATTAAAAATGGCATCCCAAATAATGTCGGCTGCCCCATCTGTATCTTCAAAATATATTTCTATTCCGCCGGCTCCTGTATAACCCGTTGCACTTACCAGCACATTTTCTACCCCGGCAAATGTTCCTTTAGTGAAAGTGTAATATTTCAAATTCAGGATATCCATCTCCGTTAGGGGCTGTAATATTTTGGTGGCATTTGGTCCCTGTATGGCCAGCAGGCAGGTTTTATCGGAGATGTTATGCATCTCTACTTTTGCTGTGTTGTGGTCAGAAACCCATTTCCAGTCCTTATCAATATTACCGGCATTTACTACCAGCATATAGGTTTCATTTTCCTTTATACAATAAACCAGCAGGTCATCTACAATACCGCCTTCATTGTTTGGCAGGCAACTGTATTGTGCTTTGCCATTGGTTAATTTAGAAGCATCATTACTGGTGATTCTTTGAATTAATTCCAGGGCTCCTTTGCCCTTGAGCATAAATTCTCCCATGTGGCTCACATCAAAAACACCAGCATTGTTTCTCACTGCAGCATGTTCGTCATTAATGCCTGTGTAAGAAATGGGCATATTAAAGCCTGCAAATTCGGCCATTTTAGCGCCAAGGGCAATGTGCTTTTTAGTAAAGGGAGTACTTTTCATGAATAAAAAATTTTAATTGTAGATGAACAAACAGGCTGCAAATGTAAAATAAAAAGCCGCAGAAAGAATTAAACTAAAAAGGACATTGATATAAATCATATGACCAATAAGTTTTCTATTGCTTTTGCACATACAAAAAACCCCGCCTTGCGGCAGGATTTTTCGTTGCTTCAACTTCAACTCAACTATTGAAACTTCTTTATTTGTTTATCAACAACATCATCGGGTTATACACAGGTAATACAAACTGGTTGTTATCTGCTTTTGCTGTAGTACCTGGTTGCTTGTTATCTATCTTTTTCAGTTCACTTTCTATTTTTTCTTTTGCTTTTTGCAAAGAATCTTTTACCCGCTGTTGATTTGATTCTAATTTTACTTTGATAGAGTCAATGGTTTTTTGATGACGCTCATTTTCGTAGCGGTAATTTTCATCATTGTTGTCTTCAATTTGTATCCCATTTTCGTTTATCCTTACCCTGGTTTTGCCATCTTTAATATCAATACCCCCGTTGTTGATGTTCACTTTTTTATCCTGTTTCCACTCATCTGCGGCATCGCCCTCCAGGTTATACAAACCATCTTCTTTCATAATATAATCCACGCCATTGTTCCATCCCTGTTCTACATCATCCATTTCCAGGTTCCAATCGTTGTTCCATGGTCCATTTACCTCTATTTGGTTACCCCAGCCTACATTCTCATTTATCTTTATTTGTTTTCCCACGGGCACATAAATGGTCATGATTACTCTTTGATTTCTAAATTTATTGGTTTTGTTTATCTGGATTCCCCTGTCAATTACCAGCAAAGAATCTGCCTGGTAAGCATTAAACTGAATGGTGGAAGCCATTGTATCTGCGGTGCGCCTGTTGCGTCCGTTGGCAAGCCTAAGCATAGTAACTTTAAAACTATCATTAGAGGATTTTACAATGTGGATTTTTACATTTCCTACATAAGCTGTATCATCTTCAATGGCAGAAAAAGGTTCCATTCTAAACCACTGGTTACGATAGTATTTTTTTTCCGGTGCCAGGGTGGTAATCTCCAGTTTATTAGCTGCAGGGTTGCTGAGTGTGATGGCTTCTTCGTTGATGGTACTGGTGCTGCGAAAATCTTTTCCTACAGAGATTATTAAACCTATAAAGCAAATGATACCCAACAGCCACATAGCTATAAATGAAGAGCGCATTAATTTACGGTTGGTTTTTATTTTTGCCAGCCTGCGAATGATCCAGGTAATAACACCTATAATAGGAACTGCAATAAAAAATATTAAAGTACCCCATGCAAATACATTCTGCCATCCTTCTGTTAATACAAAATCTTTAACAGGAAACATTCCTATAGAAACAATACCAAAACCAAACAATGCTGCAATAAAAGCAAATGCTAAACAGCCAATAATAAAGTAGGCAAATATTTTAATCAGCAGCACGATTACATCTCCAAGAGATCTGCCTGTTCGCCTTACCAAAGGAGCTATTTCTGCACCCATTACTTTTCCTTTTTCTTCTGCAAATGTTTTTGCCTCGCTACCAAATTTTTCTGCTCTTTGCTGCATTCCCTTCATTTCTTCCATTACAGAATTTTTGATTGTATTCATATCTACTTTTTCACCTTTCATCTCCAGCTTTTCTGAGGTGGTGGTAGCTTCCGGAATTACCAGCCATAATATGATATAGATGATTAATGCACCGGGGCTAAAACTAAAACTGAAAAAATCAGGAAAAGCATCCCAATTACTCCAACGGGAAATAAAACTTAAAAACGGCAGCAAAAATAAAACCCTGGGTATCCATACATTTATTCCAAAATAATTGGCAATACCGCTGCACACACCTGCAATAATCTTATCATCTGTATCCCTGTACAATTTTTTGCGGGTACTGCCTATTACAATAGAGGCAGAGCTTGGTACGGCTATCCATAAGATGAGGTATGGAAGAAATAATGCACCAAACAGTACTATAAAAATGACACGTACTATTACTACATCCATTCCAAAATAATTGGCAAGACCGCTACAAACGCCACCAATTACTTTCTCATTTTCGCTGCGGTAGAGTCTTCTATTACCTGTAACAGAAGATTTAAAGGCCGTTTCGTCTGAGTAATTATTACCCGTTGCTTTTGCATCAGCATTTACGGTACCTGAATCTTCCGATTCAAAATCTTCCGGACGGCCCATACTTTTGATGATGGCATTCACATCATCTTCAGTTATACAGGTGGCTCCTTTTTTTAGCCGCTCCTGGAAAAGCTCCCCGATACGGTTTTCAATATCATTGATGATTTCTTCTTTGCCTTCTTCGTTAGCAAAATACCTGTTTAAACTGTCGGTATATTTTTTTAATATATCAAAGGCTGTAACTTCTATAGGAACTACCTGCCCCTGGAAGTTGATGTTTATTACCTGTTTCATGACGTAATAATTGTGTTTTTTTGTCTGATTTGCAACCTTAATGGTTAAAAATCATGGCTAAATGTTGTTTCGGTTTGTTGAAGTTGTACCAAAAAAGCATGGCTATACTTTATTTTGGCAGTTGAGTTATTTTTTATGGCTTTGTTGTGAGCGCCTGCACCGCATTGGCCAACTCGTTCCAGGTGGCTTCCAGTTCATGGTAAAATTTGTCACCCTTTTCGGTGAGCAAAAAATATTTTCTTGGCGGCCCACTGTTGCTTTCTACCCACCTGTAAGTGAGCAGTTCTGCATTTTTGAGTCTGGTCAGCAGGGGATAAAGCGTACCCTCAAAAATATTCAGATTGGCTGCTTTCATTTTGTCAATAATATCTGAAGGATAAGCTTCTCCTTGTTTTATTACCGATAAAATGCAAAACTCCAATACCCCTTTGCGCATCTGGCTTGCTGTGTTATCAATGTTCATGGCTTTCAGTTTTTACCCCGTCACTTTCTCTCCTGCAGGAGAGAAAGCAGCCAGGATCTTTTCGAAAAATTATTTATTCATGGCTATACTTTTCAAAAGTTAGTGAGATTTGGTAGTGGCCTTTGTGGATTCCGGAACCCGTTTTTTGCCTTTTCCTTTTGCCCTCCGTCCCTTTGACATAACAAAGATAATATCTTTTTAGTACTATGCAACACATAATACCATTTATTTTAAAGTACTGGCAGGTCTATAGATGTAGGTTATTAACAAAACTTAGTGTGGTATTAGCTTTGGGCGAATAATGATGCTTAAATAAATTTTTAAATTTGATATAAATGGTAAATAGATTTGATAAGCGGTATTATATTATAACCCTCTTATACATCGTGTTAAATAATATGTAACAAATAGATTTATTATCGCAAACAAAAAAAATGGACCTTGCTTTGAACAATCATTTATATAAAACCTCACGCCATGAAACATATTTTACAAATCATGTTGCTTGCTTTAATGCTCAGTGCCTGCGGAAGCAGTAAAACTTACCTGGAAAGAAGCGACGAAGACAAGGCTTTATTGGATGCTGTAAAAAAGCTTAATAAAAATGAGGGTGATGAGCAGGCCACGCAGGCCATTAAAATTTTATATACTAATATTTTAAATAGCCACCTGGCAAAAATTAAAAATTTTCAAACAAGCAATGACCTGGCCCGTTGGGATAAAATTATTGGCGAATACAATGATTTGCAGGAGGCCTATAACGCTATAATAAATTCTACCGCTGCATTTAAATTGGTAACCCCCGAAAACTTTAGCACACAATTACTGGAAACCAAACAGGGCGCAGCAGAAGAGTACTATACTACTGCAGCATTATTTCTTTCAAAAACCGGAAGAGAAAATGCAAAAAAAGCTTATAGCTATTTTAAGAAATCTGATAAATATATTGCAGGATACAAAGATGTGCAAACCAAAATAAATGAAGCATATGAAAGCGCTATCGTAGATGTAGTGATCAACCCCGTGCAGGACAATAGCTTTTTCTCAAACAGCGGCTGGGGTAGTTCGGGATTAAATTACAGTAATGAATATTTTCAGCGCACACTGGTAAGGGATCTTGCCTATAACAATAATAACAGCAATTATGCAGCTAGATTTTATAGCGACTGGGAAGCACAAAGAGCAGATGTGCAGCCTGACTGGATTGTAGATTTAAGATTAAGAAACATGGATCTGCCTCAGCCCAACAGTTATACTTATCGTAGAAACAGGAGTGCACAAATTCAAAAAGGGACAGATACTTCCGGTAAACCTGTTTATCAAACAGTGTACGCAACCGTAAACATTACCCGAATGAGCTTTACAGCACATGCTGATATGGATGTGCTTATTAGAGATGTCGTTTCTCAAAGAACAATCAGCAGTAGAAATTTCAGGGAAGACTATCGCTGGCAGGAAGAAAGGGCTTCTTACTCCGGAGACAGCAGGGCACTGGATTCACAGGATTGGCAATTGATTAATAACAATAATTTTTATACCCCAAGAAGAGAGATGGTTTTGGAGGAGTTATACAAAAAATTATA
This sequence comes from Chitinophagales bacterium, assembly GCA_038241275.1. Lineage (GTDB taxonomy): Bacteria > Bacteroidota > Bacteroidia > Chitinophagales > Chitinophagaceae > Ferruginibacter. The sequence continues at coordinate 15,504 of JBBRFX010000042.1, forward strand.
TCCGCAGGTATTAAATAATATCAGGTATTCGGTAGATTGGTAGAAGCCCACTTCAAACTTGCAATGTCGGGAAGATTTGAGAAATTTAAAATGGGAACCGGTTCTAAAAAGCCGGTTATTTGTTTTCTTTTTCCCAAAAAGGATTTTGACTTGTATTAAAAATGCGATAAACTATAATAATATTATTTAGCATTACTTCATATAAAATGATGTAGGGAAACTTTTTAATAACCCTATACCTTACTTCTTCATACATAAATGATCCTGAAGCAGGAGTTGTTTTTAATTCAGAAATAACAGCATCTATGGATAAAGAAAATTTTTTGCCAAGGCCCTGTTGTTTTTTATTGTAATATTTAGCAGCACCCCGGATATCCTGTAATGCAGTTGGAGTAATTTTTATCCGAAAGTCCATCATGTTATTATAAGGTATCTTTTACATCATCCCAGTTTAATAAATAATCAGGGGTATCTTTTGCTTTTTGTCTTTCAGTTTCAATCATTGTCAACTGATCTTCATTTAGCATAAATATTTGGTTATCCTCCGTTTTAGAAATATCGGCCTTTACAAAATTTAGTTTTTGCAATAGCTCCATCATAAAAGAGAGTTGATTATCGGGTATTCTTATTGTAATCTGTTTCATAATTATGATTCGGAAATCTATTTTTTCTTTACGAATATACAAAACAAAAAAGCATGATTTGTAATATGAATTACTAATAAACCCATGCTTTTATAAATGGGAAAATGGGGTAAATTTTATTTTATTGAGTTGTTCTATGCTTTTTTATTTAAACAGCACATAAACCAGCCAGCTCATTCCATAAGCCAGCACTGTCATATATATAAACTGAATAGCGGGCCATTTCCAACTGCGGGTTTCTCTTTTTACCACTGCCAATGTACTCATACATTGCATAGCCAATACATAAAACATCAGGAGAGATAAACCGGTGGCAAGGTTATAAACTTTGGTACCATCGGGCCTTACGGCAGCAGCCATTTTTTGGCGAAGCGTACTTTCGTTTTCATTTTCCCCCACACTATACAACGTGGCCATGGTACCCACAAAAACTTCACGGGCTGCAAAAGATGTGATGAGCGCAATCCCGATTTTCCAGTCAAACCCCAGCGGCGCTATGGCAGGTTCTATGCTTTTGCCCAAAATACCTGCATAAGAATTTTGCAGTTCTGCTGTTTTTCGCAGCTTGCTTATTTCTACTGTATTGCCGGGATTGGCTATTTGCATTGCATCATATTTATTGGCAACAGCCTTCATTTTTTCTGTAGGTCCGTAACTGCTCAAAGCCCACAACAGCAGGCTGATGATCATGATTATTTTTCCGGCATCCCTAACAAATATTTTTGCTTTTTCTATCATTGTTACCAGTGCATTTTTCCAGCGGGGGCTGCGATATACAGGTAACTCCAATATAAAAAAACTGCGTTCTTTACTTTTAATAAACCACTTCATCACCCAGGCCACAATAAGGGCCATTACAGTACCCATCATATACAGCGCCATCATTACCAGTCCCTGCAGGCTCATAAACCCAAGATAAAATGTATTGGGAATTACCAGTGCAATTAAAATAGTGTACACCGGCAGCCTTGCACTGCAACTCATAAGCGGCGTTATCATTATAGTAAGCAACCGCTCTTTGGCATTCTCAATATTGCGGGCGCTCATAATAGCCGGCACCGCACAGGCAAATCCGCTTATCATGGGCATTACGCTTTTTCCATTTAGGCCAACTTTGCGCATCAGTTTATCTGTAAGAAAACTGATCCTGGCCATATATCCGGAATCTTCCAATAGGGTGATCAACCCAAAGAGTATCATTATTTGTGGTATAAAAATCAGTATCCCGCTAAGCCCTGCCAATATTCCATTCACAAATAAATCACTGGCCCATCCTAAGGGCAATACATCCGAAAACCAGGAGGCCATTTTTCCAAAACTCCATTCAATAGCATCCATGGGATATTGTGCCAGCCAAAAAATACTCTGAAACAAAAGAAACAACACCACAATCATTATAATATAACCCCATAAACGGTGCATGAGAATATTATCCAGCTTTTCTGTGAAGAGTGATTTTTGCAAAGGACCATCTTCAACCACCGTATTCTGCATAATCTGCTTAATGCGTGCATATCGTTGCATGATCTCTTCGGCTTGCGTGCGGGTAGGATTAAATGTATGTTTTTGCTCAATGGATTCCACCATATGCTGTTCCTGGCTGTTCAGCAAAAAATGTTCGTGGTTTATCAGGTAATGAATAGCCTTGTAACTGCTGATATCCGGAAAGAGCATTTTCAATTCCTGAATAGCTTCCGGTGCAAAGGCTTCTGAATTGATGAAACTGCGGGCTGGAATGTTTTGAACTTTTTCTATTGTTAATTCAATCGCTTTTTTTAAAGCCGTGATTCCTTTATTTTTTCGGGGATTAATAGCAATAATGGGAACTCCCAGCTCCCTCTCCAACCCTGGAATATCTATTTTAATTCCTTTTTGCCGGGCAAGGTCCATCATGCTCAAGGCAATTATTACCGGAATTTTAAGATCAATAATCTGTGTGCAGAATAATAAATTTCTTTTAAGGTTACTGGCATCTGCCACAAGTAATATTATATCAGGTTTTAACTGAACATCCTGGTTCAACAATACTTTATAAGAAACCCACTCATCTTCCCGCCGGGGATACAAACTATAGGTGCCCGGCAAATCAATCAGCGTTGCATTACAGTTATCAGAAATATGGGCCAGGCCTGTTTTCTTATCTACCGTTACACCAGGAAAATTACCCACTTTTTGATTAAGGCCTGTGAGCACATTAAAAAGGGAAGTTTTACCACTATTAGGATTTCCTACTAAAGCTATGTTTGTGTTTATACTCACTAATTATAATATAGACCCGTTTTTTACAGGGCACAAAAGTATGATTAACCAATTGAATGCAGTTACGATTTAAGAAAGATGAAACACGCAAAACGGAAAACTAAAACCTTTTTTAACGCCCTGTGTTCTTTAACTTTGCCGCCTAATCAATCTATTTTATGCGATACTTCTTTTTGATTCTCATTTTTGCTGCCAGCACAGCCAATGCACAGTCTACTAACAGGGCAGATAAAAAGAGCCTTTGCCGGATAAAAAAATCGGTGAGTTTTCTTGCCAATGATAAGCTGGAAGGAAGACGTACGGGAACTGCAGGAGAAAAACTTGCTTATGAATATATCAGCAAAAAATTTAAAAAAGCCGGCTTGCTGCCTTATGGCGATGCAGGAACATACCTGCAGGCTTTTGAAGCAAGCAGCAAAGAAAAAAGAACCGGTCATAATGTGGTGGGATATATAGATAATAAAGCAACATCTACCATTGTATTGGGAGCACATTTTGATCATTTAGGATATGGAGAAGACAAAAATTCAATGTACAGCGGCAGTACTCCTATGATACATAATGGTGCAGATGATAATGCCAGCGGAACTGCTTCATTGATTGAACTGGCAAAATGGTTAAAGAAATCAAACCTTAAAAAATACAATTACCTGCTCATTGCTTTTAGTGGCGAAGAGTTAGGTTTGTTTGGATCTAAATATTTTACAGAGCATGCCACTATTCCTATCAAAAGTGTAAACTATATGATTAATATGGATATGGTGGGCAGGTTGAACGACAGCAGCCGCAGCATTACTGTGGGTGGTTACGGTACATCGCCTACATGGGGGCAACTGATTAAACAGGACCACTCTTATTTAAGAATAAAATTAGACAGCAGTGGAAGCGGCCCGAGCGATCATACCTCTTTTTATCGCAAAGATATCCCGGTGTTATTTTTCTTTACAGGTACCCATAGCGATTATCACAAACCAACGGATGATAAAGAAAAAATTAATTACAATGGAATGCTGCAAATCATTGCTTACATCAAAAATATTTTAACCACAACCAATGATCAGGAGAAACTGGCTTTTACAAAAACCAGGGAAGTATCCATGGGCAGAACCAGTTTTAAAGTAACCATGGGATTAATGCTGGACTATACTTTTGCCGGACCAGGTATTTTTGTGGAAGGAGTAAGTAGCGGAAAGCCTGCAGAAAAAGCGGGCATCCTTAAGGGTGATATCATATTACAACTGGGCGAATATGCCATACCCGATGTAGAAAATTATATGAAAGCTTTGGGTAAATTTGATAAAGGGCAAACTACCACTGTAAAACTTAAAAGAGGCAACCAGGAATTAATATTACCCGTAGTTTTTTAAAAATATTTTTACCCGTTGCGTTGCATGGATGATTTGCAACATTTTAATTAGACCTTTTAAAGCCAGGCTCCCCTGATCCCGGAACATATGGCAAAGGGAACTGTTTTATGAAACTTAAAATTGATAATGAAAGTTTAGCGGAAGAGTTTTTTGAGAATAGTTTTCTCATGGGCATCGTATCGCCGGTAAAGGATTACCTGTTTACCTGGCATGTGAATCAAAAGCTGGGTTTTAATTTCAGGATCAACAACAGCCTCGAAATACAATTGCGTAAAAAAAACCGCAACTATTTTTTTTCTGTTTATGAATTCCTGGAGCCGGGTTCTACTACTTTTCATTTGTTATACAACAACCAGCATGATGGCGAATACCTGTTGCCGGAATTTAAACACCTTGATTTTTTATGGTTGATAAAAGGCGATGAACTGGATAAAAAGGATACCAATACATTATTGCAATCTATTAAATTGATTCCCTCTGTGCAGTTGGTAAATGAAATGACCAATGAAAAAATAAAGAACAAACAGCATTTGATACTGTAAAAAATTTTACCCATCCGTTCATTTCCTCCCCATACTTTTAAATTTATTCTTTATAAAAACTACAGGCAAATCAATTTAATATGGCAGGCCATTGGTTATAAAATGCCTCAGCCGGTTTAATAATGTTTAAAATAAAACAACCTGGTAAGTTAAGGGGCAGGGTATTTGATTTAAACTGTGGGCCAATTAATTTTATTAAATAATGCCTAAATATTAAATTATGTGGAAAGAAGAAAACAATACACTGCACCGCAAATTTGAATTTGCAGATTTTTCTGAAGCTTTTGCTTTTATGACAAGGGTAGCTATTGCAGCAGAGAAAATGGACCATCACCCGCTTTGGACCAATGTTTATAACAAAGTAGAGATGTGGCTGAGCACCCATGATAAAGGCGACACGGTTACAGAAAAAGATCGCAAGTTGGCTGCAGCTATTGATAAAATAATTTCAAATTAGTTTTTCATCTGCCTTATCATAAAAATGATAATGCAGGTAAAAATTAAACTTATAACTGTAGATTTTTATTAATACAACAGCAGTTTATTAATTAACCATCACGCTCTTTTTTTCCTTTGCTATTATTTTACCAATGGGGGTAGAAAATTGATCAAGGCCATATAAATTTAAAATTTGCAAAATTTCTTCCACAGCATTTGCATTTACACTAAACAATAAGCCGCCACTTGTTTGCGGGTCGGCTAATATTGCCTTTTGATAATCCGTTACGGTTCCTATCTTTTCACCATAACTATCCCAGTTGCGGTTGGTGCCACCGGGCACACAATTTTGATCGATATAATTGGTCAAATCTTTTGTTATCAGTTGTACATTTTTAAAATCAATCTGTGCGCTCAATCCGCTGCCTTCGGCCATTTCAACCAAATGCCCAAGCAAGCCAAAACCGGTAACATCTGTCATGGCAGATACTCCTTTAATTTTTCCCAATGCTTCTCCCACTTTATTGAGTTGCATCATTTGCCTGGCTGCCACACCAATATGATGTTCCTGCAGCAATCCTTTTTTTTGCGCAGTGGTTAAAATACCCACACCCAAAGGTTTGGTTAAAAACAAGATATCTCCTTCCTGCGCCAGGTTATTTTGCTTGATGTTTTGGATAGACACCAGGCCATTTACAGCTAAACCAAAAATAGGTTCAGGTGAATCTATGCTATGGCCACCTGCCAATGGAATACCGGCTTCTTTACAAATACTCCTGCTTCCTTCTATTACTTTTTGTGCAACAGCCGGCGGTAAAATATTAATGGGCCATCCTAAAATAGCAATTGCCAAAATAGGTTTGCCGCCCATGGCATATACATCACTGATGGCATTGGCAGATGCTATCCTTCCAAATTCGTAAGGATCATCTACAATGGGCATAAAAAAGTCGGTGGTAGATATTAAGGCTAATCCATTATCAAGATCATACACCGCAGCATCATCCTTGCTGTGATTGCCTACAATCAGTTTGTCATTATCGGGCATGGCAAAATTGCTCAATAATATCTCATCTAATATTTTGGGAGAAATTTTACAACCACAGCCAGCACCATGTGAGTATTGGGTTAATAAAACCGGCTGATCATTATTATTTTCCTGCTGCATGCCGCAAAGATATTACTCCTTCTTTCTGTTAAATACAATTGATGCATTTTTTTGCAGATCTCCGCTAAAACGAACTTCGTATAAACTTTTTCCATCTCTTACCACCAGTAAGCCGGTATTGGGAGGTATAGAACCCAGGCTCTCTGCATACATTACCAATTCTACCTTGTCCATACCGGATGGAATATAAATAGTTTTTTTAATTGCGATGGTACTAAGCCCCTGTTTGGCAAGAATGAGCTCACCATTCATTAAAACACTTACTGTATCTCCATCTACTTCGCCATTATCATACAATGATAGTTGAAGGCTATCCGATGAAAAAGTAACCATTTGTTGTAACACGGTTGTTCGTTCTTTTACCGCAGATGCTGCAACTGCCGAATAATTTACATTGGTTGGTTTAGGTTCGGCTTTCTCCATTACTTCTGCCTGCTGCTTAGCTAAAAGTTTTTTTGCTGTTTCAATTTCCTGCTGCTGTTTTAATTCCTGCTTAGCAAGTGCTGCTGTTTCTTTTTCCTTTTGGGCAAAGGCGTCGGCTTCCTGCCTGGCCATAATATTATCAGCCTTCTCTTTTTCGGCTTGCTGTTGTTTGGCCAATGCTATTTGTTGTTTTTCAGCATTGGCTTTTGCCTCTGCCTGTTGTTTGGCCATCAGCTTTAGGGCATTTTCTTTTTCAATTTCAAGCGCCCTGGTTGCTTGTTGTTTGGCATATTCTTCCCTGGCTTTTTCTTTTTCTGCCAATGTTTTTGCTTCAGCTTCTTTTTTTGCCAGCGCTTTTATCGCTTTTTCTTTTTCAGCCTCCTGCTTTTTTATGGCTTCCTGTTTAGCTATTTCCGATTGTATCCTTTCTTTTTCTGCATTTGCTTTTGCATCGGCTTCCATTTTGGCTATCCGCTTCATTTCTTTTTCTCTTTCAACTTCCTGCCGTGTCATTTCAGCCTGCACCCTCAGCTTTTCTGTTTTTGTATCCGCCTCCTGCTTTGCCAATAACTCAGCTTCTTTTTTTCTGTTGGTTTCCTCCTGTTTCAAAGCCAGTTGTTTTGCCAAATCGGCCTGGGCTTTTTCTTTTTGGAGTAATGTTTTCTCCTGCTTTTCCTGTTCTGATATATTTTTTTGTTGAGTTGCTATTTTTGCAAGGCTTGCACTTTCTTCTACAACAAAAGACAATTCCTTTTCTTTTCCCAATTCCTGCAAATGCGGCACCAGTGCCGATTGCCAGAAATCATTTTTTCGCTGCAGGTTAATCGTGCCGGTAAGTGGCCGGTATTCTTTTGTACGGTTGGTAGTAAAAGGACCGGTTAATTTCATTATACTATCACTGGCTTCCAAGGTTAGCACATTTAACTGCTTCACATTTTTACTGGGTGCTACAGGATAGTTATTGGAAATAAGCCCGTCATCTTCCACAATAATTTTTCCGTCGTCGGCTATTTTTATTTTTACTTTTTTTACACCATAGTATTGTTTATCCTCCAGTAAAAACCAGGTATGAGAAAAGCCGGTGTACTTTCCTTTTTCTTTACTGATCCCTATTTCATATTTATAAAACTGCTGGGTAGTGTCATTATAGAGTGTTCCCTTCCACAAGCCGGTAATATCCTGTGCAAAAAGCGAAAGGGGAAGAAAAAATAACAGTGTAATTACATATTTGCAGTATTGCATACAACTAATTTTTCAGCATTTATTATGCTATCAACGTTGGAAGCGGATATTTTATTTAATAAGCTTTGAATATTTTCCCGGTTTTGAAGCCCTTTTTTATAATGCTTGTCATAATAGAGGAGTAAAATACCAAAACATTCTTCTATTTCGTTTTTATGTAGGTGGGCTATTGCCGATTTTGTTTCCAGCGGTCCCAGGCGTTTTTGAATCCGCTCTATAGATTGTAAAAGCTGTTCTTTATCCCACACACCATATTCTTTTGTTATATAAATTAATCTTTCTTGGAAAGGGATATCTATAAAAAATACAGGTTTTGTCCGCATCGTATTCCATAAGGGATGTGGGATGTGCAATCTGCCAATACGCTGGCTTTCATCTTCCAGCCAGATTGTTTCTTTTTCTTTTTTAAACAAGTCGGTTGCCAGCAGGTTTTCAAACATTTCCTGTGAGGGTTGATCACCTTGACCTATACCTCCAAATGCGGATCCTTTATGGTTGGCCAGTTTTTCCAGGTCCACAATTGTCTGGTTGTTTTTCTCCAGTTCATAAAGGATGGTTGTTTTACCACTGCCCGTATATCCTCCCAATATTTTAAAATCATATTCTTTTTCAAACTGGCTGATTACCCAGTTTCGGTAGGCTTTGTATCCGCCTTCCAATACATACACTTCAAATCCATACAAATCCAGCAACCAGGCTACGGCTCCACTGCGCATTCCGCCACGCCAGCAGTGAATGAGAATGGGGCTGGGTTTTGATAGCGATGAGTCGGGAGAGCTGAGCTCCGATTCGGGACTCCTCGCTGCCAATTCCTGGCTCTTGACTATTTTTTCAACCTCTTCCACCATGCTCCTCATCTTCACGCCAAAAAAATCGAGACCAAACTTGATAGCTATTTGCTTACTCTGTTGCTTATAAGCTGTACCTACTACCTTTCTTTCTTCATCGCTGAATAAGGGTAGGCTTAAGGCTCCGGGAATTTGCGCATGGATATATTCACCGGGGCTTCGCACATCAATAACAGGCAATCGGCTGGATAGCTCTAAAAAATCTTCTATGGATATTTTTTTTACAGGCATGTTTTTACAGCCGCTAATTTAAGCATATTTAGCTGTGCTAATTTTTAATTGAAATGGTATGCGGAAAAAGAAAGATGTGTTCGGAATTTCTTAATCAATTAACAGCACAAAAAATGCCGGGGTATCCGGCAAAACAGTTAAAGCTATTTTATTGCAGTAAAGTTGCTAAGCTCATTCTCTTTCGGCTTTTACGATCTGCTCAGTTTCATTATTAATACTGGTTATTTCCTTTCGCTTTCTAATGTTTTGAAAATGCAATGCCAGGTCCATTTGTGAGAAATCGCTTTTCTTTTTCAAACTAATTTTACCGGTGAGCGGTGAAAACTTTTTTGTTGGGTTGGTTACAAACGGGCCATTGAGTAAATACTGGTTATCATTTTTTTCAAGGCTGAGAATATTTAATTGCCTTACATCCTTGTTTGGTTGTACCGGGTAGTTGTTAAAAAGCAGTTCGTCATCTTCAATAATAATTTTTCCATCGGACGCAACTTTC
>JBBRFX010000043.1:0-24825 GCA_038241275.1 Chitinophagales bacterium
TCGCAGTAGGAATACAATTTAATATTTGAGACAGAATCGGCTGTCCGGCAAATTGCTTAATTTCATTCATTGGTTATCGTTTAAGCTTGGTAACTCAAACGTAACTATTTGAGGGCAGAAATGCCCTCACTTTTTTAAAATTTTAGTCGGACAATAGTGAAAATTTTATAATATTTCCATCTTTTAAAGCTCCCGGGTTCCAACCTCCAGGAGTTATTTCTCTACCTAAAATCTTTCCCCATTTTTCTGACCAATTTTTAAGTTCAGGAAAGTTTTTCAATAGTTTATCAGGATGAACAAATCCTCCTGCATTGGCTTTTAGACCGGACACCTGCTTAAGTTCTACGAAGACATCAACGTCACTAGCCTTTAGATTACCAATTGCTGTTTGTCTAAACGCTCCACCTTTGCTTGATACATTTGTAACGGCACTGCCTCTTACACCGATACTGTTATATTTTATACCAGATTTCTGAAGTGCGGCTTCTAACTCTGTTCCTGCTTGTGCAAATTGGCTCGCATTACCAAACCCTCTTGGAATAATTTTTTGTGCAAATGTCGCAATAGTTAAAGGGTTACTCCTAACCCTACATTTATTGCACTGTTTAAAGCATCCCTTCTATTGGAATAATGCTCATACATTGTATTATCCCAATTCTTGGCCATGTTTTCTAAATCTTCTCGCTTTGCTTTACTGAAAGCTTCATAAGTAGTTTTTCCATATCCATCCCAAACATATCCGGTAAATTCTCCACTCTTTGTATTAAAGGTTGCTACAAATCTTGAAGTTTCTTCTGGTCCACCTCCATTCCATTCACTGAAGCTTCTTAGGGTGCCTTTTGCCGGTTGAACCGTTGCTCCTCCAACCTGGTAAGCTTTACCATCAAAAGTTTGTGCTGTGCTACTTTCAGTACGCATTGTACCGCCGCCAGGAGTTTTGTAAGTAGAATCCGAGGCTCCGTGTGGGTCAATATTTAATATCGGGTTATTTGAAAATGCAGCATATGGACTTTCCCATTCTTTGGTCACTGGGTCAACATTCCAACGACGAACTAATCTTGAGTCATATTCCCAATACTCGGCTGTATAAGAATTCCCTTCTCCTTTGATTTCATTACTCTTTTCCATTCCTCCAAAACCATAACGGTAAGAACTGCTACCAGACTGATATTTCCTCCCTGGCATTTGCATACCGCCTGGATAATAATCGTTTGCAGTTATAACGTCTGCTGTGTAGTAGTCTATCGTAGTACCATTTGTGGAGACTCCGATTTTCTTATCGGACACAGTTACTAAAACATTCCCTAAATGATTGCTTAGCTCAAAGAACTTATTGCCTCTTACAAATTTACCACTATAACTGTTATAATCAATCGCTGTAATGCTGCTCACATTTCTATTCATATTCCATACGCCCTTTCTGTTAGAAGTCTTCCGAAATTATCTGAACAGCACAGGCAGCGGCCATCACAACAACGCCACTGCAGCGGCAAAAGTTTTTAAGCGATTTAATTGAATATTAAAAAATGGCTTAGTATAAAAATCCAGCAATTTAATTAGTTATGGCACACTTTTTTTGGTTGGTTTATGCTGCGGTTAAAAACCGTCTGTACTATTTGTCACAAGTGAGCTGCCTGCGGCAGAACACCTTGCGTCAGTGGGCATGCAGCGGAACACTGCGCCAGTGGCCAGTGGGGGTTAGATAATCAGGGCCATTTTAAACGGCGAAAACCTTAAAGTAATTCTACAGAAAGCCTTCTTTCGCAAAAATGAATTTCATCCTTTAATAACGCATAGCTACTCCACTTAGCTGCTGCATTTATTGCTGACAATGCACCTGCCAAGCGATAAAGAAATTAATTAGTAATGAATAGTGATCACACCATCCTTTCCAGCTCCGCCACTCCCAAAACCACCAAATGAACTTAACTGGTAGCCGCCACCGCCGCCGCCACCCGGCACAATCCTAAACTCACTGAAAGTATTCCTGAATGTGACTGCCGCTGAAATATCGTAGGAGTAATAAGCGCCTTTACCGGTGCATTCCCTGCAATATCCCGGCCCTCCACCAACACCATTAGAAGATATTTCAAAAAAGGATGTAGCAGATTTTTGTTCAAATGTTATCTTGTTCGGCTCACCAGCCGCTCCGGCGATGCCGACATAATTACGAAAAGTTGATGGCGAAATAAAAAATACGCCACCAGCACTGCTGAACAGTTTAGATGTATTGTTAAATGTAGTACCAAGCCCCCCCTCGGCTGTAAGCACAACAGAGCCTACGGTAAAGATGCTGCTACCTGCTGCTACCGAGTTACCGCCTGCAGAACCTAAGCTTCCGCCACCAACAGTAAAATTGAGGGTGGTACCGGGTGTTACTATAAACTGCGCTCCGATATAACCGCCACCGCCACCACCGCCATGTATAATTCCACCAGCCCCGCCACCGGTAAGCTCTACCAGTATGCTGGTAACACCCACAGGTACCAGCCAGTTGTAAGAGCCGGATGTATAGAAAGACTCAAAGTTTTTAAAACTGCTGATATCGCCCCAAACCATGCTGCCTGATCCATTCTTCATCAGCACCTGGTTGGCTGAACCAGCATCACCATTTGTTTTAATGGTGCCGGTTATATTCATATTCCCCCTTAGATCTAATCTTTCCTGGGGGTTACTATTGTTTATGCCCACCAGCCCCGGCGGGGTTAGCAGCATAATAGAGTCGTGATTATAAGCTACAATATCCGATGAAGAAGTGATGCGCAACCCATTCTCCCTGTTTTGGGAAAGAATCATATCAGTTCCTTGATTAAGGGCATTTCTGTTACTTAAAAAAAACTGTGTGGTATCCAGGTAATTTTTTGAACCTATCTTCAGCACTGCTTTTATAGTATCTTTTACATCGAGTTTTGCAACCGGTGTGTTGGTTCCAATACCTACATTCTGTGCCATCGGAAAAAGTGACCAAAGTATTAAAGTGATCACACAAGTGTATTTTTTCATGATGAAGATTTAATTTAAACATGCAATAAAAATAGCATAAGTTTTAAATAGAAACAAAAAAATTGGGCTCAAATAAGGCTTTCCGGAAGAATCATTTTACCGGCATCGAAAAAGTTAACAAAATCAGAGTACAGAAAACTGCTAAGAACAAGTTGCGGGAACAAATTCAGGAGAAAAATATTTGCTGCCTTAAAACTTTGTGCTGCTTGTGCACGAATTGCAAATAAAATAACCGGAAATTTTATTTAATGGTTCATAAAAAATTTTGTTATGCCAATAATAAAAGTCATGCAGGAACAACAAAAAATAATGGAGATGCAGCAAAAGGAATTAAAATACCTGAAGAAAATTTCTTGCACTTTAAGATTTAATAAAGCAGGAAGCAGGCGGGATATAAACATCCCTCCGGCTCCGTTCATGTCTCCACGAACCGTATTCCAAACCATCTTATCTTTCCTAAAATAGTTTACACCAAAAAGTAAACTTAATGAAATCATTAAACCAAATTCAAAACAAATACAAAACTCATCCCGAAGGTCTTTAATAAAAGTAAATGCTTCTGCCACGTCAGCATTCAGCAGCATCATAGACAAAATCAGTGATGTAATACCCGGCGAAACAGGAAAAAAAGTAGCATATCTTTTTGATGCTGCATAAGACAAACTAAGTGGCATGCTTGGAACTTATAAAAATAATATTATAAACAGAAATATAAAAAGCCATTCTTTAATGGGTGGCTTTTTAGTTATTTAATTATGCTGAAAAATACTTTTGTGAAAGCTCATGATATCCTCCCGATAAATAAACTGAAACCACTGTGCAGCCTAATAGTGCGTATGCGGTGGGCCTGTCAGCATCTTTTGTATAGCATTTTAAAGCATTAAAAATCCTTCAAATTCATGTTGCACCCAATTGTAACAGAAGGAGTTGTACTTATTTGGTTAATAAGTTATATTTTTGAACTTATATTTATAACTAACCAAATTCTAAACTGTTTAATTAATTTATGAAAATCTTTTTTGTCCTTTTTATTCTTGCCTCTGCAAATTTTGCTAATGGCCAATGCGGTCTTGATCCGATAAGTGGATTAACAACCATCTCAACTACTTCCCAAATAATTAATAGCTACTATCCCGGCCAGGGTAATCCAACCGTTGGAGCTGTTTCAATTACAGCAGGTGCCCTCGATGTTAGAGGAAATTCCACGCCTATAGCAGCCGGTGATCTTATTTTGGTTATACAAATGCAGGGAGCTGATATTAATGCTACCAATACAGATGCTTATGGTAATGGGGTTAGTGGCGGGGATGCCAGCGGTTATCTAAATTCTAATCTGTATGCCGGTAATTATGAATATAATTCAGTTGCATCTGTAGCAGGTTCTACGATAAACCTTTCCTATTCATTAGCCAATAATTATTATACAAGGGCTTTTGCATCCGGAGCATTACGTACCTACCAGGTAATTCGGATTCCCCGTTATTATGATTTTACCATAACAGGTATAGGTTCGGTCGTTAGCCCTTCGTGGAATGGCAATTCGGGTGGTGTGGTAGTTATAGATGCAGCAAATATTGTAACGATTAATGGCAGCATTTCTGTGAATGGTATGGGCTTTCGGGGAGGAGGCGGTATTGATTTAAAAGGAGCTACGGCCGGCAATACAAATGGCTCTACAGCTATTACTAATACAGATTACAGATGGAATTCTCCCATTACTACATCAGCTAATTTAACAGGCGCTGCCAAAGGGGAAGGCATTGCTGGCACTCCAGCTTATGTTTTAGCTACTGGAAATACTACCATTACAACAAACACAGTGGAAGGTTATACTAACGGATCAATGGGTAGAGGTGCTCCCGCAGTTGCCGGAGGCGGTGGAACTGATGGAGATCCTGCAAATAATCCGGCGGGTAATCAATATAATACAGGAGGTGGTGGTGGAGGTAATGCAGGTACAGGAGGAAAAGGTGGAAGCGGCTGGCACGGAGGAGCAGGTAATGTAAATACTTATCCAACCGGAGGATTTGGTGGTGCTCCCTTTGCTGAAAGAAACATTAATAGATTTATAATGGGCGGGGGCGGAGGCGCCGGTACGGCAAATAATAGTACTGCTGCAAATCAATATATGAGTAGTGGAGGTGCAGGAGGCGGAATTATTTTACTACGGGCCAAATCCTATGCTGGAAATGGAAGTGTAAATGCGAATGGTGCAGCCGCAGTTGGGGTTACAGGCGCAGGTACTAATACTGATGCTGCAGGTGGTGGCGGAGCAGGCGGTACTATTGTAGCAGTTACAAGACAAAACATTCCTGCAGGGTTAAATTTAATTTCAGCAAATGTAAGTGGAGGCAGAGGTGGAAATATGGAGACCTATTTTGACCATGGTCCGGGAGGAGGCGGCGGAGGTGGATTTATTGTAACAAATGGAACTTTTGCTTCTACCGCTGTTGTGGGTGGAGCAAATGGACTAACAAGGGCAGGTAATACTACTAATCCAATAACGAATACATATGGCGCTACATCGGGCACCAATGGGCAGGTTCTTACACTGGCAGCCGCTCCGGTATTAATAAATGCGAATAATGTAGCTTCTCCCTGTGGCTTACTGCCAATTAGATTATCTTTTTTTAATGCTTCTATTAATGAATCTACCGTTCTATTGAAATGGGGGGCAGACAATGCAATTAATTTTTCACATTTTGAAGTTCTATACAGTACGGATGGTAGTTTATTTGCACAGATTGGTATAGTCAATTTTAATGTACTTCAGGGTCAATATCAGTTTAATCATTTTCCTGTAACGGCATCTATAAACTACTATCGTTTAAAATTGGTAAATACGGATGGTTCTTTTACTTATAGTAATATTCTGGTTGTTCGTAAGAATGTACCACAAAACAGGATCACTGTTTATCCTCAACCTGCAAATGAATATGCAACTATAAGTATTTCAGTATTGTCTACACAATCAACAACCTTCAGACTTTTCAATTCCAATGGTCAGCAGGTGCAATTGATTAATACAAAATTGACAAAAGGCGATAATTATTTTCAGATGAATAATCTTAATGGATTACCGGATGGAACTTATTATTTAAATGCAATTGTTGACAATAAATTAATTTCTAAAAAACTTTTGATCGGAATGCAATAAATGCTTTGAGGGTTAATTAAAAAAGGACAGTTTTAAAACTGTCCTTTTTTAATTATATAATATTGTATGTATTAATTTCTTACAGTCCTTTCACTTTTCTATACACGCTGAATTCTCCGGTGTTTTCTTTCTCTACAAAGAGAAATAAATGATTCGCTTTCAGAATCCAATAAATATTTTGCCTCCGTTGCTGTTCCACTCTTTAATCAACATAAAAACAAAAATATCATTGTAAGAAGTTTTAAATTTATGGTACAAAAAAAAGAATTGAATTGAATGCCTTTGCTGTTATGAACAATCCTGCCTACCGGCAGGTATGGCATACATACCGGTTCACACACTGCAATCCATTTAACTGAGTTTTTTGAAGTTTACAGCCCAACAAATAAAATTTACGTACTTTGATGATAATGATATAATTGATTAATGCAAGGTTAATAAAGCTGATGGTTACCAGGTATGGAAACGGGAATAGCTAATTGTTGAATTAAGCCCCGGGCCATTCATCCTGCAAATCCTGCCTGCCGGCATTATTCCCTTCGCTAATACTATTAACAATATAAAGAATATAATACCGTTATTAATTTTTAGAGGCAGCATAAATAGCGCAAACAATATCAAAAACATTAATCTAAATGTTATACACAAACAGTGAAAATCAACCTGTATAAAATAATGCTACAACTGCAGCGGCATCATCTGCCCTTAGCTAAGTTTAAACTACCCAGGAGCATATTACCAGTTCTTTTGTTTTTTACTTTTATTGAAACAAAAGCCCAGCCTTTTAATGCACAGCTCGCAGCTATGCTTAATGATACATTGAATACATACGTATCGCAGATCTCCAATATAAAAGGGATGTCTGCCGCTGTATATATTCCCGGTCAGGGAACCTGGACGGGAGTTGCCAGAGTCTCTTATACAGGAACCCCTGTTACTGACGTTATGAGAATGGGCATTGCCAGTAATACCAAATTATTTGTATCAACGATCATACTTAAGCTTGCAGAAAACGAGATGCTTAGTCTTGATGACCCCTTAAGTACGTGGCTTCCAAATTATCCCAATATCAATCCGGCTATTAAGATCCGTCAGCTTCTTAATCATACCAGTGGAATATCTGATCCGTTGTTCGTTTCGCCATGGATGGATACTATTAATAAAAACCCCACCCGCATTTTTACACCTGCTGAAGTTTTAAGTTGGGTTGGGCCTCCCGATTTTCCGGTAGGAACAAGTTGGAATTATTCCAATACCAACTATGTTATAGCCGGCATTATAGCGCAGAATGCTACAGGATTTCATATTTCCAGGCTTATTCGTGACAGCATTCTTACACCCCTGAATTTGAGTAGTACGTATTATGATGTGGAAGAACCTATTGGAGGTGTTATCGCACATCGTTGGTGGAACAGCATTGATTATCATGATACATCCCGGGTAGGTATTAATACAGCCGCAGGTTGTGCAGGGGCTTTGTTTTCTACTCCGTCTGAAATGACACAATGGTATAAAGCACTTTTTAATGGTCAGGTAATTAACCAGGCATCAATGAATGAATTGACAAATTTCGTTGCTACAGATAATCCTGCTTTACAATATGGACTTGGTTTAGCCAGAGATAACACACAGGGATATACCTATTGGGGACATGGAGGCAGCACCTGGGGATATCGCAGTAAAATGATCTACGATTCCTGTCTGCATTTCTCTGTTTTTGGAATATCCAATAGTTATCCTTCCGGACAGGATGCTGTTAGCTTTTTATTGTATAGAGCTATTAAAAATCATATCCCTGGTTGCAGCGGACCAATCAGCGGATTAATAACGGTAACAGAAGGAACTAATGCAGTTACCTATTCTGTTCCACCTGTTGCCAATGCTACCTCGTATGTGTGGACATTGCCTGCGGGTGTAACCGGCATAAGTAATACAAACAGTATAACTGTAAGTTTTGCTTTTGGTGCTGCATCGGGCAATATCAACGTGCAGGCTGTTAATAATTACGGGCCAGGTGGTACATCTGCTTTGTGGGTTACTGTAAATCCGCTTGTTTTGCCAATTACGCTTATCTCATTCACTGCACAAAAGTTTAAAGAAAATAAATCTTTGTTACATTGGTCTGTTGCACAAGAAATAAATAATGTGGGCTTTGAAATAGAACGAAGTACCAATGCCAATTATTTTAAAAAAATTGGCTTTGTCAAAGGCAGTATATATTCATCTCAAATAACTAATTACTCATTTATTGATAGTGTGCCCGGTAATGCAACAGCTTATTACCGCCTGAAAGCAATTGAAATGAATGGTAAAACTGAATACAGCAAGGTTATCAGTTTAAGGTTTGGCCTGAAAGATAAAGTACTTATCTATCCGAATCCTGCATACGGCTATATTATCATTGAATCAGATTACAACTCTGCCAAACAAAGCACATTGAATATTTATAATGCCCTGGGAGTGCTGCTTAAAACAGTAAAGATCACCCAAAATCAGCAACAGCTTACTGTGCTTGATTTAGCCAATGGAATTTACAGGTTAGAGATAGTATCAGGAGAATTTTCTGTAAAAAGATCATTAACTATTCAAAGATAAAAATAGCTGTTACTTTTTAGAAAGGATATTTTTAGCAAAAGTATACTGTTAGTTGATTATGGTTTATTCGTTAGTATATGGAAGCAGAATATTGTACGATATATATGTTGAATAAAAGTATATTATATATTATATCTTTAATTAATTATCATTTAATGTACATCAGCATATCCGAAAAATTATAATAAGTCTTTCCATCATACTTGGATAATATAATTACCCCTTCTCCATGGAATCAATGGCATACATTTTTGTGAATTTTCAATAAATTAGAAAATCTTTTATTTAAATTACTTGACGCTTAGGTGTGAAGTCAAAATTTTAATTCTTAAGCTTAAGCTACTTACTTCTTTTCAATCAATTGAATATCCTGACCATTGTAGGCATCACTATTAATTGATAAGGTACTAACCATTAAATTATACTTACCGCTTCCAAGAGAACCATATTTAGTTTTGAATATCTGCTTCAAATTTTCAGTAATCTCCACCCTTTTTTCCTTATCAGATTTATCAACAAACTTATCGCTACCATCGCTTTCTTTAACATATTTCCACGTTGGCCGCTTTACCGAAGATGTATTGGTTGATAAGTAATGCTAACTGAATAAAATTCTACTAATTTGATAGCATTGGTGTCTCCACGAACCGTATTCCAAACCATCTTATCTTTTTCTAAAATAGTTTACACCAAAAGTAAACTTAATCGAATCAACAAGCCAAATACAAAACAAATTTAAAACTCATCCCGAAGGTATTTAATAAAAGTAAATTCTCTGCCTTCCACTGGCGCAAGGTCCGCCTTAGCGGCTTACTTGTGAAGCTTTAATTCTGCCCGATTGTCCTGAGATAGAATTTCATATGTTCAATCTTAATCAGCCCCCGTTCATTCGTGTAGTAGGAGGTAATCATTTTAGACTAACAATTTTCTCCTGCATTGTTCTATCAGTTTCCCATGCCTAACAGAGTGTCTTCAATTCTTTTTCGCCCACTATAACTGTTATAATCAATGGCCGTAATGCTGCTCACATTTCTGTTCATATTCGACCGCTCTTCCGCTCAAATTTTTTTTTGCATGAATAATAATGCCTGTTAGCTAAACCGCTTTACCTTATCCATATAATAATGTATATATTTTTCTTTAGCTTCTTCACTTAAAAAAGAGTGTTCAATCATTTCCAATACATTTTGCCGGCTGCCTAACATGGTTTCAATTATGTGTAACGCCCTTTTGGGTTGCAAGCCTATCCGTTCGGCCAACCTTTCAAACTCCGGCTTTCCCAGGCATCCATATTTAGAAAAGAATGTACTATCATTATACCCTTCATATAAATCTAAAGCGGTATCCTCTTCATTGGGGGTATGCAATACCGTACACATAAGGTCGTATGCTTTTGATAAAGTATAATCCCCATACGCTGATTGTATCAATGAAAAATTCTTTAAATGAGCATCCCCGTTGGAGAATACATAATTGAATACAACCACTTTAAAAAATTCCTCCAGTACCGATGGGTATGCCGCAACCTTTTCCCTTATCATCATTCCTATATCCTCATAAGTACCGCTGTATTTATAATTATCCCCATCCCTTTTTTTAGTCTTTCCGCTTATCTGTGCAAAGTCTTCCTGAAGCTGCCTGCTGCCATCAGGTTTTACATCAAACCTTCGGGTTATATACGCAGGCGCATGATCGCTGAAGTAAATTAAGGCGTTATCCGCAACCGGTATCTTAAATATTTGCCTCGCAAGCTGCATCGTTAAATGTTCATTTGCAGGTGCCTGGTTATGCATTAAAATTAATGATGTTGCCGGTATGGGTTTCAGGATATATTGGGCACCCTTTTCAGTTAATACAAGTGCTCTGTCTTCAAGCTTCAACGAATATTTTAATTGCACTCCCGAAATAGAAAGACGTTTTGTTTGCTCCTGGTATGCAGGCAGGTTATCTGCTTTAGGACTGTCAAAAGCTAATGCATGGCTCAGCTTCTTACCATCAAAGAGCAACTTCCGGCAGGTAGTGCAATAGCCAACAATATTATCTTTGTAACATCCAAAGCATCTCATATTTCTTCTGTTAATTCTTTTACTGTGATAGCGCCGATGGTATCCTCTCCGGCTGTTTTTATAAGTCTTGTAAAATCATCGTTTTCATCAATCTTTAATAACCGGCATTGTATATCCTTATTGATTCCCTCTGCAAGCATCCCGAAAAAAAAAGGAAACAGTTCTTTTGCTTCATATTGCTTTTTCGTTTTGGGAAAACCAAGGCTTACAGCATGCATTGCGGGGTTGTAAAAATATTCATCCATATAGGTAAACAGGTAAGTTTCGCTATCTTTCTTTTCCAGTATGCCGGCTAACATACCATTGTTATATACACCTGCCTTTGCCATTAGTTAACCTGTTTAATTATCAATTGCAGTTGCAGCCCCAATACGCTCGACAGTTTTTGCAGCGTTTTAAAAGAAGGATTACCGTTTCCCTGTTCTACAAGATGAACCGTTTTAATAGTAACCTTACTGAGGTCAGAAAGATCCTCTTGCCGTAGATTAAGGAACTCACGCCGTTTTTTTATTAATCCTCCTATTTCTTTTAATTCCATATCGGAAATATATTACTGATTCAATACAAATATAATGCCTGCAAACCAAATTTGTGAGTAAATCTGTATTATAATACATATTTACTCTTATTCTTTACATTCTAAAATTTAAAATAAACTGAGTATCTATTTTTATATACTTATTGGATAAGTGCTCCGCTTTAGAATATCATTAGTGGCTTCTTATACCGATTTATAAATTAGCCCAATACTTTCCTAACGGCATTTACCAAACCCTACCGCACAAAAGCTATACGAAATTTCAGCGAGCACATCCCGATATATTCCTACCGTGTGGGCACAAATACAAAAGGAACACGGATGACACGGATCTGCCTGACGTTAGATAAGCCTGCCTACCAGCAGGTAAGTTTGACCGATGAACACAGATTTTTTTCTGCCCTGCCTGCAGGCATGCAGGTTTGCAGAAAAATTAGGATTGTTTTGGTGATCCAACATCCTGCGAAGCAGGATTATCCTGTGTTTATACAATTTAAAAAGCTGATTCCTGGGTTAGTAAACAGTTTAAACAAATATAAAATCATATAAATCCATCCCACTTGACTGCCGGCCAGATCCGTATCATCCGTGTTCCTTTTTATCCACTCGGCAGGATAGATTCGGGAGCCTAAAATGAAATTCCGCTTCGTATTAATTCTGCCAGATAACAATCAGGAATACAATATTGCATTTGGTCTTATAAATAAAATAGCCATCCCTGATGAGATGGCTATTTTATTTATTTATTTGCTAATTATTTAGCGGCTGCCACTTCATTGCAGTAATCAAAAATGGCATCTATATTTTCTTCTGATAACTGAGGAAAAGGCAGCATCGGTGTTTGTTTCCATTTTATAAAAAGGTCCTTAGCATATTGATCCCGCTGAATAACTTCCTGCGAATTTTTTACAAAAGCGTATAACAATGTTTTATCCTTCCACCTGCTTTCTACTCCTGCCATTGAGGGCGCAATAAAATCTTTATCAGGCATATGGCACTGCGAACAATTTACTTTAAACATCTGCTCTCCGCTCAGGGTCGTTTCTTTTTCAGTGCTGCCGGCAGTGGGGCTGTTGTTTTCTGCTGTGCTGTTTCCGCAGGAAGTAAGCACCCATATCAAACCAATATTTAATAAAAATTTCATAAAATAATTTATTTTAAAACTTCACGGCTGATCACCAGTTTTTGAATTTCGCTGGTGCCTTCACCTATGGTACATAATTTACTATCCCTGTAAAATTTTTCTACAGGAAAATCTTTGGTATATCCGTAGCCGCCAAAAACCTGCACCGCATCAGTGCTTATTTCTACAGCAATTTCGCTGGCGTAATATTTTGCCATCGCAGATTCTTTGGTCATTGGCAGCCCTTTCATTTTTAGGTCGCAGGCCTGGTTGATGAGCAACTCGGCCGCTTCAATTTTGGTGGCCATATCAGCCAGCTTAAATGATATACCCTGAAAATTGGCAATGGGTTGATCAAACTGGTGCCGCTCTTTGGCATATTGAACCGAGGCTTCATAAGCACCTTTTGCAATACCAAGGCTTAATGCTGCAATAGAAATACGCCCGCCATCCAATATTTTCATGGCCTGCTTAAACCCTGCACCCACTTCACCCAGTCTATTGGCATCGGGAACAATACAATTATCAAAAATCATTTCAGCAGTTTCGCTGGCACGCATTCCTAACTTATTTTCTTTTTTGCCAGCACTAAATCCTGCTGTGCCACGCTCCACCACAAATGTGGTGGAATTATCTTTGGCCCTTGGCTCGCCGGTTCTGCAAACTACTACTGCTATATCGCCACTTTTGCCATGGGTTATCCAGTTTTTAGTTCCGTTTATAACCCAGTTATCGCCTTGTTTTACCGCAGTGGTTTTCATATTGCCCGCATCACTGCCCGTATTGGCTTCTGTAAGACCCCAGGCTCCCAAATGCTCTGCAGAAGAAAGCCTTGGTAAATATTGTTGCTTTTGTTCTTCGCTGCCAAATGCCAAAATATGACCTGTGCACAGGGAGTTGTGTGCAGCCACAGAAAGCCCTATAGATCCGCAAACTTTGGCAATTTCCTGGATAATTACACTGTACTCAAAATAACCAAGTCCTGTTCCGCCATATTTTTCCGGTACAAATACACCCATCATACCCAGCTTGCCCAATTCTTTAAAAATGTGGATGGGAAATTCCTGGCTCTCGTCCCAATCCATTAAATATGGTTTAATGTGCTGCAGGGCAAAATCCCTTGCAGAATGTGCCACCTGTTGTGTTATTTCTGATTGTTTAAAATTCATAAGTTTAGCGATCGATGAGGGGCAAAATTAGCCGTTTTAAAATACTAACCAAGCCGGTTATGTAAATTAAACAGGTGGTTGTGGAGAAAGTTCATTTGATGCTTTGCTGGCCATCAAAATAATAATGAATGCAATGTTGAGATCATCATATTTTTTGGAAAAGGGTGCAGGAACGTTTATCCCGCATAAAACAATGTATGGTAATAATCAATGATTCTTTATTCTATTTTTAAATAAGGATATGCTTTATTGTAAACCTCGTCATTCACTATCATAATTTTTCTAATATCCTCTACCGATTTGTAATTGCCGTGTTGTTGTCTATACTGCACAATTGCATTGGCCAAATGATATTTTATGTAGGGATGTACTTTCAGCTCATCCAGTGTGGCACTATTGATATTAATTTTTTTTACTTCGCCGGAAAGCTGCAGTAATGGTTTTATTTTTCTAAAAACAGAATCGGGTAACCCAAAAGTTTCTCCCACCTGGTCCACTTGATAAAAGCCACCCAACTTATCTCTGAAGTTGATAATGCGTTGTGATAATTTGCTGCCAATACCAGGCAGTGCAATAAAAGCTGCCGTATCAGCGCCGTTAATTTCTACACTTTTAATGATTGTATTTTTTTCTGTGTTATCGGATTGATACGAAGGATAATTATTTGCAAATGATTTTTCTTCAGAAAATGCTATTTGCACATAGGGTAACAGGCGCTCTGCCTCATCCGGAAAAAGGCCCCATATTTTTTTGATATCTGCCGGCTGACGAAATTTTCCACCCTTTGATCTAAAGTTTAAAATGGTAGCAATGGTCTTATCCCTAAGGCCTAATTTTTTAAAACCTTCAGCACTTAAAGTATTCGGATCAAAATAAAACAGGGTTCCTTTTGTTGTAGAAGTATAGCTGCCAGCCGAAGGATGATCATAAGGCCTGAAATCATCTTCCCGCTTTTGAGAATATTTTGTTTGTGTAGCAATGGCCTGCTTTAATTTTAAATTCGCCAGCGAAGTATCTAAATTAGTTTGTTCTGTTATTGCAGTATTAAATAATAGTGGATAAAAAAAAGGCAGCATACAACAAAGCACTACTACTGATAATAAAACCAATGAACCCCTTCTGTCTTTTCGGGCAAAGTAGAACGATGTATGGGAAGCTTTGGCTGGCATCTAATAAAATTACCCTGCTAAGCAACTGTTTGCAATACCCGAAACTGGTAGTTTTTATCCGATATGCAACTGTTGCATATCAAATGCTACGGCCCTGTTGGCCGAAAGTGTTTTATTAACCACTGCATGCAACCCCAACTGGTGGCTGATATGTGTAAAATATGCCTGCGGTATATTTAATTCGTCTGCCATATCTATCGCTTCCTGTAAGGTAAAATGAGAGATATGTTTTTTTTGCCTAAGTGCATTGAGCACAATTATTTCACTGCCTTTAATTTTTTCTTTCTCGGCATCGTCTATCCTGTTGGCATCTGTTATATAAGTAAAGTTTCCAAACCTGAAACCCAACACCGGCATGTGCAGGTGCCAAACTTTAATGGGCTGCACTGGAATATCGCCTACCATAAAAAAAACGGTGTCAATATCATTTAAAACAATATCGGGTATGCCGGGATATTTATGCTCTGCAAACACATAATGAAATTCATTACGCAAAGCTTTTTGAGTAATTTCATTGGCATACACATTTACGGCAGCATCACTAAAAAAATTAAAAGCCCTTATATCATCCAGTCCGGCGATATGATCTTTGTGAGGATGCGTATAAATAACGCCATCCATTTTTTTTACACCCGCACGCAACATCTGGTACCTGAAGTCGGGCGTGGTATCTACCACCAGTGTAGTGTTATAGCTTTGCACCAGTATGCTGCTGCGCAGCCGGTTGTCTTTTGTATCAGCAGATGTACACACTTCACAATCGCAGGCTATCATTGGCACACCACTGCTGGTGCCGGTACCCAAAAAAGTTATGGTTAAAGGAGGACAAATCACTTTTCAAAATTAAGGATTATGCAATGAGTTTAATGAAATTACATAAAGGCTTTACAATAATGTTATGTTGCCCTCCCCCGCTTTTATATAGTTGTATATTTACGGTTCGTTTTTATTAGTCATTCTTATTTTATGTTATATACTTACCGGTTTTTTATTGCTGTTTTGATAATGATTTTTGTTTATTCCTGTGCCCCAAAACCATATGCTTCCGGCAATAAACAATATAAAAAGCAGGTAAAGGCGCTGGCGAAAACAATCAGTAAAATTCCCAAAGACAGCCTGGTGGCAGACTCTATGAAATTGCCCGCTTATTGGGCAGGTACCATCAATTTTGGATTAAGAAAACCCAGTGCTGTGATCATTCATCACACGGCACAAAAAAGCTGTGAGCAAACATTAAAAACCTTTACACTTAAAAGAACACAGGTAAGCGCCCATTATGTGATTTGCAAAGATGGCACCCTGCATCATATGCTGAATGATTACCTGCGTGCCTGGCATGCAGGCGCCGGAAAATGGGGTGGACAGTCTGACATTAATTCTTCATCCATTGGGATAGAAATAGATAATGATGGCAAAGAAATTTTTACAGAAGCACAACTCAATTGCCTGCTCGGACTTTTAGCTACCTTAAAAAAAACATATCAAATTCCCACTGCTAATTTTATTGGCCATGCCGAAATTGCCCCCACCCGCAAAGTAGATCCAAATGTAAATTTTCCCTGGAAACGATTGGCAGAAAATGGATTTGGAAATTGGTATGATGATACCACCGCAATAGAACTGCCTGCCGATTTTAACAGCATGTATGCATTAAGGATAGTTGGTTACGATGTTAGTAATCTTGCTGCTGCCACCCAGGCATTTCGCAGGCATTTTTTATCAGTAGATATGGCCGGCGAACTTACAGAGCCGGAGAAGAAAATATTGTATGCTCTGTTGAAAAAATATTTATGATTAACCAGATTTAATTGCCGCAGATACGCAGATTATTTTTTAACAAGATAAGCAGCCGCAGATGCGCAGATTACTTTTTAAAATACGAAGCAGCCGCAGATACGTAGATTACTTTTTAACACTAGAATAGCCGCAGATGCGCAGATTTTTTTTAATCTGCGCATCTGCGGCTATTAAATATCCCTCTACAATAATCCCTAATGTAAATCTTTCACTAACATTTCAAAAGCAATTTCTTCCAGCACTTTTCTCTTTGAACCATTTTCTTCGTCATACCATTTTACGAGGCGGATAAAACCACCGGCTATTTCGATACCTGTAATATCTCCATCATCAAAACAACAACAGCCTGTATTAAAATAACCCGGTGTCAAAGAATCCCTCTTCTGCCCCGTATCTATTTTGCTGCCGGGATGATGATAATACCTGCCCGATGCAAACACCGGCTGATGTGTATGGCCGGTAACCAACAGCAGGTTTCTTCTTTTACTGCTCCACTCATACATCATTTTATTGTGCAGGCTTCTTAAAGAAAAATCTTTGCTGGCACTGTTAATATTAATTCTTAAAAAACGCTGCATAGGCATCCATATATGCGCCACCAGCCAGGTGCTCACTACATTGTTATCGCTCATCAAATCTCCCTGGTGGCCATGGGTTAAAAATATATTGAGTGGTATTTTTAATCCCTGTACTTTAAGGATCACACCTTCGTAAACAACTGGAGTGCTGCTGAAATATTTTTTTAAATAAAATGCTACTGCAAATTTATCTTTCCAGATGATATCATGATTGCCAAAAGTTCTTGTATAACGGTCAGGATGAAACGCCGCTTCAGCAGCCAATGAAATTTCGTTGTGAGGCAACAGCTCGGCTGCATTAAACTTCCATAACTCTTCGCTATCTCCCAGGTTTACAAAATGAAAACCCTGCTGGTTGTAAGATTGCAATGCAGCAATATAATTGGGCTCACTGATATTAAAATCATCTGCCCAGCTTTTATTGCCCTTATGCTGATCGCTGAAGATGATAAATTTATCTTTTAAAATATCTACTTCTACCAGTTTTACACTATTGCCTTTTTCTTGCAGCCCCTGCTGGTACAATTGTGTGAGCGAATTAAAAACAATTTCCCTTTTGGGAGAAGCCGCTAATTGATTAGCCATCCAGGTGAGGGGGCGCTTTAAAAAATATTGTAAAATTTTTCGCATCGCTAAAAATTAATCAGGAAATTTTTGGCGCAAAATATTTTCCGATCACCGGAAACTTTGCCAGCTCTGCTGCTTCTACCCTGCTTACAAACCAACCAAAGAAAATAAATAGTAACATTCCTGTACTGATGGAAAACCACAATTGGGTGTTTACCCATTTTACCATACCGGCATGCACAAGGTAAATAAGCACTACCAGTACAATGTACGACAACAGTTTTTTAACTGCATAAGGAACCGGGTAATGTTTTTGCCCCAACAGGTAACTGCTTACCATCATAAAAAGATAACAGGTAAAAGTGGCCAAAGCTGCGCCTGTATAATGCCAAATGGGTATTAATAAAATATTCAACACGATGGTGATAATGGCGCCACCTATTGTGATCATTGCACCATACTTATTTTTATCGGTGAGTTTATACCACACACTGAGGTTATAATAAATTCCCAGGAAAATATTACCCAGTGCCAGCAATGGTACTACTTCCAGGCCCTGTGCCCAGGTTGGGTTGGTGAAATTGGTAAATATCCATTTAAAAATATCCAGGAAAAGGCCAATAAATAAAAACATGAAACAGCAGGCAATTACAAAAAACTTCATCACCCTTGCATAGGTTCGTTGTGCATTTTCATTTTTGCTTTGGTTGAAAAAAAATGGTTCTGCAGCCATTCTAAAAGCCTGGATCATGATGGTAACCAGCAATGCTATTCTGAAAATATTGGCAAATATACCGAGCTCATGATCTGCCTGCTGCTGTGGCAGATCTACCACATGCCTGTATATTAACCGGCTCAGCACATCATTTACCATACCGCCCAGTCCCACTATTATCAAAGGCAAACTGTACCGCATTACTTCTTTCCACAATTTTTTATCAATGCTAAATTTTACCTGTTTTATTTCTTTGGATAAAAGCAAGAGCGTAAATAAACTCCCGCAAAGATTGCCCACCAGGTAATATCCAAGGCCAAAGTCTTTATTATAAAAAAGGCTAAACCATCCATCAGGATTTTTTTGCACGATACCAGGGGCTATACCAAGAAAAAAGATTACAATAGACAGATTAATAACTATACCTGCAATTCTTGCAGCAGCATATCTTTTGGGTCGATTCTCCTGCCTCAATCTTGCAAATGGCAGGGTATTTAAATTATCTACTGCAATGATGGCAATCATCCAAAGCAGGTATTGAGGATGATTGGTAAGATCTGCTGCACCTGCAATTGAATCTTTAAAAAGCAGTAAAACAGCACTAAATAAAAGGGTGCTGCAAAAAAGAGAAACAGAAAGTGTGTTGTATAGCTTTTGCTTGTCGTGTGTTTGAGAAAAACGGAAATAAGCGGTTTCCATTCCGTAAGAAAACAGCACGTTTAAAAAAGGAATGAGCGTATATACCTGCACCAGGTCGGCAGTTTTGGATGGCATAGCCACAAAAAACGGCAATGCCATATTCATAAGGTAGCCAAGGAACCTGCTGGCGATGGTGGGTAACCCATACCATAACGTTTGCCCTGCCAATTTTTTTATACTACTCAATCTGTTGTTTTAATTTTTTCCAAATTTAGGCGAAAGGCTGCTATTAACTTATTGTATTATGATGATTAAAATAAACCAACTATTATTTTGACCATACACAAAAGGTATAGCTATAAAATATTACTACTTATATTTTTAGTGTTTGAAAAATACCGGGCCATCCGGGCCAAAACGTTTGCTCTTTGTAAATGCAGTATCAGTGAGTGTATATAAAAAATACGTCAATTCGTTTTTCTGCAATTTGGTAAGGATGATTGGTTTTCTTAAAACGGAATCCAAGCCGGGTTGATGAATATTAATTTTTGAAATATAATGATCTATTACCTGCGGCACGCTAAAAATTCTTCCATCGTGCATGTATGGAAAACTGAGCTGAACATTACGCAGGCTGGGCACTTTAAATTTTAAGGAGTCGCTGCTGAGACCTGTAATCTTTTGGCGGCCTGCATCGTTAAACCTGTTTAAAGGCAACCCGTTATTGCGAAAACTGTTATCAGTAAATAGTGGTTCCTTATGGCAGGATGCACAATTATTTTTAAAATGCCGGTATCCGTTTTTTTCAAAATTGCTAAATGTATCCAGGCCATTCATTACCCGGTCGTATTTACTGCCGGCAGAAATAAGGCTGCCCGTAAATTGTGCAATTGCCCTCAACATGCGCTGGCTGTTAATGTTGGCTTCTCCAAAAGCAGCTTTAAACATTCGCAGGTAAACGGTATCTGCTTTTAGCATCAGGAGCACCGAATCCAGCGTTTGTCCCATTTCGTTAGTTGCAGTAAGCGGGCTAAGTGGTTGCACTTCCAGGTGATTAATGCCGCCGTCCCAATGAAAACTCGTCATCCAGGCAAGGTTCATCAATGCCGGTGCATTGCGGGAGGTAAAGCTGTTGTTTACGCCATGGCTCAGGTCGTGATCAAAGGTAGCAAAAGCACCAAATGGCTGGTGGCAACTGGCGCAGCTCACTTCCTTATCTCTGCTTAGCCGGCTATCGTAAAATAATTTTTTACCTAATTGAAAACCTTGTTCCGTTAATTTATTTTTTGCAAAATAATTGATAGCAGGTTTGGGCCAGCCTTTTGGAATTTCCAACTGAAGTAATGTTGGATTATAAAAACCAAACCCATCATCTTTTGCCGCAGCAATTATAAATAAAAATGCTGCCGCAAATAAAAAAAGAGAAAGGATGACTTTTAATTTCAACATGTTTACTTTACAATTTTAACGGTAAACATTCCTGGAAAATTATCCGCAGATTTTTTTGCCCATTCGCCGGGGATCATTATCAAAGCTTTGGATGCGATGCTGATATCATTTTGGCCTTTCCAGTATTTATCCAAATTTAAAACCACCGTCATTTCTTTTTGATCGCCCTCATTAATGATTAATGGCTGTTGTAAATTCAGTTCAATTTGCCTTACTGCTTTATTGGGGCCCTGGTACCCGCCTATATGATGTTCAATACGCTGAAGATCGGCCGTGGAGGCATTGGAGAAACCCTCCATTTTAAAATATACATAACCCGAGTTCCATGTCCAAAACATGCCATTTAAGGGATCCAGTGCGCCATCCTGTGCGCCACTGTTGTTAAGCGCACTATCTATACCCAAAGTAAAAATCATTTTTGTGTACAAGCCGGGCCATGCCCAAATGCTAATGCTATCCTCATGGGCGGCATCTACCAAAAAAACCTCAGTAGATGCAGGGCTATTTATTTTTTGCCCAAGGCTAATATTACTGATATAATATTTTAGCCTTGTTATTGTATAGCTTTCTGCAAATTCATTTACGTAACCACTATCACCCAATACAAGTGGTTTGTTATTGGCCATAGTTTCAAATTTTACAACCAGTTTTGCTTTATTATTTTGTGCATGACCATATTGAAAGCAACTTACCAGGATGGCCAGCGCAACACTAAATAATTTTATTTGCATGCCCTTAGTCATCATTAATAGGTTTTTGCCTGAATTGTTTTATGGAGGCATTTTTCTTTTTAGTTTCCAGCCGTTTTAACTTACTGCCCAGACTTGGTTTGGTAGCTTTGCGTTTCTTTTGCACTATCAATGCTTTTTGCAGTAATGCATTCATTTTTTTTATCACAATTGCCTTATTGGCCAATTGTGTTCTTTCTTCCTGGCTTTTTACCAACAACAAACCATCTGCATTAATTTTATTAACCAGTTTTTGCATGATACGCTCTTTCTCCTCTGGGCTAAATAACGCAGATGCCTGCACATCCCAATAGCCTTCAACCATGGTTTCTACCTTGTTCACATTTTGGCCGCCTTTGCCTCCGCTGCGGGCTGTTTTAAATTTTATTTCGTAACTAATGTCGGGCATGATGCCAAAATTACCAATAAAACAAGGCAATTTGCAGGGAATGAATCTTTTAATAAGGTTAATATTTCGGTAAGAACGAAAAAATACACATTTTTGCATGAATCTAATTATAGAGTTTTGAAACGTATCTATCATTCATTAGTGGAAAAAAAGCAGCAAGGCAAAAAGTCTTTTGCCGTGCTCATTGATCCCGACAAGGTGAATGATGCTAATATGGAGCAACTCATTGAACTGGCAACAGAGGCAAAAGTGGATTATTTTCTGGTGGGTGGCAGCCTTGTTATTTCCAATTATTTAGATGAATGTGTGCAACTGATTAAACATCGTTGCAATATACCCGTAATACTTTTTCCGGGAAGCCCCAGCCAGGTGAGCAAATATGCAGATGCATTATTATACCTTTCTCTTATCAGTGGCCGCAACCCTGAGTTGCTTATTGGCCAACATGTGGTAAGCGCCCCGGTAGTAAAACAAAGCGGACTGGAAATTATGCCCACGGGCTATATGGTAATTGATGGTGGTGCTCCTACTACCGTTTCTTATATTAGCAATGCAGCTCCATTGCCTTGCGATAAAAATGAAATAGCTATGTGCACAGCCATGGCCGGCGAAATGCTGGGTATGAAACTGATTTATATGGATGCCGGCAGTGGTGCCCGCAGGGCCATTTCAGAATCAATGATACAAAAAGTGGCAAGCTGCATTGATGTTCCACTTATCATCGGCGGCGGTATTACTACTCCCGAAAAAGCATACCTCAACTGCAAGGCCGGTGCCGATGTAATTGTTGTAGGCAATGCTATTGAAAAAGATTCTTCTCTGATAAAAGAAATAGCAACGGCGGTGCATAGTGTGCCAGTGAGTATTTGACTGTCCTCGTCTGATACTTAATGCTGAGCCTGATCAAAACGTTCAGACGGGAGCGTAAGACAGCGGTTTTCAAACTCGAGGCTGTTACCGGTGCAACGTTGCAGGCGTGCATTAGAAAAGGATTCTTTTCTTAAAGCGAATATTAAAAATTATTAAATAATGGTATCGACAGGATAATACAATAAGCACTTCATCTTTTACTTCATAAACAAGCCTGTGCTCCTGATTTATTCTTCTACACCAATTACCTTTGAGCGTATGTTTTAACGGCTCGGGTTTGCAAAGGCCCTCAAACGGGGATCTTACTATTTCTGAAAGCAGTGATACAATTTTTGCAAGCATTTTGGGATCTGCCTGCCGCCATTCCTCTAATTGCTCAATAACCTCTGCTGTAAGGGAAATACTTCTAATTTAATCCATACTTTTCTTCAAACTCCTTTATGGTAAAAGTTTGCAATTCTCCATCTTTCGCTTGCTGGTTAGATTTTTCCATGCTTTTGCGGTTGGCTTCATTTGCCAGTAAATAATCAGTTTCATCTAATGTATCAGACACCGTTATTTCCACCGTTTTTCCTTTAAAAGCTGATTTAATTGATTCAATCAAACGGCTGTAATTTCATTTACATGAAGACGAAATGTTGTTGTCATCCTATAAAGTTTAATTATTATTTTATAAGATTATGGCTAATTAATCTTTTGAGGTGCTGAAGTAACGTGGTAGGTAATGCCATAGAAAAGAATTCTTAAATTATAAAAAATGGCGTTAGCGGTGAATGGTTTGCGACTGAGGGTATAACAAAGAAGCCTGGATTTATAATACCAATCCTGCCAAATCTATTTTGTTGCCGGCATTTGATTATTTATTTAACATCCACATCTGCAGGCATACGGGGTTGTGTTACTACCGTACTGCATCAAATATTTCAACAATAAATACATAACACTGTTTCCAGATTTCACCAAGAATTACCTGTTTAATTTTTCCACTCTTCCCGGCGTTTCCTTCCCACTCACAATCCCTTTACTGCTGATAGCAATGGCCTTGATAATTTCTGCCATATTATTCAAATCAAGGGTTTCTATTTCATCTTCCTGGCTATGATACATTTTATCTGTACCCATCATAGATGTGCTGATGGTATGAGCAGGCACTCCCAATGCTGCCAGCGTTGCATTATCGGAGCGGTAAAATAAATTTTGTTTGGGATAAGGATCGGGTTCAAATTTAAAATCAGTTCCGGCTAAGTTGCCCTGCAAAATTTTTCCAAAATCAGATTTATCATAACCGGTAATGTAAGCGCTATTTTTACCCCACTGGCTCTCGGTGCCTATCATTTCTATATTAAACATGGCCACTGCTTTATCTGCATTGATTTGTTTGGAAAAATATTGTGAACCAAAGCCACCTATTTCTTCTGCAGTAAAAGCTACAAATACAAGGGTGCGTTCATTGTTTTTTAATTGGCTGAAATAATTGGCTAACATGATCACCGCTGTGGTTCCTGCGGCATCATCATTGGCGCCATTGTAAACAGAATCGCCTGCAGCATTAGCTTTGCCAATTCCCAAATGATCGTAGTGTGCAGAAAAAATAACCAACTCTTCTTTTTTACCTTCCTGTCCTGCAGACTGCGACTTGCCCGGCAATACAGCAATTACATTGGCAAGCGATGATCTTGTGATTTCGTGGGTAATATCAAAACTAAATGTAGATGGGTTACTATCTGTTAATACGAAAACAACAGGTTGCTTTGATTCAAAACTTTCTCTTTTAAACCGTTTTAACCGGCTGAATATTTTTGCATGCGCCTGGCTTACAAATACAATAGATTTGTTATTACTATTAATAAGTTTAGCTGCTTCGGTCATTAAATTGGCACTGCTATCAAGCAAAAGCCTGGTGTATCCTGATTGCTCATCAAACTTTACAGATGCATCTGTAGTTACTGCAATGATATTATCGGCAGCTACATCATTACCATCCATCAAACCTTTGGCAGCAATGAATTTTGCCTTTATCATTTCAAAAGGCTGCCTGTAACTTTTAAGGTTTCCAAAGAATTTTAATCCGGATTTTTTAAATTCTGATTCTATAAAATCAGCCGCTTTATCAATACCAGCCGTAAAAGTTTTACGTCCCTGCATATTATCCGCTGCCAGTATTTTTTCTATCCTTTCCGCTTCTCCTGCATTAATGATCTTATCAATGTTTTGCGATGTTGCAGCAAACATATTCAGGAATATAAAAACAGG
>JBBRFX010000044.1:0-24579 GCA_038241275.1 Chitinophagales bacterium
TTCTTTTTGGCATCAGTTATAATGGTTTCTTCTTTATTTGTACAAACTGGTCCTGCAAGTGGTGGATGGACGGTTTATCCGCCATTAAGTGCATTGGGTGAAGCATCATCAGGAAGTAAAATAGGAATGGATCTTTGGTTGGTAAGTATGGCAATGTTTATTGTTTCTTCTTTACTGGGGGGCTTAAATTATATAACCACCATTTTAAACATGCGTACCAAAGGAATGAGCATGACCCGTATGCCATTAACCATGTGGGCATTATTCTTTACCGCAGTATTAGGTGTGTTATCATTCCCGGTTTTATTATCAGGAGCTATATTGTTATTATTTGATCGTAACCTGGGTACAAGTTTTTTTCTTAGCGATATTGTAGTAGCAGGTAAGATATTGCCAAACGAAGGTGGTAGTGCTATTTTGTTCCAGCATTTATTCTGGTTCCTTGGTCATCCGGAAGTGTATATCATTTTATTACCGGCAATGGGCATAGCATCAGAGATTATGAGTGTAAACAGCCGTAAACCAATTTTTGGATATATGGCAATGGTTGGTTCATTATTTTCTATTTGCATACTGGCGTTTTTGGTGTGGGCGCATCACATGTTTGTAACAGGGTTGAATCCTTTTTTAGGAGCCGTATTCGTATTACTTACCTTATTAATTGCGGTACCATCGGCCATTAAAGTTTTTAACTGGCTTACCACATTGTGGAAAGGGAATATCCGCTTCACCCCAGGAATGTTATTTGCAATAGGTTTTGTAAGTATGTTTATCAGTGGTGGTTTAACAGGTATCTTCCTGGGTAACTCTGCTTTGGATATTCATTTACACGATACTTATTTTGTAATTGCCCACTTTCATATAGTAATGGGTGTGGCATCCTTTATGGGTATGTTTGCAGGTGTGTACCATTGGTTTCCAAAAATGTATGGCCGCTTTTTAAATAATACTTTGGCATATATCCATTTTTGGATAACGCTTATAGGTGCTTATTTAATCTTTTGGCCAATGCACTACCAGGGATTGGCAGGTATGCCCCGCCGTTATTATGATTTCTCTAACTGGGAATCATTTAAGCAATTTGGCGGGCTAAATGAATTTATCAGCCTGGTGGCAATGATTGTATTTGCCGCACAGTTATTATTTGTATTCAACTTTTTCTACTCCATATTTAAAGGAAGAAAAGTAACAGAAAAAAATCCATGGCAGGCTAATACACTTGAGTGGACAACACCTATTCGCCCGGGACATGGCAACTGGCCTGGAGAAATTCCCGAAGTACACCGTTGGGCTTATGATTACGCCAAACTAGGTAAAAATGGAGAAGATTTTATTCCACAGAATGTACCTGTAGGCGATGATGAAGAGAAACATTAATGAGCAAATGTGCAGTTGGAAAATACAAGGATATTTAAACAGATAATAGTTTTTTGATAATGGATGAGCAGCAGGAGAATAAAACTATTTCAGATTCGGCATCTTTTTTATTGGCAAGTAAAGCAAAAGATTACTTTCAGTTAATAAAATTCACGCTGAGTTTTATGGTGGTTTTCAGTACCGTGATAAGTTACCTGCTGGCGCCCAATATATCATTTGACATACTAAAAGTTCTTTTACTTTTTGCGGGAGGAATGCTTGTAACCGGTTCGGCAAATGCCATTAACCAGATACTGGAAAAAGAAACAGATGCCATGATGAAGCGCACTGCCACCAGGCCAATAGCCAGCGGCAGAATGAGTGTGAGAGAAGGTTGGATATTTGTGATTGTTTCTGGCATAGCGGGCTGTTTAATAATGTATAGCTTCAGTATAGAGGCTGCCTTACTAAGTTTATTTAGTTTATTGTTGTATGGATTTATTTATACACCCTTAAAAAAAGTAAATTCAATAGCAGTTTTAATGGGAGCCATACCCGGAGCTTTGCCTTGCCTGATAGGCTGGGTTGCCAGTTTCCAGGAAAATCAACAGCATGACTGGACGGGTGGCTGGATTCTATTTGCGATTCAGTTTTTGTGGCAGTTTCCTCATTTTTGGGCAATTGCCTGGGTGGCACATAAAGATTACAGTGCAGCAGGATTTAAGTTGTTGCCCAGCGATAAAGGACCTACAAAATTTACAGCATTGCAAACCATCATGTATAGCAGTATGATGATACCAGTGGGAGTTCTACCCTATTATTATCATATGAGTGGTATTACCAGTATGTGGATTTGTTTTGGATGCAATCTTTTTATGGTGTTTGTAAGTATCCAGTTGTTTAGAAAAATGGATGTGGCTTCGGCCAGAAAAGTGATGTTCAGTTCTTACTTTTATTTGATGATTGTGTTTCTAAGTTTGTATGCAGATAAGATAAGGTGATTGGGGGGAAGGGTGAAAAGTTAAAGGTCAAAGGTGAAAAGTCAAAGGTCAAAGGTGAAAAGTCAAAGGTGAAAAGTCAAAGGTGAAAAGTCAAAGGTGAAAAGTGAAAAGTGAAAGGTTGGAGCCTTCCCGGACTGAAGGGACGGGGTGAAAAAAATAGAAAAATATTTCAGTAATAAATTAAAATAACCCATTTGGGTAGAGGAATGAGTACAGTGGCTATAGCACCAAAAAATAAATTACATCCTCACAAGTTTACCTTGTGGGTGGCAATTGGAAGCATATTAATGATGTTTGCAGGGCTTACCAGTGCTTATGTTGTAAAACGTAACCAGGCAAACTGGATAACGTTTGAATTGCCGGTATTGTTTTGGTACAGCACAGTTGCAATCTTATTAAGCAGTGTTACATTATATCTTGCATTAAAAGCAATTAGAGAAAGGCATATGAACAGGTATCGTACACTCATTAGTGCTACGCTGATTCTGGGAATATCTTTTATCGTAACGCAGATTATTGGCTTTAGTCAGTTATGGAATGCAGGCTTAACATTACAAAGCAATGTTGCTTATTCTTTTTTATATGTAATTGTAGGGTTTCATGCTTTACATGTAATAGGAGGAATAATAGCACTGATTGTAATGTCGCTTAAAGCTTATAGTGTAAAATCAAGAAATTACAGTGTTTTGCCTGTAGAGCTAATTAGCACTTACTGGCATTTTGTAGATATTTTATGGATTTATTTATTGATTTTTTTATTGATGATTCGCTGATATAAAATTTGAAAGACTGAAAATAGCATCGGAAGCAATACGCAGTCATAATACCTGATACCAAATAATTGATACTAAACAAAGATTATGTCAACAACAACAATGCCGGCAGGCACTAAATGGTGGAGCGGGGGTAGAAGCCCCTTTAATGCCAGTTATGGTAAAGTAATGATGTGGTACTTTTTAATGAGTGATGCCTTTACATTTGGCGCATTCCTGATTAGTTATGGCACCATTCGTTTTAGTGTAAATAATTGGGCAGATCCCAACCATGTGTTTAATGCATTTCCGTTTGCCGGGCATGCAAATTTACCTTTGGCATTTGTGAGTTTAATGACTTTTATCCTCATCTTTAGTTCGGTTACGATGGTATTGGCTGTGCATGAAGGACATAAAATGAACCGCAAGGGGGTAGAAAAATATATGATTCTAACGATCCTGGGCGGTATTGCTTTCTTAAGTTGCCAGGCATGGGAGTGGACGCATTTAATAACCGGTGATCATGCAGTTTTGGTTAATGGCCAAATTGAACATTGGGGAACATCCATGGCAAAAAACCCCTGGGGGCCAGAAGCAGTATTTAATGGTCAAACGGTGTCAACGCCGGGGCCTATTGCATTTGGTGGATACTTCTTTGGAATAACCGGTTTTCATGGTTTTCACGTATTGAGTGGGGTGGTGATAAATATTATAATGTATATAAAAACAAAACTGGGTCATTTTGATGAGAGGGGACATTATGAAATGATAGAAAAAGCAGGTTTATACTGGCATTTTGTAGATCTTGTATGGGTATTTGTATTCCTTTGCTTCTATCTTGTATAATCAAATTTGAAAACGCACTTTTAAAAAATAATTATGTCTGCACATTCTTCATCTTCTTCTTCAGAAATTACTTTTCATCCGGAACATTCCGGAGGAACAAAAAGAATATGGAAAATATTCTGGGTATTATCTGCACTTACCATTATTGAACTGGCATTAGGCTATTTTCTATATGCAACTCATGGCAGCCTTGCATACACGGTTGTTATAAGCACCAAAGTAGTAATAGGTATTCTAACTTTATTAAAAGCCTATTATATCGTTTCAGTGTTTATGCACCTGGGTGATGAAGTAAGAAACTTAATTATGACCATTGTAGTTCCACTGGTATTATTTGTATGGTTTATCATTGCTTTTTTGGCAGATGGTAATAGCTGGAAAAATCTGCGAAATACAAATGCAGGAAGCAAACCTTATATTGAAAAGGCTGCACCGGCACCGGCAGCCATAGAAAAAGGGGATAAGAAATAGGTAATTATAAAATTAGATATTATATAACTGAACCATCATTCTCTTTTAAAGGATGATGGTTTTTTTATAAATGAAATACTGCTCTGTTTGGTTTGTGCCGGTAACAGGCAGGTGAAAAAATGAATAAGTTGATTGGCTCAGAAAGACGAATTTTGCATCAGTAATTTAATAACAAACTTAATATAGCATTTTGAATAGTAAAGGACTCATCACATTATTGCTGGTATTATTGATACCGCTCACAGGGTATTTTATTGTAAAGTTTTATAGCAAAGATGCCGTGCATATGCCCCGTCATTATTTTTATGATGATGTAAAACAAATACAAAGACGGGGAAAAACGGTAAATGATACCATCTGGCACCCAGTAAAAAATATTTCTTTTACTAACCAAATGGGCAAAACCGTAAACCTTGATGATGCCAAAGGAAAAGTATTGGTAATAAATTTTTTCTTTACAAGGTGTCCCAGTATCTGCCCCGGCCTTACAAGGAATATGAAAAAATTGCAGGATTCATTTGAAAAAAATCCTGAAATTGTTCAGTTCATATCTATTAGTGTAGATCCGGAATATGATAGTGTAAAGCAACTAAGAAAATTTGCCAACCGCTTTGATGTGAACCATGATACCTGGTGGTTTGTTTCAGGAAATAAAAAAGAAATTTATGATTTTGCCATCCAGGAAATTAAAGCAAATATTGCAGATGTGAATGTAGATACCGCTTTTGTGCATACAGAAAACTTTTTCCTGCTGGATAGTAACAGGGTGGTAAGGGGATGGTATAATGGATTTGATACGGCAAAACTTGCACAACTAGCCGGCGATATTCCTACTTTAATGCTGGAAAGGGATAGAAAAAGCCCCTCTATATTCAGAGAGTTTATTCCCATACTGCCTCTTATTTTTGTAGGGATTGGTATGGTTTTGATAATTACATTAATGCTGAACCGTAACAGAAAAACTGCTTAACTAAAAACATATGTTGAAACCTGCATTGCAAAAAAATGACCGAAAAGCAAAGACGCTTATAATTATTGTATCTGTTGTAGTATTTGCCGCCGTAACTGTTTTAGGAAAATACAATCTTGCCGGAAAAATTGAACTTCCTTTTGACGAACATATTTTTGCTACCATTAATGCCATCATGAATGCTGCCGTAGTATTCCTGCTTTTGGCCGGGTTGTATACCGTGAAGAATAAAAATTTTGAAGCGCATAAAAAGATCATGCTGATAGCCATAACGCTTTCTGTTTTGTTCCTGGTTTCTTATATTGGGCATCATTTATTTGCCGGCGAAACAGCTTATGGCGAAACAGATGGTATTAAAGGATTGAGTGATGCCGAGCAGGCAGCAGCGGGTAGTATGCGATCTTTATATCTTGTTATTTTACTTTCACATATTCCACTTGCGGGCCTTGTACTACCATTTATCTTAATGGCTGCCTACCGTGCATTGATAGGAGAATACGAAAAGCATAAAAAACTTGTTCGGTATGTATGGCCTGTTTGGTTTTATGTAGCCATTACCGGTGTTATTATTTACTTAATGATAAAACCCTATTATACTTAATATGCCACAACAACCCATCTCCAATATTAAGGCATTGACCTTATTGCATTTTTCATTATTTATAGGTCAGTTAATGTTTGCGGGCATTGCAGGATACCTGGTATACAACAAGAGTTTTAAACCTGTGTTTAATAGCGAAGAAGTAATTGTGATAGTTGTATCCGGAGTAATAGGCTTATCAGTTGCTTTAATTATGTTAGCGTTTATATTGTTTAAAAAAAAGCTGGAAAAAATACGAATCAATGCAGATGCTGTTCCGGAAAAATTAACAGCTTACCGTGCAACAAGTATCATACGTTAGGCTATGCTGGAAGCGCCCGCTATATTGGCTATCATCTGTTTTTTACTTACCGGTAAATATTCATTATTAATAATAGTAGCAGTACTGCTGCTGATATTTTTTTCAACTAAACCCACTACGTTTAAAGTGGCACAGGATCTCGGTATTAGTGAAGAAGATGTTATATAGATTAACTGTTTAGTCTTTTACGGGTTCTACATTTATACGGCTTTTACCAATATTGGTGATGACTACTTTTAATGTACCGCCTTTTTCGAGTCCTTTGGCAAGCGTGGCCATGGCTTCATTTTTATCAAGCGGAATTTTTACTTTTATTTTATCTTCTACCAGGTTTAGGTAAATACCATGTGCAGTGATGTCAGTTATGGTTGCATCCAACGGCGTTTTACTTTTAAAATGCTTTACGGCTGTATGAAACTCGGGTATATATTCATTGTTGAGTAAGGAGGCGGAAATTTTATCTTTTTTCTCAAGGTTTTCCAGCGAAAAAGTAACCGGTTCATTCAGGTCATCCTCGGCTGGTATAATTTGCCAGGGCGCAAAGCTGATTGGAAAAAATAAATAACTGTTTATTTCTTTTACAAAATATTGATCATCTGCCGCTTTTAAATAGCCTGTAAACTTATTGCTCACCATGGCCTGATTAATCAATACATCCAAAGCATTGTTGTATAAAAAACTAATGTTGGAAGCTACCATTTTATCACCCCTGTCTACCAATTTTATTGTAAAACTCACTACGTCACCCATTAAAAAATGATGTGTTTTTTTTATCAGTTTTTTTTGCTTTAAGTCTTTCTGCACTTTTTCATCTATGTTGCCTTTTACAGTTTTTTTCTTTCCGTTTTGCTCATATTCAATCATGGCATATTTTTTTTCATGATTGATGAAAGCTATTTTACCCAATGTGTCTGTTTTGCTCATGTTGATTTTTTTTGCAGGATAAAAATTAAAAGCCCAGTTCTGTTGCAGGATCCCAGAAAATATTTTTAAAATCTACCACCGTATCTTCTTCTACAAATATCCCTTCTTTTTTTAGCAAATCTTCCATTAATGTGGGGCTGGCAAAATGATGTTTACCGGTAAGCATGCCATTTCTGTTAACCACTCTTTGCGCTGGTACTTTTGGCCGGGCTGTATGGGCAGCATTCATTGCCCAACCAACCATTCTTGCAGATAATTTTGTGCCAAGATATGCGGCTATTGCTCCATAGGAGGTAACCCTGCCTTTGGGGATTTGTCTTGCTACATCAAAAACATCCGAATAAAAACTGTATTCTTTTACTGTACCTTTTGGTAGTGCTTGTTCTGCCTTTTTTTCTTTAGCTTTTTGTTTCATTGTTAGAAAGATACAACAATTTACAAAGCTACTCTTTGTAGCCGGGCTGTTCAGTAATTGCCTTCATTTCACTTTTCAGAGGCTCTGGTACCGATTCGTAATCATAGGGGCAATGTTTGCAGCCATTGCCGCAGCAATATCCTTTTTTCAGATGAAAATTTTTAGTTAGCACAATGTAGCCCTGCTCATTGTAATAATAATCTTCTCCTTCTACCAGGTGCTCCATGCCTTTAATTATTGATTTTCTGTTAGTTTTAATTCTTCCTGTAATTGCTCATCCAGGTTGGGTATCGTATCTGCCAACTTAAACTGCAGGTAATGGATTTTTTTACTTTTAGCAATATCCAAACCTTCATAATGTGTTTTTATATCCAGTTCCGGTTTATGTGCGCTGTGATATACGTCGTCCTGTTCTTCAACAAGAAAAAGTCCATAGAGTTCAATCACTCTTTTGGTAAATTTAAAAAGCGCCGGAGAATCTGTCTTTAAATGTATGCTGCCCCCCGGTTTTAGTATTTGTTTATATAGCCTTAAAAATCTTGGGTGAGTTAATCGTCTTTTTGCTGTAGAAGTTCTCAACTGCGGATCCGGAAAAGTGATCCAGATTTCCTCCACTTCCCCGGGAGCAAAATAATCTGCCAGCATTTCTATTTGTGTTCTCAGGAATGCGGCATTAGTCAATTGATGGTCTAATGCATATTTGGCTCCGATATACATGCGATTGCCTTTTACATCTACCCCAATAAAATTTTGACCGGGATGCATGGCCGCCAATCCAATGGTATATTCTCCCCTTCCGCAAGCTAATTCCAAAATAATTGGCTGCTCATTTTTAAAACAGGCCTGCCATTTACCCTGCATATCTTTTGGATATTCCTTTACATTAGAAAAAGTTTTTATCTGGGAAAAGCGAAGTAGTTTTTTTTGTGCCATAAAGGCGGCAAAGTTAAAGAAATGAACAGGAACCTCAATAGGCTACTAAAGTTAATTATGGGGTGTATTTATAAATAAAAAAAGCCTCCGTTTTTCAAGTAAGGCTTTTAAAAGCTGTAGGGGAAGAATGTTCCCTGCCTGCCGTCAGGCAGGGAACCTCCATGAGGCATTTAGTCCCGATAGTTATCGGGATACAAAGTTCGGTGGTCGACCCCGGTCATTCCTGCAATGCTGCAACAACGGCTCTACAAAGGGGGTCGCTGCCTTAAAGATCTTTCTGAAAATATTTACAAACTGCTGCCGGAAACAAAGCTCCGACAGGAGTAAACAAAAAAAGCCTCCGTTTTTCAACGAAGGCTTTTTAAAAGCTGTAGGGGAAGAAGGTTCCCTGCCTGCCGTCAGGCAGGGAACCTTCACGAGGCAGTTAGTCCCGATAGTTATCGGAATACAAAGTTCGGTGGTCAACCCCGGTCGAAGTTGCATTGCTGCAACAACGGCTCTATGCTACGTTTATCCCTGCCTACCGGCCAGGCAGGCTTTTATCCTCACCCCGGGAAAAGGGGGTCGCTGCCTTAAAGATCTTTCTGAAAATATTTACAAA
This sequence comes from Chitinophagales bacterium, assembly GCA_038241275.1. Classification (GTDB taxonomy): domain Bacteria; phylum Bacteroidota; class Bacteroidia; order Chitinophagales; family Chitinophagaceae; genus Ferruginibacter. The sequence continues at coordinate 9,172 of JBBRFX010000044.1, forward strand.
CTGTTTCCTGGGAACAAAGCTCCGACAGATGTAAACAAAAAAGCCTCCGTTTTTCAACGAAGGCTTTTAAAAGCTGTAGGGGAAGGGTTCGAACCTTCACGAGGCAGTTAGCTATAGTACAAAGTTCGGTGGTCGACCCCGGTCGAAGTTGCATTGCTGCAACAACGGCTCTATGCTACGTTTATCCTGTTATCCTCACCCCCGAGACAAGGGGGCATGTCTGCCAAAAATTTCATCACCCCACAGTATAATCGAACTTTATCGATTTGGTTTGATAGCACAAAGATAAAGGAATTAGCCTCATGTTTAAAAATATATCAACAAATATTTTGAAAGTATAGAAAAAATTCAAATATTTGTGTAAAATATTGAAAATAATCAAAAAACAAACCTTAAAATGGCAGCCAAATTAAATCTTGACAAACTTGATCTTCAAATTATAGAAGCCATGATGCAGAATGCAGAGATATCTTATGCAGAACTGGGCAAAAAACTCTTTGTAAGCGGCGGAACTATTCATGTGCGCATCAAAAAATTACAGGAGTTTAATATAGTTAAAGGTACCCGTTTAAGTGTAGATCTCAAACAACTGGGCTACGATATTACCGCATTTGTGGGAATTTTTCTGGAAAAAAGCTCGATGTATGACCTGGTGGCAGAGGACCTGAAAAAGATCCCTGAAATCATACGGTTAAACTATACAACCGGCAACTACAGTATGTTTATCGAAATCGTGTGTAAGGATATAGCACAACTTCGGTATGTACTGCACGACGCATTACAGAAAATAAAAGGAATAGAAAGAACCGAAACTTTTATATCACTGGAAGAAGGGTTTAACAGGAATGTACCGGTGGCACCGGTGGAATAATTTGATAATTGGGCAATTTGAAAATTTGATAATTGGGCATTTTGACCATAGCAACGATTATCTGTAAACACGGTGCCTCATTTTCAAATCATCAAATCTCCAAATCATCAAATCAATTCTTAACATCCACAGCATCCCGCAAACCATTGCCCAATAAATTAAAAGCAAGCACCAGTAACATAATAGCAAATCCCGGAATCAAAGCCAGCATGGGATTATTGGTGATAATAAAATTGTAATTCTCTTTTATCATTAATCCCCAACTGGGTTGTGGCGGCTGCACACCAATACCAAGGAAACTAAGGCCCGCTTCTACAATAATGGCTGTGGCAAAATTACCTGCTGCAATTACCATCAACGGGCCAAGAATATTGGGAAGAATATGGCGTAAGATGATACGCCTATTGGTAAATCCTAATGCTTTTGCAGCCTGCACATACTCCAGTTCTTTAATGGCCATTACCTGCCCACGCACCAGGCGGGCCACACTAACCCACATCGTTAGTCCCACTGCAATAAATATTTGCCAAAAGCCTTTTCCCAATGCCATCGTTATTGCAAATACCAACAATAAGGTAGGAATACTCCAGGTAACATTTACCAGCCACATGATTACTTCGTCTACCCAGCCACGGTAGTACCCCGCCAGTGCACCCAGCAAAATACCAAGTGTGAGAGAAATGATGACTGCAATCAACCCAACCGCAAGACTTACCCTTGTTCCTACAATAAGCCTGCTCATTATATCTCTTCCAAAAGCATCGGTGCCCAACCAGTATTTTTTTGTGATGATGTGTTGCCGGATATTTTGTGGTTGATTGCCAGTGAGCTGGTTGATATTATATAATTGCTGCACCGTAGTGTCTTCATCCACATATTTTTCTACTGCCAGGTTTTGCCCTGCTGTTTTATAACTGCTAATGGGAAGGTAACTGTAGGAAGAAGATGTTCCATAAAACAAACTGCTTAACCAGCTTTCGTTGGTAATTTTTTGTTGTGGAATTTTTAAAAACAGTTGTGTATAACCCGGCTTTTTTGCCTGTATCTCTACCGTTTGCATATCTGCATAAGGGGTATTGTCGGGAGCAATCAGATAACCAAAAATGCCAATAAGTACAGCAATAACAATAACCAGCAGGCCTGCAAATGCCAACTTGTTTTTTTTAAGGCGCTGTATGGTTTGTTGAGAAAAAGAAAAAGAAGATTGTGGCATGCTGTAAAATACAACTCATTTTTAAATAATAGGGATAAGGATAATTCCATATTTATTTTACAAGCCTTTCTTTCCATTCATAACTCCCAAACTTACCCAGCCAGCCGGCAATAACTGTATACAAAATATGAAAAGGTTGTGCCAGTGGAAAAAGCCATAACAATCTTTGCTTACCAAAGAATTTTGCTACCGGGTAAAGAAATAATAGCTCTGCTATAGTTTTAAGTAGCATCAACATTAGCCAGGTTATTATGATGGTCCATGCTGTATAGTTCATGGTCCATAGAAAAGTATGGGTGAATGCAAGCACCGGAAGTAACAGGAGCATCACATTAAAAAAATATACCAGCAACAGCACCCAAAAAATTCTTTTATCCTCATACTTATCGGCCTTACTTGCCCAACGGATCCGCTGGTTAAAAAATGCTTTTACAGTGTGAACGGGTTCTGTTTGCACAATCACCTCCGGCGATTTTAAATAAGCTATTCCGCCAGGGAATTGTACTGCTATTTTATGCATCAGCAGCATGTCATCGCCGCTGGCAATAGTGTCTATTCCGGCAAAACCATTTACGGCCTCAAAGGCTTTGCGGCTATAGGCAAGGTTGGCGCCATTACACATGCTGTGCATTTTTTTATAAACGGAGGCACCGGTAATTCCCTGCAGCGTCATAAAATCAAGTGCCTGAAAAATTTCTATTGGCCGTTTACTGCAATTGATGACAACGGGCATTACGATCAGTTTGGGTTGATTGGTTTCATAAAAGCTGGCAATGGTTTGCAGCCATTCTGCACCTGCATAACAATCTGCATCTGTGGTAACAATTAATGTACCCCTGCTTTGTTGAATGCCTATTTCGATGGCTTTCTTTTTATAGGAGTTGATGGCTCTTTCTGGAATAAAATCTTTTAGCGAACATACCCGGAAACTGGCATATTGCTTTACTACATTCACCGTTTCATCGTCGGAATGGTCATCTATTACAATCACTTCAAACAAGTTAGCAGGATAAGTTTGGGCGAGCAAAGAATTTAAAAGACCCGGAAGGTTAAGCGCTTCGTTACGGGCAGGGATAAGAACGGTAATAAAGGTAGAAGGTTGGGGGTTGCTGGCAGGGGGTTGAAAAACCGGGATCTGTTTAAAACCGAAGCGATAATATAATAACAACCCCGTATATACAAAAAGCAACAAAAAAGTGAATATTAATATAAACGTCATATAGGTTGAATAATGGTATGCCGTACAAGTGAGTGACACAAGGATGTCGCCATATGCAGTGAAGCCGGTAACACAAAAATAAATTTTAAGAATTCAAAATAAATATTATCTTTATGTAGTTGCATAAACAACTATATGCCAAACAACCAATTTAAGAAAAGCGAACTATACAGTTTCATTACAGGCAAAGCCAGCACGGCAATTGCCCGCAGGCTGCAAAAGAATTTTAAACAGGCCGGCGTTGAAATAACCATTGAACAATGGAGTGTGCTGTACCATTTATGGAAAGAAGATGGCATGAGCCAGCAGCAATTGTGCGAAGCCACTTTTAGAGACAAGCCGAGCATAACAAGACTGGTAGATAACCTGGAAAAACAACAACTGGTAAAACGGGTGGCGTCTAAGCATGACCGTAGAATCAATATGATTTATCTGACACCGGAAGCCAGTCAGTTGCAGGAGCAAAGTATGGATCTGGCCAATCAAACCCTGAATGAAGCATTGGAAGGGGTGACCAACGGGCAGGTAGAGATAGCGAAAGAAGTGTTGCAGAAAGTGTATGAGAATTTAAAATAAAGCCCTTCCGCCCCTAAAGGGGAACTTTGTCTTAGCGAAGGGGCAGTAGAAAACTTGATACAAACTATAAATAATAAAACTCTAATTCCCCTTTAGGGGTTAGGGGCACTAAAAATAAATATCATGAGTACTACCACATCAACAGCCAACACATTGAAAGGCGGCGAATGGCTAATTAAAGAAAGCAATGCTTTTGACACATTCACTCCTGAAGATTTTAATGAAGAGCAGCAGATGGTGAAAAACATGTGCCTGCAATTTTTGGGTAGCGAAGTATTGCCAGTTATTGACAGGATTGATAAAATGGAGCCGGGCCTGATGCCATCGCTGATGGTGAAGGCGGGTGAACAGGGATTGCTGGGCGCTTCTATACCGGAAGACCTGGGAGGTTTAGGAAAAGATTTTATTACTTCTACCCTGGTGAACGAAGGCCTGGGAGGCGGTTTCTCATTTAGTGTAGCCATTGCGGCGCACACCGGCATTGGTACTTTGCCCATTCTGTATTTTGGTACAGAAGAGCAGAAGAAAAAGTTTATACCAAAACTGAGCAGTGGAGAATGGAAGGGTGCTTATGGACTAACGGAGCCGAATAGTGGCAGTGATGCTTTAAGTGCAAAAACCTCAGCTACCCTTTCTGAAGATGGCAAATATTATTTATTGAACGGGCAAAAATGCTGGATTACCAATGGTGGTTTTGCAGATGTATATACCGTATTTGCAAAAGTAGATGGCGATAAATTTACCGGCTTTATTGTAGAACGGGGTATGGAAGGTTTTGCACAAGGCCCGGAAGAACACAAGATGGGGATTAAAGGATCTTCTACCGTGCAGTTATATTTTCAGGATTGTAAAGTGCCGGTAGAAAACCTGCTGGGCGAAGTTGGCAAGGGCCATATCATTGCTTTCAATATTTTAAATATCGGTCGTTTAAAATTATGTGCTGCTGCACTGGGCGGTGCAAAAATGGCACTGGATGCAAGTGTGCAATATGCCAACACAAGAGAACAATTTAAAGTGCCCATTGCAAGTTTTGGCGCTATGAAACATAAGATGGCGGAAATGGCCATACGCACATGGGTGTGCGAGAGTGCTTTGTACAGAACAGCTAAATGGATAGATGATAAAGAAACAGAACTGGAAGCTGCAGGCAAACCTTTTAACGAAGCGTTATTGGGTGCTGCTGAAGAATTTGCCATAGAGTGTGCCATGCTAAAAGTAGACGGCAGTGAAGTGCTGGACCTTATTGTAGATGAAGGCGTGCAGATACATGGAGGCAATGGATTTAGCGATGAGTACATGATAAGCCGTGCATACAGGGATAGCCGCATCAATCGTATTTATGAAGGTACCAATGAAATCAACCGCTTGCTTACGGTAGATATGATGCTGAAGCGTGCCATGAAAGGTAAGCTGGATTTGATGGGCCCTGCAATGGCAGTATCCAAAGAGCTGATGAGCATCCCGGATTTTGGAAATGATGATGAAGGTGCTTTTGCAACAGAGAAAAAAGTAATTGTGCAAATGAAAAAGGCCATCCTGATGACTGCAGGTGCGGCAGTACAAAAACTGATGATGAGCCTGAGCAATGAGCAGGAGATTCTGATGAATATTGCTGATATGAGTATCCTTACTTTTAATGCAGAAAGCGCATTGCTTCGTGTAATAAAAATGACCGATAAGCAAGGCGATGCTGCTACATCGTTACAAAAAGATATGATGAATTGCTACCTGAATGATGCTGTAGATGCAGTTAATAAAGCAGGCAAAGAAGCCATCAATGCATTTGCCGACGGAGATGAACAACGCATGATGCTGCTGGGATTGAAACGATTTACAAAAACCGCTCCTTTTAACAGTAAAGAGGCCCGCAGAAGAATTGCAGATAAATTGATTGCAGAAAATAAATACCCCTGGTAATTGAAATTTGAATATTTGTTGATAGAACCACTTCATTTTTTGAAGTGGTTTTTTGTTTTTATAAGGTTAATATAGGAGGATATTTTTATTGCTTTTTTACAGATATTAAAATTTATTTTTGTACTAAATAAAATGTTATGGAAGCCCCAACTATAGATATTGAATTTGAAAGGTATTGGTCTAAGCTTACTCTTATCCAAAAGGAATCTATTTTAAGTGTCATAAAGTCTTTTGCGGCAAATGGTGATAGCGTGACTATTAAGCAATATAATAATGAAATTGATGATGCTGTAAGCAGGGTGGAAGAAGGCGAATTTTATACCCATGAAGAAGTAAAGAAAATGTAAAATTACCAATGTCTAAAAGGAAAATACTTTGGGATAAACAAGCAGCATTGTATTTTTTAAAGGCCATTAATTATATTCAAAAAGATTCTCCACATAATGCGCTGGTAGTTAAATCCACTATTCTATCTGCTATAGATAAATTACTTGCCCATCCTGAGAAACATGCACCGGACAAGTATAAATTAAACAATACGGGTAATTACCGGGCATTTGAGTTGCATAGATTAAGAATTGCTTATCTCGTTAAAGAAAACGTAATTATTATTGCCAGGGTACGGCATACCCGGCAAGAGCCTCTGAAATATTAAAGAGTTCTTTCGGCTTACTATAACTTTGCACCCGAACTTACTTTAATAGCACTTCATGAATAATAACAAAGCTTCTTTTTTATTTAAGGGAATTTTTATTGGTATTACCCTTTCGTTTTGTTCGCAAAATGTAATGGCACAGGAAAATCAGTCCCCTTTTATTAAACTCGTAAACCCCGGCAAAGAAATAAATACGGTAAGTGCTGCCCGCCAGTTTATCATTGGCAGTACCTGCAAAACCTGCACGCTTGCTATCAATAATCAACTGGTAAAAGTGTATAACACCGGTGGTTTTGCTTTTGAAATTAATATGCAAGGGGCAGATAGTTTGTTTACCATAACAGCCACAGCAGCCAATAAAAAAACAATCTCCAAAAAAATTACTTACAGCTATACCCCGCCTAAAGCCGCAGAGCCTGTAAAAACTTTCGATATAGAAAGCATTCAAACTTTTCCCGAAGGTAATTTGGTGCTGATGCCGGGCGATAAAATTCAATTTAAAGTAAAGGCAATTCCAGGGGCCACCCTTACAGCTTTTAAAAATATTCCCTTATACGAAATGCCTGCAGGCAATATGGGCGGTATGAAAGGCATTTACCAGGGTGAGTATACTGTATTACCTGGCGATAGTTTTTTATCCATCAAATTTCCGGTAACGCTTTTAGATTCAAGCGGGCAGCGAATGATAAAAGAAACCCGTAACCAGTTTTCTGTACTGTCTGCCCTGGCTTCAGATGTGCTGCTCACAAAAGGCCGGTTGGCTCACCTGGAATATGGGCTGGGAGAAGACAGGTTAGGTGGCGCCAAAATTGGTTACCTGGATAGCCTGGTACAATTAAAAGTGATAGGTAAAATTGGAAACGATTATAAAATTCAGTTAGCTAAAAACAGGATTGCATTTATCCCCGACGACCTGGTAACGTTAATGCCTAAGGGCAGTTTTACTCCTTCATCTCTTACAGGTTCATGGAGTGTTTACGGAGATGAACAATATGATTACGTAAATCTTTCTTTAACCACAAGGTTGCCTTATCAAAGTATGCAGGAGTTGAATCCTTCTAAAATTATTGTAGATGTTTTTGGTGCCACCAATAACAGCAACTGGATATCGCAATTACAATCCGCTAAGGAAATTGAAAATGTAGATTATGAACAAATAGCTGATGATATTTTCAGGATAAAAATTCAGTTAAAACATGCACAGCATTGGGGGTACCAAATTTATTACAGGGGCAATACCCTTGTAATAAAAATTAAACAGCAACCAAAAGAACTTTTACTGAACAAGCTAACCATTGCTTTGGATGCTGGTCATGGCGGCAGCAATACAGGTGCAGGCGGTCCTACCGGTTCTTCTGAAAAACACGTTGCATTGGCTGTAACTTTAAAACTGCAGAAAGCATTGGAAGCTGCAGGCGCCAAAGTGATTATGACCAGGTATAAAGAGCAACTGTTTGATAATAAAGAGCGGATTCTGTTTTACAGAGATAGCGTTCCCGATTTGCTGATAAGTATACACCTAAACTCTTCTTCTGATCCTATCCGTGCTTCCGGTACAAGTACGCATTACCGTTATATAGGCAATAAGAAACTTAGCAATATTGTTAATATGCGCATGCAGGAGTTAGGGTTGAAGCAGTATGGCGTGGTGGGATCATTTAACTTTATGCTCAATAGTCCTACAGAGTATCCCAATGTATTGGTAGAATCATTATTTTTAAGTAATCCTGCAGAAGAAGCATTGATATTGGATGAGGGATTTCAGCAGCAGATGGCGGATAAGATATTGCAGGGAATAAAGGATTTTCTAGCAGAGGCAGCAAGCTAAATTTGATTGCATACGCTCAATAGGGTATTTGCTCTTTTGTTCAAAACAGTAATTTTGACGGCTATGTTTGAAAAAAATATTGTATGTATTGTAGAAGATAATGCAGACCTGAGAGAAGGGATGAGCTTGATGGTGCAATTTAGTAAAAGCTACTTATTGGGTGGCAGTTATTCAAATGCAGAAGAAGCAATCAGGGAAATACCTGCCTTAAAACCAACTGCCGTGTTAATGGATATTAACCTGCCTGGCTTAAGTGGCATTCAATGTGTAAATGTATTAAAGTCGCTCACTCCCGAAACATTGTTTATGATGTGTACCGTTTACGATGATTCGGATAATATTTTTGATTCGCTCAAAGCAGGGGCCATTGGATATATATTAAAAACCGAAGGGCCGCAAAAAATTTTGGAGGCCCTGGATGATATGATTGCAGGGGGAAGCCCTATGAGCAGCGGCATAGCCCGCAAAGTAGTAGCAAGTTTTACTAAAATGGGGAAAGAAAATGCATTGGTAGAAACCTTGAGTGACCGGGAAAAAATGGTATTGGATGAATTGGCCAAAGGTCTTATAGGCAAAGAAGTGGCAGACGAATTGAATATTAGCTGGGGTACAGTACGCAAGCACGTTCAGAATATTTATAAAAAACTTCATGTAAATACCAGGGTAGAGGCAGTAAACCTTTACCTGAAAAGATAATGGCAATTTAGAAACGCATATGTTTTTTTGAAACCCAAATACTTCCTGTCTACCTTTTTTAATTTATATTACAACTGCATCTGCTTAATAATAAATTGATTTTACTGTTTTAGTAAATGGTATGAATAATATAAGCGAATATTTTATTTTCTTTTTTGAGAGCGTGGCATTTTTTATGGCCATCTTTTTTTTTATACAATACCGTATTTTAAAAAAAGCAGAATACTTTTTTTATGCTGTTTATCTTTTGCTCTTATCGGTTTATTACCTGTTGGCTATACCTGAATTTTTCTTTGGTATTTCCCAGGATGATCAGGCAGCTATTGCAGATTTTAATCTTTTTAAACGCACCGTTCAGTTTCTCATAAGTTTTTTTTACTCGCTTTTTGTAATATATTACCTGGGGCTTAAACAAAGGTCCCGGCCACTATACCTTATTTTTAGATATTTGTTGCTGTTGTATATACTATTGTCTTTGGCTTGCCTGGCCGGTAATTTCTTTAATCTTAAATACGATCCTGTTTACTATGTTATAGGTATGCTGTTGTTTCCCTTGCAATTGTACGTTGTTACTGCTTTATTTAAATACAAGGTTCCTTATTCTGTTTATGTTATTTGGGGAAGTATTATTTTACTGGTAGGCAGTATCATTTCACTGCTGCTGTCTTTATACCTGGTAAAAAATCCAGGTGGAATGATTACAAATGATAATTCCTATATTCCTGTAATGATTAGTATCCTGCTGGATATATTTCTATTTACGGTGGCTTTGCAGCGCAAAATTGCAGACAATGAAAAATCGCTCATAAATGCAGCCCATAGCAGGCAACAGGCCGTAATACTGGAAAGAGAGCGGATCATTGCCGACCTGCATGATGATATAGGAGCGGGCCTTAGCAGCATACGGATGATGAGCGACCTGATGGCCCAGCAGCAGTTAGAAAATAACCAAAGCGTGCCGGTAAATTTTTCACAAAAAATATCAACCACTACCAAAGAAATTGCCCTGCGGATAAATACCATCATCTGGAGTTTAAATGAAGAAAATGATACCCTTCAAAATTTTTCAGAATATGTACGGTTGTTTGGAATTTCTTTTTTTGAAAACAGCCCCATTAAATTTCAATGTACCATATCTGCTAATCTTCCCTTACAGGCAACGTTGACCGGCGTGCAGCGAAAAAATCTGTTTCTTATTGTAAAAGAAGCATTGCATAATATATTAAAACATTCAGGTGCCAGCAGTGCCACCCTGTTTATTAAAATGGAAAATAAGCTGCTTTGTATAGAAATGGCGGATAATGGAACCGGTATTAAAAATCTCAATAGTTTTGGAAACGGCATAAAGAATATGAAAAAGAGAGTGTATGAGATACAGGGAAACATATATTTTAAATCTGAAAATGGCACACATATAAAAATGGAAGTACCCATTCACTGATTTCTTTAGCGCCAGTTCTTTTATGCTTCAATTAATGTAAACTCAATTGCTAACTTTGCCCCTCAAATTTTAATATATGAGTAACCTGGTTAATGAATTTAACGACTACCGAACAAGGATGAACGAACTCATCCTAAGCAAAGATAATTTAGTGATAAAAAGATTGTGGAACCTGGATACCAACACCTACGCTGCTGGTGCACTGGACGAAAAAACAAAGGAGTTGATGGGGCTGGTGGCCAGCATGGTGCTGCGGTGCGATGACTGTATAAAATACCACCTGGGCAAGTCGCAAGAACTGAAAGTAACCACTGCAGAAATGTATGAAGTATTTGCCGTGGCCAATATTGTAGGTGGAACAATTGTAATTCCTCATACAAGACGGGCAGCGGAGTACTGGGAAGAACTACAAAATACTGCTGAAGTTTGATTGGTTAATTACGCCAAATAGGCATCAGCCGAATATTGGAAGAAGCTGAAAGGAATTAAATAAAAATGAAGCTGCAATAATATTATAAGTAAGAATGCTACAATAAAATTCACCTTTTGTTCGACAAAATATTTTTTTTCATTTTAATTTTCTTCCTAAATTTATGTTTCATCAAAGAAAAAGGAGGTATAAATGTCTGTAAATAAATCATGGACTCCTTCGGTAAGCAAGGCTTAGCCAGGGTTGTCTAAAATAATGATTTGAGGTCTTAACCGACCGGGCCGTTGGTTTACCAACGGCCTTTTATATAACTTTTAAACAGGGTGTAAGAATATATATACGCCTTCATTTTTTAAAACAAACGTAAATAAAAAGGCATTCATACAGGGAGGCCATATATTATAAGCTTTTATTTATCTTTATTAAAATCATATTTTAAAAAGTATAGTTCGCCAATGGTATGATAAAGATCATGTAAGAACATTTTATTTTCAGTAAATTTGTAACTCAAATTAATTTATGTCAGATACTACAACATTAGAGAAACCAGCCCTCACTCCAAAAGATTTTGCCACCGACCAGGAAGTGCGCTGGTGCCCCGGTTGTGGAGATTATTCCATATTGGCACAGGTGCAAAAGATCATGCCCACCTTAGGTATTCCCAAAGAAAATTTTGTAATAGTAAGTGGTATCGGCTGCAGCAGCCGGTTTCCTTATTATATGAATACATATGGTATGCACAGTATTCATGGCCGTGCAACTGCAGTAGCCAGCGGGCTTAAAGCTGCCCGGCCCGATTTGAGTGTGTGGATTGTAACCGGAGATGGCGATAGTTTAAGCATTGGTGGCAATCATACCATTCATTTGCTTCGCAGAAATTTTGACGTAAATATTCTGTTATTCAATAACCAGATTTATGGTTTAACCAAGGGACAATATTCTCCAACATCAGAAGAGCATAAGGTTACCAAGAGTTCGCCCATGGGCAGTATAGATCATCCGTTTAATCCATTGGCCCTGGCCATGGGTGCCGATGCAAGTTTTATTGCACGATCTATGGATAGAGATCCCAAACATTTGCAGGCCATGTTATTAAGAAGCCATGCACATAAAGGTTCTTCGTTTTTAGAAATCTACCAGAATTGCAACATATTTAATGATGGCGCATTTGAGGTTTTTACAGAAAAAAGCAGCAAGCCGGAAGAAGTGTTATTTTTAGAACAAGGCAAACCATTGATCTTTGGCGCTACTCAAAATAAAGGCATTAAACTGGATGGGTTTAAACCAGTGATAGTAGAACTGGCAGAAGGCGCATCAACAGATGATCTTTGGATACACGACGAAAAAGATTTTTACAAAGCACAGATATTGATCCGCATGTTTGATGATCCAAAACTACAGGGACATTTACCAAGACCATTTGGTGTTTTTTACGAAACAGAAAGGGCCTGTTATGAAGATATGATGGCAATGCAGTTGCAGGAAGCAGTGGCCAAATCCGGTAAAGGTGATTTGGATAAATTGCTGAGAGGTAGAGAAACCTGGACGATTAATTAAGGGTCCCCCAAAGCCCCCTCTAGCTCCCCCGAAGGGGGAGAACTATCTTAGCGATTATTAAAATCTATAAAAGAAGAGCCATCATCACTGATGGCTCTTTTGATTTTTATAACTTAAAGTATTATTGATATTGGCCCATCCCAACCGCTTCGGTCGTCCTCCCCCTTCGGGGGAGTTAGAGGGGGCTGTACCCTCTCTTCACCAACTCTTCTGCAATCTGCACCGCATTGGTAGCAGCACCTTTGCGAAGGTTGTCACTTACTATCCAGCAGTTCAAAGTATTCGGCTGGCTTTCATCCCTGCGTATGCGGCCCACAAATGTATCGTCTTTATCATGTGCAGTTAACGGCATGGGATAAATAGCATTGCTGATATCATCCTGTAAGGTTACACCGGCACTGCTGTGCAAAATGTCTTTTACTTCTGTAATGCTGAAGTCGTTTTCAAATTCTATATTCAACGCTTCGCTGTGGCCACCCATTGTAGGAATGCGTACACAGGTAGCCGTTACACGGATAGAATTATCTTCCATAATTTTTTTGGTTTCATTCACCATTTTCATTTCTTCCTTGGTGTAGCCATTTTCAATAAACACATCAATCTGTGGTATCACATTCAGGTCGATGGGATATTTATAAGCCATTGGCCCTTCAATACCTTTGCGCTCATTCATCATTTGTTCTACCGCTTTTACGCCGGTGCCGGTTACACTCTGGTAAGTACTTACCACCACACGTTTAATTTTAAACCGGTCGTGCAGGGGTTTTAAGACCACCACCATTTGTATGGTACTGCAGTTGGGGTTGGCTATGATTTTATCTGCAGGCGTAAGCATATGAGCGTTCACTTCCGGCACAATCAGTTTTTTGGTTTCATCCATGCGCCAGGCACTGCTGTTGTCTATTACAGTAATACCGGCATCTGCAAACTTAGGTGCCCACTCCAGTGATGTTCCGCCACCAGCAGAAAAAATAGCAATGGCAGGTTTGGCATCAATGGCATCCTGCATACTTATTACTTTATATTTCTTTCCTTTAAATTCAATTTCTTTACCTATAGATTTTTCAGAGGCTACGGGTAACAATTCCGTTACCGGAAAATTTCTTTCTGCCAGAACCTGTAACATTTTTGTGCCTACCAGTCCGGTAGCGCCTACAACCGCAATTTTCATTTTTTTTTGTTTTATGTATAAAAAATAAGCCTCCCGTTTTTGGCGGAAGGCAGCTTTATCTTGGTACAAAAAAGATATACTCAGCTCCGCCAATGGCCCTGTTTAATCTTTATCGTATGTTTTATCTTAATCATAATGGGAATCGAAAATAGGTACAAATAAATAAGTTACCAAAAAATAAAAATCAAGCTTACAGAATGCTACAGCCACTTGCCAAAAAAAATCTGGTACTTAAAGCTGCTAAAAATTATTGGGCTGTCTTCTCTAACTACCCACTTTAACCACCGGCTTGCTCAAAGATTATGGCATTAAATTTTAAACTTTGATAATTATAATGGCCATACATTTTATGACACAAGAATGGCTGAATGCGATATCAATAAAATAGTAGCAAGATGTGTAGAATCTAAATACTATACAATTACTTGTTATGAGTTTAGACCTAACTTGAAAAATTAAGCATACTTTCAGACAATATAAATCCTCCCAACAATGGCAAAGCCCCGCCAAATAAAAGGAAACAGAACAGATGCTGATATTAGCCACAGCATACGCAATACTATTTTCAGCATTACCACTTTGCCGCCGTGGCAGTGCTAACTACCCGCATTATTTTTTAAACAAAAAAATTAAGTAAGATGAAAACATATAAAACAATATTATGTTTATTATTTGCTACCACATTACTCGCAGCAAGTTGTAAAAAAAATAAAGTACCCGATACCCGTACCGAACTGGAAAAATTGCCACCCATTACACAAACCGGTGCTAATACTTTTGGCTGCCTGGTAGATGGTAAAGCCTGGCTACCCAATGGTAGCAAGCCACAAACTGGAGGGCCAAATATCCAAGTATATGTGGATCCAACTTTTCAGGGGGGGCGTTTTGGAATAACAGGGCATCAATATAACAACTTTCAAAGTCAGGTTGGTTTTGGGTCTGGCCAATGTACAAGTGGAGGATTGTTTGATATAAGTTTACCATTTCAAACACTGAGTTATTCCCGATTTCTAAATAACGTCAATACTTGTGAATATTCTTCTTCTGATCCAGGATCTTATCGCAAAGGATTTTTTAATATTTCCAGATATGACTTAACAAGTGGTATTTTCTCAGGCACATTTGAATTCACCATAAAGAGTCAGTCCTGTGGCGATACTATCAGAATAACCAACGGCCGCTTTGATGTAAAATTATAAATACTAAAAACCAAAATTATGCAACCAAAATATAAATTCACTTTTACCTGTTTAAAAATTGCGCTCATAATAGCAATAAGTATCTTTAGCTTTACTGCAAAAGGGCAAGATACAGATAGTGTGCGCATTGCTATAAACAATATACTGGCGCCGCTTAATAAAGCCCTTATACCAACAGGAATCCTTGCAGAGAACAGCTACCCGCTTTTAGACCTTAGTGTTTACAATGGTCAACTTACCGCAGATAATACCATTGATTTTCCGCAATGGCGTTTGTTGTACAACCAGGCGCTTAGTGGTGCTTATGTAGCACCTGTTGGCTTGCCAGGTATTGCTCAGTTGAATACAGATTATAATGCAGCAAGAAACAATGGGGCAAATAATGTAGTAAGCCTATCATTGATAAATTACGCAAGCATAAAACCAACAGCCATCACTGATGGATTTATGACTGTTTCTAATGGACAGTTATTTGATAACAATCCCGGAAGCCCATACCAAACAAATCGCTTATTTATAGCCGCAGCATCAAATAACACAGCCAAAAATGGCGTGCTCAATTTGCTTTTTAACCCCAGTTTATTTTACATCAATACCGGGCTTACAGTAACTAACGTACAAGTAGATTTTGGTAA
>JBBRFX010000045.1:0-24305 GCA_038241275.1 Chitinophagales bacterium
CTTTGGATTATGTAAAAGGAAATAAATTCTGGCCATCTGTGAGCAGGGTAAACAATACTTATGGCGATCGTAACCTTGTATGTACCTGCGAACCTGTAAGTGCATATTTGGAAGTAGCTCAGGCATAAAAATAGTTATCTACAAAATTAAAAAAGCGTTCTCTATAAGTGAGAGCGCTTTTTTATTTTTTAGAGAATAAGAATGTATCATCAGAAAGATGGCAGATATTTTTATATGTATTTAAATCGCATCTAAATCTTCACTATGCATTTGCTCCGTAAGAGCATCAGCTTTGTAGCAACAAACAAATGGCGTTTACATTTACTCCTAAGGAGCAAAATAAAAGTAACATGATTTTTCTACAAAGCATTTGCGAATAAATTAGATATTCCTATAATTTAATTTCTATTCCATAAATGAATCTAAAAAAAAATAGCACCTAAAGAGTCTTTGAATACCTGCTGTAACTGCTCTTTAAAATATATAGGATGAATGGTGGCGAATCACGGCTTCTTTTGTATAAATTCGATGTCTAATAATAATTTTCGATATGCTTAACAACTACAAAAAAACACTGCTGGGGACTATAGTTCTGCTCTCCACCATTGTTACAGCCACAGTGGCACAAACCAGTGTAAAAAAATTCATTGATCCCAACAATATGGATCTGAGTGTAAAACCGGGCGACGATTTTAACCAATACGCCAGTGGCACCTGGATGAAAAATAACCCGGTGCCTGCTAAAGAAACACGCTGGGGCAGTTTTAACGAACTGCGGGATTTTAACATCAACGCCGTAAAAGATGTATTGGAAAAGGCAGTGGCCGAAAAATCAACTATTAAAGGATCGGAAACAAAAAGAGTAGCTGATTTTTATTCGGCAGGTATGGATAGTATTACTGTTGAAAAAAGAGGATATAGCCCTATTCAAAACGACCTGGGAAAAATTGCTGCAATCAATAATGAAACTGCACTGCTTGTAACAATGGCCCGCCTTAGAGTAAGTGGCGCAGGTGCTCCTCTATATGGATTTTTTGTAGGGCAGGACAGAAAAAATGTGGAGCTAATGATTCCCCAGCTCAGCCAGGGTGGTACTACGCTTCCTGATAGAGATTATTACCTAAAAACAGAAGGCAACAATCAAAAGATACAGGAAGCGTATAAAAAATATATTACCACTTTATTTTCACTTTTAGGAAATACTGAAGCCGTTTCTCAACAAAATGCTGTTACCATTTTTGAGTTAGAAAAAAAACTGGCCAATGCTCAAATGAGCAGGGTAGAAATGAGAGACCCCTACAAAACTTACAATAAATTTCATATTGATGATTTGAGCAAAACTACGCCGGGGCTGGATTGGCGTATAGTACTTGCCGATTTAAAAGTTAAGGGAGAAGATAGTGTGCTGGTAAACAATCCTGGTTTCTTTAAAGAGGTAGCAGGTTTATTAAAAACAGTACCACTGCAGGATTGGAAAACCTACCTGCAATGGAATGTGCTCAAATCATCGGCACCTTATTTAAGCAGCTTGTTTGTAGATGCGAGTTTTGCTTTTAACCAGGTGCTTACTGGTCAGCGTGTGCAAACACCCCGCTGGCAACGTATGTCATCATTAACAGATGGATCTATTGGCGAATTACTCGGCCAGTTGTATGTAAAAGAATATTTTAAACCTGAAGCAAAAGCCCGCATGGCAGAATTGGTAACAAACCTGCGCAAAGCATTTGCTGTTCGCATTAAAAACCTTGACTGGATGAGCCCTGCTACCAAAGAAAAAGCTTTGTCAAAATTAGCAGCGTTTCGTCCTAAGATTGGCTATCCGGATAAATGGAGAAATTATGATGGCCTGGAAATAAACGGCAACAGCTTTTTTGAAAACGTAAAGAATGTGGGTGAATGGAATTACAATTATATGGTTACGCAATTGGGTAAACCCGTAGACCGTGAACGTTGGGGTATGACCGCACCTACTGTAAATGCGTATTACAATGCCACATTGAATGAGATCGTTT
Source organism: Chitinophagales bacterium (assembly GCA_038241275.1). Lineage (GTDB taxonomy): Bacteria > Bacteroidota > Bacteroidia > Chitinophagales > Chitinophagaceae > Ferruginibacter. The sequence goes on from JBBRFX010000045.1 coordinate 2,013, forward strand.
TTCCTGCCGGAATATTACAGTTTCCATTCTTTGATGCAAAAGCGGATGATGCACTTAACTATGGTGGCATTGGTGCTGTAATTGGCCATGAAATGAGCCATGGTTTTGATGACAACGGCAGTAAATACGATGCAGATGGCACATTAAGAAACTGGTGGACCGAAGAAGACCGCACCAAATTTGATGCGAAAACCAAAACCCTCGTAAAACAGTTTGATGATTATACGGTACTGGATACAATACATGTGAATGGCAAGTTGACCCTTGGCGAAAATATTGGCGATCTAGGAGGTTTGAATGTAGCTTACGAAGCTTTTAAAATGACGCCACAGGGCAAAAGCACTAAAATGATTGATGGCTTTACTCCAGATCAACGTTTCTTTTTGGCATGGGCACAGGTATGGCGTGGCAATATTTTACCACAATCTGCTGCACAGTTAATTATCACAGACACACATTCTCCCGGCCCATACAGAACCATCGGTGCACCTGTAAATATGGATGCATGGTACAAAGCATTTGATGTAAAGGAAGGAGATAAATTATACAAAAATCCAGCAGACAGAATACGTATCTGGTAAATACATTTTAAATAAAAATTATAAAAATGGCCAGTACTTTATACAGTACTGGCCATTATAATTAAACAAACAATTTTTTAAGGATTCGTATTTTCTGAATCGGGCATTTCCTGCACAGTTGTAAAAACTGCTTTTTTTATTTTAGGCTGTTTTGCTGTATCAGTCTTTTTATGCTTCTTATTTTTTTTAGATTTGGACTCTTTAATTGGTTTATCTGTCTTTTTTTTGTCGGACTTTTTTGATGGCTTCAACTTTTCAGATATACCTTCTTTTATTCCCCTGGCAATATCTTTTGCCAATAATTCACTGGCTTTTTTAAGTTTTTTTGCAAATTTTTTCTCATTTACGCCAGCTTTCATTTCAGAAAGTGCCACTTCAATCTTATTGTAAACCAATTGCGTTATCGCCTCTTTTACTAGTGCTTTATCTCCCATAATATTTTTAATTATTTAACACAAAGATAATATAGAGAATTGTTTCGCAATGTTAAGTTTTAAAGGAATGCATAATAACCAATCAATCACAAGTTCATATTTTATCAATTAAGGAATAAAATTTAAACCTTTTATCCCAATTAAAAACCTGTTTCAAAAAAAAGCCATAAATGGTAAAAAAGAAATTTAAAAGAGAAAAGCATTTACCATTACAAAATTTTTGCTTGCATTAGCCATCTTTTAAGTGTAGTTTAGTAAACGAACGTTGCTTTTGTAAAATATATTTTCAAACTATTGAATGAAGTGAATGTTTTATAAAATTTAAAATCTTTCAGTCATGGAAAATGAAACTAAACCAATTTCTTTTTTTTCAGACAATCAATCTAAATGGCTCCCCTTACTTCGTATTGTATTGGGTATTATTCTAATACTTAAAGGCATTTCTTTTTTTAAAGACAGTGCCAAACTGGAAACGATGATGCAAACCCCGGGAATACATATCATCAATAACAATGCATCTGCTTTTGCTTTTTTTATTACCTATTTTAATATTTTAGGCGGTCTGTTTATCATTGCCGGGCTATTTACAAGATGGATAGCCATGCTGCAAATACCCATACTGATAGGTGCAATTATATTTGTGAACAGCGAAGCTGGAATGAATTTCAGCAACCCAGACCTGATTATATCTATTATAGTACTGGTCTTACTTTTCGTATTTGTGATCAAAGGAAGCGGTCCTATTTCTGCAGATGAATTTTTTAGATCCTATACCAATGCAGGAGAAAAATCAGGATATACCAAAAAGTTTTTTCAATAAATTTTCCAGTTGACTTTTATTAATTAAAAAAGCAAAGAATAAATATTCTTTGCTTTTTTAATTTTATCATTTTTTTGTTCCTGCTGGCCTTTCTCCCCTTCCGAACAATGTTTAGCCAGGCAGGTTTTCATTATTTAACTTTCCTGTTTCCTGGCAGATTACATTATTAAAACGCTATAAGCCTGCCTGGCGGCAGACAGGGTTTTGATATTCACTTTTTGACTTTTCTCTTTTGACTTTTTACTTTTGACTTTTTACTTTTGACTTTTGACTTTTCTCAAACCCCTATTGCCCTATCCCCCCGCCTCCACCTTGCGTTCTCTTATTCTCCTCTTCAATAGCATTCTTACGCTGACGGGCAGCTTTTACCTGGCTGTTACCAAAGCGATAGCTGAAATTCATCCGAAACTGTTGGCTCTCCCATGTACCACTTGCACGCATAAACTGACCTGCAAAATTACTGTCACCACTCCACCTCATTGTATGCAGTACATCGCTTACTGTAGTTTTAATAGTACCCTTTCCTTTAAGAATCGTTTTTTGTAAACCAATATCTATACCGCCCATTGCTTTACTCTCAAAAGTTCCCTGCCAAATAGAGGGCGAATTATAAAAACCACTCAACTCTGCCGTCCATGTTTTACCAATTTTTAAACTATTCTGCATGTATAAATTATAGCTGAATACATCCAGGTCTACTTTACGCCCTTCGCCAAAGTTTGCCTTAAAAGCAGAATAGCTGCTGTTAATATTAAAGAAAGAACTGAATTTTTTATATGTAAATGGATAACTGATATTAAGGCTTACAATATCCTGCGTAGCCAGGTTTTGTTTAGAAATAAAACTCTTTGATTTTTCGGCTGTATCAATCAACTGTGAAAAAATATCCTGAACATGACTATAATTTAATCTCGTATTGAGTTTGTATTTATACGTATTGGTAATACCAAAACTATTGGTGTACTGCGGCCTCAGGTTGGTATTCCCTTTTTGAAATGTGTACTCATCCAGTTTAAATTCAAAAGGATTCAGGTCCTGGTATGCCGGTCTGTCTATCCGCCTGCTGTAGCTTAAGCCCCATTGGTTCATTGGGTTTTTATTTAACGTAACAGCTATGCTGGGAAAGAAATCAATATAATCTCTTTTAAAAGTAGAATCATATGCCACATACCCACTGCCATTGATAAATTTTTTACCGGTGGAGGTTCCTGTAAGATTGGTATTTTCTGCACGTAAACCTGCCTGAAATACAAATCCTTTAAAAGACCGGTTATAGTTTAAATAGAGGGCATTGATGTTCTCTTTATAATCAAAACGGTTACTGCGAAGGGTATCTAATACTTTACCGTTATTAAAAACATTGTAACGTTTAAAATCGTTATCGGTGCTTACAAATGATATTTTACCTCCAATACCCAGTTTCCCTTTTTTAAAATTTTGTTCATAATCTGTTTTAAAAGAATACAGGTTAATATTGGTGGGAGCCAGCATATTGTAAACCACCCTGCTTATTTCGTTTTGTCCGTTGGCATCGTAGTAAATATTCGGTTGTATCTGGTTACTGTTCATTTTATAATATGCATAATCAGCATCCAGGTTTAATTCCCGGCCAGCGGTATCCATATAACGATAGTTGGTATTTACATTGATATTGCTGCGGCTCATGTCACTACTGTTGTCGGCGTGCAGATTTTTAATAATCGTATTGGTGGGGATATATGAAATAGGTGTTCTGCTTTTACTGGCCATTTCATTTTCACTTACCGACCCATTTACAATAAAACCTACCGTACTCTTTTTATTGATAGTATAATCAAGCCCTGCCTTATAGTTATGATTGTTTCCCCGTGATTGCATCTCATTCTTTTGATCAAAAAGCGTATCAGCTACCGTGCGGTAAAACTCCATGGTATTAATATTTCTGCTTTTATTAAAATTGTAAGTACCAAAAAGATTGGTCTTTTTATTCCGGTTGTTTAAAGAAAGACCGGTATTATATTTTGCATAAGTACCAATTGCCCATCCTGCATTTACAGAACCGTTGGTACCAAAAGATTTATTTTTCTTCAACCGGATATTGATGATGCCTGCATTACCTGCGGCTTCATATTTTGCAGAAGGGTTGGTAATTATTTCAATTGCTTCCACATTTGAACTTTGCATAGACTTTAAAAAATCTGCCAGGTCTTTTCCGGCAAGAGGAGTAGGTCTTCCATCAATATAAACCTGTACCCCGTTTTTACCACTCAGGCTCAGGTTATCATCTTTATCTACCATTACTCCCGGCGATTTTCTGAGCAGTTCCAATGCATCTGTTCCCACAGCATTGATAGTACCTTCTACATTTAGGATTGTTTTGTCTGCCTTTATTTCTACCATTGGCTTTTTTGCTGTAACCACCACTTCGCCAAGGTTTGCATCGGCTTTATACATCCGCAATTCAGGTACACTTACATCTTCACTGTTTAATGTAATGGCATCACTAAACGATATTTTGTAACCTACATAGCTTGTCTTTACCATATAGCTGCCACTATTAACTCCTGCAAATTCGTATAGGCCATCTGATTTGGTAGCTGTATACTTTACTGTTACAGAATCTTTTATTCTTATAAGAGAAACATTGGTTCCTCCAAATGGTTTACCAGTTTCATCTTTTACAATACCCGAAATTTTCTGCGCCATCATATTCAATGAAAAGAGGCAAAAAAAGATCAATAATAAATTTTTTTTCATGAGCGCTGCTTTTTACGACGCAAATTTATCTATCCCTTTTTTTAAAAAACCAGGGATATAGCCAAATGGAAAAAAGCAGGGAGGAATGGTTAAGATTGTTACATGAATTGAAAATGAGTTTTAAATATGTTAAGTTTAGCATCATGATGCGGGGATAAACGGATGAAAGCGTGTGATTACAGGCTCTTTACTCAAAAATTATTAACACCGGCAAATCTTTCCGGCAACATTATAGTATAAAGTTTTTTTTGTTTAATAGAAATGATGCAAAATAAATAAAGAGCGAAACAGTAAATATTTCGCTCTTTATTTTTAAAATTCTACAACTATTTTACCAGGCTAAGTTTAAGGGTACATTCAGTTTTATACTAAAATTTCTTCCCATATTAAAAACACCAGTTCTTGCTGTGGCTATATTTTCGGCAGCATATTTTAAACGGCTTAGATGATTTTGATAACCAATATCACTCATATTAATTGCACTAAAACCAAGACTAAATAATGTTTGCTTTTTTTTATTTACAACATCGGCACCTATACCTGCATTTAACAAAGTGTAACCCGGGGTTTCTGTTTCTGTATTATAAACGGTAAAAACATCGCTTTTTTTAAATGTATTATCTACTTCAAACTTTATATAAAAATTACGAACATTGTTTGTAAGCTTATTAAAACTTCCCTTAAACTCTGTAACTAATTTTGATGCAGGGATAAATGGCAGAAATTTATTTCCTTCTATTGCATTATTAAACTGCCCGGTAACTACCGAAAAAGTATTTAAGATATGCAGCCAATCTAACGGATGTGGATGAATGTCGATGGTTGCTTCCATACCGGCAAGTGTTGCTTTCCGTTGATCAAATTTAAAGGCGGTTAACAAATCTCCGTTTACATCAACTAAACTATCGCCAGCATTGGCTCCTTCTAATTTTCTATAAAATATAAAATTATCAAACTTGTTTAAAAAAGCAGATAAGCCTATTGATAAATGCTCCGTAGTAAAATCTGCTCCGGCATCAAACTGTAAACTGGTTTCACTTTTTAAATTGCTGTTTCCATATTCATATCTCGTTGTTCCTTCGTGTGCTCCGTTTGATGCCAGTTCCGGAATACTGGGGGCACGAAAGCCCCGGGCAATATTTAATTTCAGATTTAGATGATCTGTGGCCTGTGCAGCCAGCCCAATGCTGCCAGAAATATTTGAGAAAGATTTTTTAAAAGCATCGCCTTTAATAGTTGTAGCATCCATTAAAGGATCCGTATTAATATTCCTGCTGTCTAAACGTACCCCACTACTGAGCGTAATTTTATTAATCACTTTTCTCGAATATACATACACACCAAAATCAAAAAGGCCATAATCCGGTACCAGTTGTTCTATCCCTTTATTTTCATTGTTTTGCTGCATACCATTTATACCAATGGATGTTTCCCATCCTTTGTTTTGTGCCAGGTGAAACTGCGCAGTGTAGGTAATGGTTTTTAAATTAAAAAATAAAGCTCTTTCATCCTTGTCATCGGGATTACCAAATTCTTCCCGGCGGTTTTGCTGGTATCCAATATTAAAGGTGAGTTTGTTTTTGCCTATTTTAATATTGTTATCTGTTGCTATTTTAAAATGCCTGATATGCTGGTATGGAATAAGTGGAGTGGTACTTTTAAAGTCATCGTTTGTTGCTCTTGTAATTGTGCCTCCTGCAAGTTGTTTTATAAAATAACCATCGGCATCCCGCTCGCCTTCTACTAAACCGGCTTTTAAATTAAAATTGCTTACCAGTAAATGGCTAAAGCCCCAGTTGCCATTGTAGCCGGCATAACCACCTATATTATTTTCTAAAAACTTTGAATTAAAAACCCTGCCATCATATTTATTTTTATAATCCTCTGCGGCTTTGTTAGAGCTGTACAGGTTCCAGTTAAACCCATTTTTGTTTCCACCAATATTTGCATTAAGGGAACGAAGGTTATTGTTAGATTGATAATTACCTGAAAGATTTGCCTTGATTGTATTAACCGGCACCGGCACATTTGTAATAATATTTACCACGCCTGCCATGGCATCGCTGCCGTAAATGATGGAAGCCGGGCCCTTTAGCAGTTCAATTTTATTTACACTTGCTTCATCTATTTCAATACCATGCTCATCTCCCCATTGTTGCCCCTCCTGCCTTACCCCATCATTAATGGTTAACACACGATTATAACTCAACCCACGTATTACAGGTTTTGAAATGGCAGGACCCGTAGCTAAAGAAGACACACCGCCAATTTTAGTTAGTGATTCTATAATATTGGAAGAAGTATTTCTAAAAAAATCTTCCTTGCGCAGCACACTTACTGCAAATGGCACTTTTTTTAATTGTGTGGCGCCGGTTACACCCGTAACTATTACAGCATTATTCTCAATGATGGATTCGCTGAGTACAAAATATTTTCTGATGAAGTTGGTAATTTCAATATTTTCTACCAGGCTGGCATAACCAACATGGGATATTTCTACAAGGTGTTTTCCCTGGGGAATATTTTTAATGATAAAATTTCCCGATGCATCAGTAGATGTTCCGTATTTGAGGTCGGTAAAGTAAACTGATGCTGCCTGAATACCAGCGCCTGTTTTAGCATCGGTTATTCTTCCGGAGAAAGAACCGTATATCAAATTGAGAGGCTTAGCTGTATTAAGAAATGAATTTTTTCCGGCGTTAGCAACCGTAATGGAACTTATAATAATGAATAGAGAAAATAAAAATATACTGAAATTCCGCATGAAAGTAGTTTTAAATAAATGTTTAATATTAATGGTGATGTATTATTCATTCATTTATAAATGAATGAATACATTCCTGCTAAATAAAAAATTATTAAACTACCGGGGGACCACGAAGTGAGTAAAAAAAATGACTGAAAGAAACAAAATGAACATTGTGATGAACCTTGTTTAACGAATAAACTGGTAAGCAATTTTGTAATACAAAAATAGCCGGTTCTGTAAATAGAGACTCTGCAACAAGATGATCGCAGTGACAATTAAATAAATGGTTGTCTACCTGCTGCCGATGATCAGTAGGTAATTTTTTTACCGAATCAGTGTGAGTAGCCAGTGCATTGTGCAAAATAATTGTTGGCGCTATGCTTAGCGTAAATACGCAAAGCAAAACAGCGGCTACAATTTTTTTTATGATTAGGTTTTTATTCAAAATATATATTTGCTACAATGTTGCAAATATATATGATTTTAATTGTCAAAACAAAGATTCCTTTTATTTGGCACTAACCATTTCTGCATCATGTTCGCTGCTAATTTTATAGATGCCAGCCGCATTTCTGTAAATAAAATTAAACTGATCTATCACTGATTTTGTTTCTACCAGTTCTTTTTTAAGACTAGTCTCCAGTTTCCCTTCTGCAATTTCTATCTTTCTTTTACTTAGCAAATTCAATACCTTTTCATTTATATATTTTAAACTGCTGCTATCTGGCTTTTGCAGCTCACCCTCACCCAATGAAAGAATATTCTCTGCATTTTTAAAATACAATTGGGTATTTTCTATTACAGGGAGAATATCTGCAGATCGGAAATTAATTAATTCTGTTTGCAGCAGATAAGAAAGAGAAGTCATGTGAGAAACAAGCGTTTGATTGATCGCTACAAAGCGATGTACATTTTTTACACCCTGCCTGAATCTTTTAGGCTCCGAAAGCATTCTTGTAAATGCATCCGACAAATTGGCCAGGGCTATTAAAACTTCCCGCCTTGCCACTTTAATCTCAACAGCATTTACAGGAATTGTGGCGGTAAAATGATGAGCTATACTATAGTAATATTTATCATTGGCTTCCAGTATTTTTAGCATGTAAGACCTAATGCTGTTTCTTTCCCAGGCAGGTATAATAAACAGGCTGGCAAAAAAAGCAATTACAGAACCAATGGCTGTATCTATCACCCTTTCAAGCATTATTTCCTGCACATTTCCGGGGTATAAATAATGAAAGAAAATAAGAATATAGGGCGTCATGAGCAACACCGTCATAAAATAATTGGTACGGATAAACATATAACTGCCTGCCATAAAAATAATCATGATCACCAATAAGGCTGTTCCATTTTTTATAAAATACAATACAAACAACCCAATAATAATTCCTGCTACAGTACCTATTAGCCTGTCGTAGTTTCTCCTTTTAGACAATGAATAAGCAGGCTTAAGAATTACAACAATGGTTAATAATATCCAGTAACCATGATCTGCTTTAAATATTAAGGATACAATATACCCTACCAGCAATGCCAGTGCTACCCTTATAGAATGACGAAAAATATTTGATTTAAAATGAAGGTTATTAAAAAATAAAGAAGGCCTTATATCCTCTGCCGGAACAAAACCGTGGATGGCTTTGGTATGAATATCTTCTTTTTGTAAACTTACCTCGTAGGTTGTGTAAAGATGTAGCTGGCTGATTTTTTCAGCCATATCTTCCAGGTTGTTTTGTATTCTGCCAAGGCTAACAAAATGTGCCAGATTATCATCATCCATATAATTCTGGCGCAGCAATTCAAATTGTTTTCTTGTTTTTTGTACCAGTTGTTCTGTATCCCTCCCCGGTTCGGAAGCGATACCGCTCTTGATGGCTATACTTATTTCTTCCATCTCTGCAGATAGTAAATAAATAATTTTTTGATACTCCTGCAGGATGCCGGTATCATCAAAATGTTCATGCATTAAAGAATACTGCTGGTAAGTAGTCATTACAGACTCATAGAGTGCTGCCACTTCCAGGTAAGTTTTCACCAACACCCTACCTATATGGGTTGATTCTTTTACAATCGTTCTGGTATTAAAAATTAAATCACTAAGCATATTTTGCTCTGCCTCTATACTTATCTGCTTTTGTAATAATTGCCCGTTTATTTTATCATAATCTGGATTAGTGGCATAAAAATCTCCTCTCAATTTTAAATAGCTGGCTACATCAAAAATATAATCTGCCAAAACCTGTTGAATAAATTTATAGGGGCGTAAACGATATAAAACAAGACTGTACGACAAATACCAAATGCCACCAGCCAGTAAATAACCTGCATTAATCCAGATATGTTTACCTGCAAGGGGCGTTTGCAGGCTGAGCACCATTACAAGCAATGCAGCGATACCTACTGCAGAACTTCTGTTGCCATAAACGGTAAGCATGGCAAATAAAAACCCAGATAGTGTTATTACAAGGCCCAGTAAAATTTCAGAAGAAGTAGCATAATGAACCAACACAGACAGGGCTGTTACTAATATACAGCAGGCAAACATTCCATTAAAGCGGTGCCTTACAGCACCAGGTGTATCTGCCACACTCACACAAAGCGCCCCCAGTGAAATTACAAATCCAATAGATAACAAATCAAAATAATTCATTACAAAGGATGGCAACAAAATGCCGGCAGTGATGCGCACTCCCTCACTTGCATAGCGCCCATTGATGAAATTGATATATTTTTTAGAATAATTCATTAGTAAAGAAAAGTACTTAATAGCTTGCTGTATGAGCATAAAAAAAGCCCTGCAAAAATACAGAGCTTAAAAGAATCATCGGTTACGAATTTATAATTTTGTTACTTCCATTTTTTCTTCTACCCTTAAACGCAGATCAAAAGATTCATTTAAACGAAATTTTTTGCCAGTGGCCTCAAAATTTATTTTGTTTAAATCTGCACGTTCTATGCGATAAGATTGTTTAAAACCAGGTGAGTAAATCCATTGCTCATGCATAACCTCGCCTTTTTCATTACTAATTCTCAAAACACAACCTTTGGCTGGGATTTGAGGAATTTTAACTTCAAAAATAAGCGACCTCCCATCTGCTTTTACAAATTCAATACTACCCTGGGCATTTTCATTAAAAGCCTTAACTGATGTAAAAACCGGATGGCCAAAACTCATCAATGCAATGCAAAGAAGAGATAAAATAAATGTTTTCTTAAATAACTGATTAACTGATTTCATGATTCGGAATTTTTAATTGTTTATTTATTTTTTACGATGCAAATCTCAGTATTATGCATTATGCAAATATGAACATCCGGTTAAATAGATATGAGCAAATTGTGTTTTTAATATGAACGGTTCCATTTTGAGCCCACACACAGTTAGAATATTAAATAAGAATACCAGCCACTTATCAGGTATTTTTAAAATAAGTGTTAGATTTAATGAAAATATTCTTACACATATTTCGTTTAATGCTAAAAGCTATCTATGATCCAATTTCTTCCTCTCAAAAATAATAAGAGATTTTTATGCCTTCTTTTTGGTTTGTTTTTAATAACATCATTGTCTGTAAGTGCACAATCCAGCATTTATCAATTTCTTCAAAATAAAAAAACATTAACACAATCCTTAAAAACATATGTAAATAAGGGGGCCATTTATACTTTTGATAAAACTGTAGAGACAGCATTGTTTCGCATAAAGCCAACAAAGTTTACACTTCAGTTTGAGTTTGAAAACAAAGAATGGCTGGTAGAACTGGAACAGAACAATTTATTTTCCAATGGTTTTTTTGTGCGCACAGCAAATGATCAGCCTTTTGATTACAACCCTGCTGAAGTGTTGCATTACAAAGGGAAGATAAAAGGTAAACCACATTCATTTGCAGCGATCAGTATTTTACAAAACGAACTTATTGCTGTAATTGCAGATGAGGAAGGGAATATCAATATTGGAGCATTAAACAACCAGCCCTCTGGTATTGCAAAAGATCATATTATTTACAGGGAAGCCGATCTTACAACAGTAAATCCATTTATATGTGGCAGCGAAAACCTGCCGGAAACAAATCAAAACCCATTGCCACAATTTGCTGCACCTGTTTCCACCAATGCTGTTCTTAATACCGAACCTGTAGATATTTATTTTGAAGCGGATTACAGTTGCTATACCAGCAACGGCTCCAATGTTACCAACACCGTAAACTGGGCCACGGCGTTATTTAATGTTGTTACAACCCTTTATGAAAATGACAGCGTGTACACAAAAATGAGTGGAATTAAAGTTTGGAACATTGCAGATCCATACATTTCTTTTAATACAACTTCTACAGTATTGACTCCATTTTCCAGCAATATGTCGGGCGGTTTTCCCGGCGATCTTGCTCATCTTTTATCAAGAAGAAGCCTTGGAGGAGGCATTGCCTGGTTAAATGTTTTATGCAATAGTGCTTACTATCGCACAGGTGTAAGCGCAAATCTGGGCGGTACCACAAACCCCTTTCCTACATACTCCTGGAACAGTATGGTAGTAACACATGAGCTTGGCCACAATATTGCCTCTAACCACACACAATGGTGCGGATGGCCCGGTGGCGTTATAGATAATTGTTATACAACAGAAGGCGGTTGTGCACAGGGCCCGGCACCGGTAAATGGTGGTACCATTATGAGTTATTGCCACCTTACCGGCTATGGCATTAATTTAGCCAATGGGTTTGGTCCATTACCCGGTGCTGCCATCAGAAATGCAGTAAGAACCAGCACCTGCATTTATCCAAAAATTTCTTTTAGCAGCAATTTTCAAAGTATTACTGAAGAAACTGCCGATATAGATAACAACTGCCTTGATTATAAACTCTTCCAAATTAAACTTGCAGTAAATTATACCCCCACTCAACCAGCCATTATTTCTTTGCTGCCTACAAATGTAGCCTCACCCGGTTTGCAGATAGGAACCAATAAAGACGTAGAAATATCAGTTCTTAATTTTACATTAACTGATACAACTCCGCAAATAATTCAATTAAAAATTTATGATGATGCCATTATTGAAAATAAAGAATCACTTAAATTAGATTATACCATACAGGCCAATGGCACCAATGCTGTAAAAAATGGCACTTATCAACTGGATATTCTTAGTCTTGATCACAAGCCTGATTCTGCCATTAATCAATTATTGTATTACGAACCTTTTGACAGCATCTACAGTGGATTAGGACCATGGACTCAAACCATTATTCATGGTGCATCTTCCCCAAACAGGTGGATGATTGGCAACAATGCTGACTCATCATTTTCCAGCAAAGCAGCCTTTGTTTCTTTTAATGGCAGCAGTGCAGGATATGCAGGAAGCAGTGTAAGTGATTCTACCATTATCAGGTTAGAATCTCCCCTCATTAATGCCAGTGGCTTTGTGAATATGCGCCTGAGTTATCAGTATAAATGCAGTGGAGAAGGAAGCACAGGCCAGGGAACTCTTGGCGGAACCGGCGTAGATTTTGGCAGACTTTATTTTTCTGTTAACAATGGAACCAGTTGGGTATTATTAAAGGATAATATTTATGGTAGAAATTTTAAAACAATGGATGAAGTGGCTCTTCCTTCCTCTGCCAATAACAGCACTGCATTAAAACTCGCCTTTGTGTGGCAGAATAACAGTTCCATTGCAAACAACCCCGCATTAATAATAGATAGTATTGTTATAAAAGGAACCGGCAGCAGCCCTGTTCAATCAGTTGCACATATTGCCAATACAGAAGAAGCGTATTTAGGCCCCAATCAAACCGTGCATTTTTACAACCCGGTTACACAAAATATTATGGCCAGCATAACCAATAAAAGCAATGTTGATTTTGGATGCACCAGCCTGGAAATAATCCGTACAGGCAAAAATGCTTCTATAGCATGGGGTAATTATAAAGAAGAAAAAATTACAGACAAATCTTACAGGGTAACTGCTACCAACAATATTACAACAGCCCCATACGAAATCAGTTTGTATTATACCAACGAAGAAATAAATGGCTGGGTAAATGCAACAGGTAATAGTGCTGCAGAAATGGCCATCATAAAAACAGCCGCAGATATTACCCAAACTGCTCCCCTATCTGCACCGGAGTTTAGTAATTACAACAGCATAGTTAATTATGGTAACACAGGAAATAAAATGATAACTGCCGCTTTTCAGGGTTTTTCTACTTTCAGTGTAGGTAAAGCCGGCATTACTCCTGTGTGCCCCGGCAATACTCAACAATTATTGGCCAACGAAACAGGACTTTCATACCAGTGGCAGGTAAACACAGGAACTGGTTACACAAACATTGCTAATACTGCAGTTTATAATGGTGCAACAACTGCTGCGCTTTCAATCATCAACGCACCAACAAACTGGTATGGCTATAAATACAGGTGCAGGATATCCAATGCACAGGGTACACATTCAAGCATTGAATATCTTTTAAAATTTGCCATCAACTGGATCGGCACCAGCAATAATACCTGGGAAAACATGAATAATTGGGGATGTATTTATTTACCTGATGCTAATACAGATGTATTCATAAAGCCCGGAGCTATATTTTCTCCTGTGATAAATAGCAATAGCAGCATAAGATCTTTAACCATTGAAAGTGGTGCCAGCGTGGATATACAGCCAACTGTGCAGCTCACTATTATTCAATAAAAAATAAAAGAAATAAAAATAAAGAAAGAATTATTTTTCAGAAAATATTTTACCCTTATCTTTGCCCTCCGAAAACGAAAAAGGGAGTTTAGCTCAGTTGGTTTAGAGCATCTGCCTTACAAGCAGAGGGTCCGCGGTTCGAACCCGCGAACTCCCACAAAGCCTCATAGAAATATGAGGCTTTTTTTATTGGATTTAAAAAGAAGAAAGGGAAATAAAAACAGAAACTTTGATATCTAATAACATTTTAACTAATTAGGCAGTTGCAATGACGGGGCAGCCATTTGTGTTCCTACTATGTCTATTTGTCAAAAAAAAAATTGAATTATGCCAACAAAAATATTACTAAAATATGAAAAATTGGAAATTGGCGAGTTGGCGAGTTGTTGAGCAAGCCCTATTTAGCAAGGAAGTTTCAGGATTATTTCCCATCCACCCCCCCCAATTTTAGAGGTTTTTATTACAATTTTGCGCTGATTATTGATTGCCTTGATATTTTTGAAACCGGCTTTTGTAAGCATTTCCGTACTGTGCACTAAATTAAATCAGCATTTTCTCATCATTATTGCTGTAGGCAAAATTGATGTGTGGCTGGAGCAAACCATACCTATCTTTTTTATTTGCATCCAGCCACACACGGTTTTTATTTACAGGAATATCTTGTGCCACTTATTGCTGCTATTACTTTTGATAACCTTAGGAATCAGTATAATAAAATATGGGGATGTTGAAATAATATGATGTTTTCAATACCCGGTATTTTGTGGTTTTAAATTGGGATTAATTTGTAATTCAGTTAGTGGTATAGGAAATAAATAATCTCTTGATGAAGTAAAGTTTGGCTGGGGTTCAAGAGAGTTAGGTCCTTTAAAAACGACGTCCCCTAATTGTCTTCGTTTTATATCATACCAGCGTTTCCATTCAAAAGAAAGTTCTAATCTTCTTTCCTCTAAAATTAAATCAATAAGCTGTTGTTTTGTTAGGGTACCTAATGTGCTATTTTCCGGGAACCCGGTAAAATTACCAGGCCAGTTTCTTGCCCTGCCCCTTATCAGATTAATATAGTCGATGGCTTCCTGTGTTGGACCGGTGGTTTCTGTTTTTGCTTCTGCGGCAATCAATAATATTTCGGCATAGCGCATATCAGGATAATTATGATCAGAGAATCTTCCATCACTGTTAACAGTACCTGGAAACCTTCTCCACTTAGCAATATGCGGCCTTTTTTCATTAGGAAAAGCGGTGTAAGGAATTCTCACACCTACAGCATTTAATGTGCTGTCCTCAAAACTTACTTTGCGCCTGTAATCTTTGGCATCCCATGTTGTAAATACAGCTAACAATGGTACGTTTACACCAAAGCCATTTTGTGGTGTATTTCGGATACCAGTCATTGAACCAACTAAATCATCATTTTGATTGCCAATGAATAATAAGCCCTTAAAATCAACGGCAAAGATAGGCTCCCTGATATTGTCTGCCTTTTCAGCTCTGAATAGGTCCTGGTAATCTGCTTCCAATTCATAATTGTAAGTTGCTTTATTATCAATTACCCATTTAGCTTCTATATATGATTTTGCATAATCAGCAGTCGTTAAATATACAGAGGCTAAATAAGCTGCTGCAGTAGCCTTTGTAGGTCTTGATCTAACATCAGATACATAGGTAACCGGCAACCATTGTTTGGCAAATTCCAAATCTTTAATAATACTCTTATACACATCTGCTTCTTTGGTTTTGCCAATTGTTTTAACCAGCTCCGGGTCGGATACAAAAAAATCTATGTAAGGTATATCACCAAAACATCTAACCAAGTGATAATAACTTAAGGCTCTAACAAACTTCGCCTCTGCAATCAGTGGGTTGATGTCGCTCTCCGCCAAACCAAGCGTTTTAGCACCTGCCTCCGCTGAATTGGCAGCAGAAATTACCTGGTACCAGGCTGGCCAAAATGCAGATACCATCGCATTGTTAGCATCCATATTAAAATCATTTACCTGGATTCTTGCAGCTACTGTGCCCCTGTTACCAATATCACACATATCGCTTCGGAACATTAATGCACAAACAAATTGTCGCCCATACAATGGTTCAGACGCTAATATTCCATATGCGCCAAATACAGCAGCCTCAACGTCTTTTTTTGATTTATAAAAACTTTCTGGCGCAAGCAATCCAATTGGTTTTTCTTCTAAAGTTTTTTTGCACCCGGATACATAAAAAAGTGTAAATAGTATCAATATATATGAGAATGTCTTTTTCATCTTTGTTGAATTAATGTAATTAAAAGATAATGTTTATGCCTGCAGTAAAAGATTTAGCATTCGGATAACTGGCATAATCAACTCCTGCATTCAGGTTAGAGTTTCTGTAATTTACTTCAGGGTCGTATCCCCTGTATTTTGTAGACGTAAAAACATTTTGTGCACTAACATAAAGGCGCAGCTTTTGCAACTTTATTCTTTTCATCATTTCATTAGGAAAGCTATAACCCAATGCAAGATTTTTAATCCGAAGATAACTTCCATCAAAAATAAAACGTGTAGAAACTCTTTGAGGCCTGCCTGCAAAAGCCTTAGGAATGTTTGTGTTGGTATTTGTAGTTGTCCATCGGTTTAAAATTTCTGTAGTTGCATTATTAATGCCTGATAATGTTTCTAATTCTAACAGCGTATAACTGAGCAAGTCGTTGCCTTGAGAGCCTTGAATAAAACAATTCAAATCGAAATTGCGATAGGTAAATTCATTATTAAAACCCCAAATAAAATCGGGATTGGGGTTACCTATAACAGTTCTGTCATCATTATTTAAAGTACCATCTGGTTGAAAAAGCGGAATTCCATTAGCATCTTTTTTCCCACTCATATCTCTGAATTTTTCTCCGCCTGCTGCTTGCTCAAATCCTCCACCAGGTATGAAAGTGGCACCTGCCTGATAAACACCATCATATATCCAACCAAAAAAACTACCCACTGGCTGACCCACCCTTAAAATTTGGGCTGAATTTCCAATACCAACCATATGACCTGGAGCGTTGGCATAAATAATGTCTGTACCTCCAGGCAAGGCAAGTACTTTATTCCTGTTAAATGAAATATTAAAGTCGGTATTCCATCCAAAATCGCCCGTTAAATTCTTTGAGTTAATTGCAAATTCGAAACCCTTATTTTCAATTTTACCAATGTTTTTAATTTGGGTTGTGTAGCCCGAATATTGTGGCAAGGGCACATTGAATAATAAATCTGATGTAATTGATTTATAATAATCGGCTGTAATTGCTATCCTGTTATTGAAGAATCCGATATCAACTCCTATGTTTTGTTGTGCGGTAGTTTCCCATTTTAATTCGTCGTTAGCAATTGTAGTTGGCCTTACTGCATTTACTGAAGTGCCATTTACAAATGTATAAACAGATGAGAAACGGGCAAGTGTTTGATAAGGGCTTATTGCCTGGTTACCGGTTAGCCCATAACTCAACCTCCATTTAAAGTTGCTGATGGCATTCATTTTTTGCATAAATCTTTCTTTATGCATGTTCCAGGCTAATGCTGCTGAAGGGAAAAAAGCCCACTTATTATTTTTACTGAAATTTGAAGATCCATCGTATCTCGCATTTACTGTTAGTAAATATTTATCACTTAAATTATAATTTACCCTGGCGTAGTAAGACGCCAACTGCGATTCAGCATAAGCAGAGCTACCAGGCAATGCAACCGCACCTCCACCTAAATTCCAGAACGAAACCGAATTAGATAAAAAAGACTGACTATTTATACTAAAGTCTTCTGAAACAAATTTTTGATACGACCCCCCAAGCAATGCGGTAACCTTATGCTTTTTAGAAAAGGTATTTGAGTACGTCAGGTAGTTTTCGTTTATATAACTCTTTCTCACCTGTTGGATCAAAGTTCCCAGGCCTCCTACATTTTTTCCTGCATTTAAGGTAGTGGGAGTAAACTGGCCAGTACGTTCATTGTTTGTAAATTCACCAAAAGACGTTTTAAATTTTAAATTTTTAACCAGGTTAACATCTGCATAAAAATTATATTGATAAAGGTTGGCTTTTACTTCGTTTTGTAATTCATTCACTACAGCTACAGGATTATCATGGGGGTCTCCTACAACTGCTAATGTGTAAGAGCCATCAGCCTTGTAAACCGGCTGGTCAGGTCCAAATTTATAAGCACCGGCAACAACACCTGTACTATTTCCACCACCAGTATTTTCCTGAGTTCTTACACCATCATTTGTAGAAGATCCTACAAATGCATTCATCCCTATTTTTAGGCCTTTTGAAATAGCAAAATCTACATTACTAGTTATGTTAAATCGTTTAAATGCCGAGTTTGTAATGATACCCTGCTGGTCGTATAAAGCACCGGATACATAATAATGAACAGCATCCGTACCACCCGAAAAAGAAAGTTGAGTATTTTTAATATTACCGTTAGTAAAAATGAGGTTTTGCCAATCTGTGTTAGCGTTACCAGCCGAATAAGCAGGGTTTATTTCCTTTATATAGTCAGTAAACTGAGCACCGTTTAATAAGGGAAGCCTGTTGATTTCCTTTTGAGTAGAGTAAGAAGAATTAATCTCAATTTTTGGTTTACCTGCTTTACCTTTTTTGGTTGTAACTAATATCACACCGTTAGCACCTCTTGAACCATAAATAGCAGTAGCAGATGCATCTTTTAAAATTTCCATTGACTCAATATCTTCTGGCGGCGGTATATTAGCACCTACAAATCCATCTACAACAAAAATAGGATCGCTGCTTGCATTAATAGAATTACCACCCCTAATTCTTACTCTAAAACTTCCTCCCGGATTTCCATTGTTGGCCTGTACCAATACACCTGCAGACCGGCCCTGCAAAGCCTGCACTGCATTAGACGCCGGATAAGCTGCTAAATCCTTGCTTTTAACTGATGATACAGATCCGGTTAAATCACTTTTTCGCACTCCTCCATAACCAACCACTACTATTTCCTCTCCTCTAACATCTTTTCTTTTAAGTTTAATATTCAACACAGTTTCTTCAGAAACTTTCATTTCGATATTTTCGAAACCTATATAAGAAAAAATTAGTGTTCCTCCATTTTCTGGTACCTGTATTGAGAAGCTTCCATCAGTTGATGTAGATACCCCTTTGTTGGTTGTTTTTAGTATAACAGAAACATTTTGGAGGGGATTGCCTTCCTCATCTGCTACTTTACCTTTTACTATAAAAGGCGGAGGTGGTTCAGGATCATTAATGGGCACATCGGCTACTTTTAATTTCCTTTTTATTATCACTGTTTTTTCTACAATCGAAAAGGTTAAAGAAGAATTCTCTAAACACTTTTTTATTGCATCTTCAAGGGTGGCGTTTCTAACTGAAAGCGTTACATTACCTTCATTCATTAATAATTCAACGGGATATAAAAAATAATAGCCGGTTTGTTTTTTAATCTCTTTAAAAACTTTTTTTAAAGAAGCCTTTTTAACCTCAAAAGATACATTTTGAGAATACCCTTCTTCTGCAGCCACCTGAAGAGTAAAAAGGAAAATGAAGATTGCTGTAAGTTTCATAATTACAAGCATTTTGGTAAAATTTCTTCTACGGCGAAATTTGGCAAGTGAAAAATCCATAACTTTAATTTGATTTGGTTAAACAATAAACAGTCCGCTATGATTGTATTAACTGATTAATCCAAATTTGGCCGGAAGTGTTACAAGCGCTTCCGGTTTTTTTTGAATCTATCAATAGTTTTTTACAGAAAATTGGATATATATATTATTGAGGAAGTACAACAACTTTCCTTCCTACTATATTAAATTTTACTTCCCCGGTTAGTTCAAGCATGTTCAATACTTTCATAATATTTACATTTTGAGGAATACTACCTTCAAAATGCTGTGATACATTTCCTTTATATTCCACTTCTATATCATACCACCTCGCAATCTGGCGCATCACATGTTTTATATCAGCATCTTCAAAGTGAAAAACACCTTCTCTCCAGGCAATTACTTCCTCTAAATCTGCATTATTAATAACTGTTGCCATCCCGGTTCCTGATTGTAGCTGTTGCCCTGGTTTTATCCGGGTAATTCCGGTTGAATGATGCACCTGCACACTTCCTTCAAAGAGTGTAGTCCTTAAATTTGATTCATCTTCATACGCATTTATATTAAAATGAGTACCTAATACCTCTACTGTTTCCGGTTCTTTATTTGCAACATGAACAGTAACTTTAAAAGGATGTT
Organism: Chitinophagales bacterium; assembly: GCA_038241275.1. GTDB lineage: Bacteria > Bacteroidota > Bacteroidia > Chitinophagales > Chitinophagaceae > Ferruginibacter. The sequence continues at coordinate 22,273 of JBBRFX010000045.1, forward strand.
TTGCATTTTTTTCAACCTCAAAGTAAGCTTCGCCAGAAACCTCTACCTCACGGTTTAATCCCTGAAAAACTACAGGAAACCGTAAAGAAGATGCGGAATTAAGCCAAACTTTTGTTCCATCGGCCAATGTTAACTGATATTGCCCACCCCGGGGGGTTGATATAGTGTTGTACAATACTTCTGTGACCGGACTGCCAGATGAAGTATAAACTAACTGACCATCGCTCAATTTTATTACTTTAGTATTTCCCTGGTTTATGATATGCCCGTTCGAAGAATCATCTAATGGTACAGATGTGCCATCTGCCAACAGCAACATAGCTTTGTTTCCGCCTGGCATAAGGCCTTTATTTTGGCTGGATATTGCAACTATTTCTTTATTGTTTGCCGATGTGGAACTTGATTTTTTTGAAAGATGATAAGCACCAAACATAAGGAGGGGTAATATTATAGCCGCTGCCCATTTAAATTTATACAATATTGATAGTTTTTTTACCGGGGCCTTGGAAATATTTTCCCGGGTAAGTTGCTGGAGGAGGTAATTAACTTTTTCATTCCAATTATTTTTGGGAAGGGATAGAGGCGATTTTGCAGATTGAACCCATAGTGCCTTTAACTCAGATAAAAGGTTGTCGTTTATAGTATCTGTATTTAACAACGATAAAAACTCCTGATAGTCATCAGGGCTTATTGAATTATTCAGATACTGCTGAAAAAGTGCATTCAGCCGTGTTTCATTCTGTCTCATACAGCTAGTTTATTTCACAATCGCTGTATATAAGACGAAAAAAAAAAGGGAGTGTACTAATTAACTTAAAATAAATTAATCTGGGATAAAAATAAAAGTATTACCAGTTCAACATTGAGTGAGATGTATTTACGGATAAATTCAACCGATGAACAAAGATGATTGCGAACTGTATTTTTTGTAAGGTTTAATTTTTGAGCTATTTCTTCGTTGGAAAGGGCAAGGTGATAGTGCAGATGAAAAACTTTTTGTCGTTGAGGGGATAAATTATCAATTGCCTGGCCAACTATTGCTTCAGTATTTTTTAATAATAAGTTATTGTCTGCATTTTCAACAGATTTTGGTTCCTGCATTAAATTCCATACCTCATGCTGAACAATAGGGTTTCTTTTAAGAGATCTCAAAAAATCAATGGCCTTATTGTGCGCTACCCGGAAAAGAAATTGATCAAAATTTTCGATTTGAGTAATCGTTTGTCTTCCCTGCCATATCTTCAAAAAAACATCCAATACAATCTCTTCGGCAGTTTCTGTTGATTTAGTAATTTTAAACAAATAGGTAAACAGTTGATTTCGGTACTGCTCAAAAAGAGATTTGAACGCCAATTCGTTACCCTGACTAATTTCTTTAAGCAGTTGCAGTTCTTTATATGATTCGTTTTTATTCACTTAAATAAGTTGGCTAAAGCAGTAGTAATTATAAACAATTAAAATATCATGTAAGTGTTATTTACAAAAAATTGCATTTATAAATAAAAATTTATTACTTGATATCTATTACATTAAAAGTAACACTTTTTTTCATAAACACTGAGCCAAAGAGGTGCATTCAGAATCCGATAGCTAACGGTTTTGAAATGCACACAGGAAAATTACTTTATACTTTACTTAATTGGAGGATTTCTCATCAGATCATAACACAATTGCGGGCTTGTTTTTTCAATGCCTGTCAGCAAAAAAATTATTTTACCCGCATCTGATGGGTCAATGGCATAATAATAATCCCTGTCCACCCCTTCGGGTTTAGCAGTTAGCGAAAGCCTGTTAAAAAGCCATGTCCAGCTTCCCTTCTTATAATATTTTAAATTACGCTCCGGGGCATTTAAAAGCCATTCATATTCTTTCCAGTTTTTTTTAAGCAGGGGATTTTGATTTTCAATTGACACTAATTTAAGATTACCACCGGCTAAGGTGCAAAAGTTATTTTTAATTTTTTCCGTTGTCCAGCCACTATGCTGCTCCCACGCCGTATACGGATTATCGGCATGAGTATCATTCCAACAATT
>JBBRFX010000046.1:0-24254 GCA_038241275.1 Chitinophagales bacterium
CCTATTCACCCAAAATAAATAACAGCCCGGCTAATTGGAGAGATGCTACATTTAATCCTATTATTAAAGATGAGAAAGTGATTGGCATTGCATGTTATTCAAGAAATATTACAGCAAACAGGATAGCCGAAGAAAAAATAAAAGAAAGTGAGTTGCGCTACCGCTCTTTAATAGAACATGCATCAGATGCCATTTGTATTATAGATACAAATATGAAGTTTATTGAAATAAACAATAGTGCTTGCCAGCAATCCGGTTATACCAGGGAAGAATTTTTAGAACTTTCTGTACTTGACATCTTATTTGTTGAAGACCTTACAACAATTCCTTTAAAAATTCCTACAATAACTCCAGGCACTACTTTCATACAGGAACGACGACTCAAGAAAAAAGATGGAACAGGCCTGCTAATGGAACTAAGCGGAAAAATGATGGAAGATAGAAGCGTGCTGATCTTCATCAGGGATATATCTGAACGAAATAAAGCAGCACAATTAATCAGCGAAAGTGAAGCAAAATACCGTGCATTTTTTGAGAACAGTATGGATGGTATTTTGCTTACAATATCAGATGGATCCATCCTGGCTGCGAATCCCGCAGCTTGCGAAATCTTTCAAATGACTGAAGCTGAAATTTGTACTGCCGGAAGAATGGGTTTGGTAGATTTATCTGATCTAAGAGTTATGGCGCTTATTAAGGAACGCCAAAATACCGGCAGTGCCCGGGGTGAGGTTACGCTGGTACGAAAAGATGGAAGCAGGTTTGCTGGTGATGTCAGTACCGTTTTGTTTAAAGATGGTCATGGCCAGGAAAGGAATTCTATGATCATTCGTGACATATCAGAAAGAAAATCAGCCGAAATTCTTTTAAAGGAAATGAACAGTCATCTTAAAAAACAGGCCAAAGAACTTGCTTTGTCCAATACAGAACTGGAACAGTTTGCTTATGTAGCTTCTCATGATTTGCAGGAGCCCCTGAGAATGGTAAGCAGTTTTCTTTCTTTATTAGCTACCAGGTATGAAAATATTATTGATGATAACGGTAAGAAGTACATCAATTTTGCCGTAGATGGTGCCGAACGAATGAGGATGATTATCCTGAACCTGCTGGAATTTTCAAGAGTAGGTAGAACAGCAGATAACCTGGAATTAATTGATTTGAATGGATTGACTAAGGATATCAAAATACTGTTTCAGAAAGAGATTGAAGATAAAAAAGCCATTATTACCGTTGATCCACTTCCCACTATTTATTCTTATACAGCCCCGGTAACACAGGTATTTCAAAACCTGATTGGCAATGCATTAAAATATACCAGGCAGGGGGTATTACCCAAAATACATATTTCTGTAAAAGAATTGAATGACCACTGGCAATTTGCAGTAGCCGATAATGGCATTGGTATCAGTAATGAATATTTCAATAAAATATTTATCATTTTTCAGCGACTTCATAATAACAAGGAATTTTCCGGTACAGGCATTGGGCTGGCCATTACAAAAAAAATTATTGAAATGCAGGGAGGAAAAATATGGTTAACTTCAGAAGAAGGTAAAGGAAGTATATTTTATTTTACTATTAAAAAATAACCCGTTTAAAACCAGCAGGTAGTTTTAAAACAAAAAGGCATCTATGTTTTTTATTAATAAGATTATGTATTTAGTTAGCATCTTAATCTACAACGTGCATTTGCACTGTAGTAGCATCAGCTTTGTAGCAACAAACCGATGGCTTTTCCAATTGCTCCTTGGGAGCAACCCCTTGAGTGCAATTACCCAAAAAATGTATTGCTCCTGCGGAGCAAATTAACATCAACATTATTTTTCTACAAGGCTTTAGCCCCTAAAGGACTGTAAAGCATTTATGAACTAAATACGTATTCCTGTAAAGTAAATATCTAAGAGAATCAAATTATGAAACAATTTCACATTTTATTGGCAGAAGATAATGAAGGGGATATTATGCTTATGGAAGAAGCAATAGTATTTGCAAAAATACAAATCAAACTTAGTGTAGTAAAAGATGGAAAAGCTGTGATGGAGTTCCTGAATAAAGAGGGAAAGTATCACAACACGAACCTGCCGGATCTTTTAATACTTGATATAAATTTACCTAAAAAAAATGGCCACGAAGTATTGAAATATATGAAAGAACATAAAAGTTTTAAATACATTCCGGTAACCATTTTTACCACTTCCTCTTCACAAAGGGATATCAAACTGTGTTATGATAATCATGCTAACTGCTTTATTACAAAACCATCTGATATAAATGATTTTTTACGGGTAGTTGCGAGCCTTATATTCTTCTGGATAAATATGGTAAGTTTAACCACAAAAAAAGTAACTATAACAGATGAAAGCCGATATAACCTTTCGCCATATGTTTACTTTTTTCGGGCATAGTGCAGGTGGTGGGTAAGCGTTAATGTAGCAGGATTTTGGTAATACAAATATGGTTGATAAATCTATATTGCAATGATATCTCTCAATGGAGAAAATGATAGAAATATTTTAAAGCTGCTCTTTTATCCTTCCGAAAATAAATAATTACAGCAAGGATTACCTTAATTATTTCACTTCCTCAAAAACACCGGTTTGTTTATTTTTCCGCACATTATCCCAATTAAAGAAACGGCCATTCATAGCTACATATACACCCAGGGGTAGGCTTTGTGCAAAGGCAAGGGCACTGCCCAGGTTAAACAATCCATCGGAGCTGCCAAATTTAATGGGTATCATAGCGCCCGTAAGAATGATGGTTTTATTGCTTATAGATTGGCCCAAAATTTTAGCGGTATCTGCCATCGTATCTGTGCCATGGGTAATTACAATCTGCGTTTCATCGCAGTTGTTGCATTGATGCACAATCAGTTCTCTGTCCTCATCTGTCATTTCAAGACTGTCTACCATCATCAGTGTGCGAATTTCTACCGGTGCTTTATTACGGCCCATTTCCAGCAGGTCGCTCAGGTGAGTATCCTTAAAATACAGTTCACCGTTCAATTCATTATATTCTTTATCAAATGTGCCACCGGTTATAAAAATTCTGATTGCCATATTGTTGATTTTGCAGGTGAAGTTAAATGAAATTTAGAATCTTACTTTTTCTTCTGCTCACACACAATGATTAAACAAAAAAAGGGATGGCTGGTAAGCAGGCATCACTTATAAAACCTATCATTTTAAGTGATCAAACTTTATTATTTAATAAATTCCTTTACCCGGCAATTTACTTTATGTTATATCTAAAAATTTTAGACATCGCTTTGGGCAAATCAAAAACTTTTGCTTTGTTCACAAATAACCTAAAATAATACAATGATAAAAAAAAGTTATAGTGCCGGGATAAGTTCGTTCGTTTTGATATTTAAATAAAAATCAACGAAAGGAATTTTTATCCTGCAATGGAACTAACTTAATTAATTTTACATCCAATAATGCTAAACCCCCGGTATATGTCATCAGTTTTTGAACCACTCAACATTAGAAATATCACTTTTAAAAACAGGATCGTAGTATCCCCTATGTGCCAATACTCAGCCATTGATGGCTTTGCCAATGACTGGCACCTTGTACACTTAGGCAGCAGGGCTGTTGGGGGTGCAGGCCTTATCATAACAGAAGCTGCAGCAGTTTCTACACAAGGAAGAATATCCCCGGGGGATCTTGGCATATGGAAAGATGAACATATCGAATTTTTAAAACGAATCACTGCATTTATTGAAAAACAGGGTGCCGTTGCCGGCATACAACTGGCACATGCAGGGCGCAAAGCCAGTCATCACACAGCATGGGATGGCGGTAAATCATTAACCGAAAATGAAGGCGCCTGGCAAACCATCGCTCCTTCTGATATTCCTTTTGCTGCCGGCGAACCGGTACCTGATCAAATGAGTTTAGTACAAATAAGGCAATGCATCACCGAATTTGCAACTGCTGCCCAAAGGGCTTTAGATGCAGGTTTTAAACTAATAGAAATACATGCAGCCCATGGTTATTTGATCAACGAATTTTTATCGCCCATCAGCAACAAAAGAACAGATGAATATGGCGGCTCATTTAACAACAGGATAAGATTGTTACTGGAAATTACTGAAGCCACCCGAAAAGTAATGGGTTATAACTTACCATTGTTTGTGCGTATTTCCGCCACAGATTGGATAGAGGGAGGCTGGACGCCGGAAGATTCTGTAGCGCTTGCAAAAATCCTTAAAACTGCTTCTGTAGATTTAATAGATTGCTCCAGCGGAGGCAACAGCCCTCTGCAGAAAATTACTACAGGACCATTATACCAATTGTCGTTTGCAGAAAAAATAAAAAAAGACGCCAATATATTAACCGGTGCCGTAGGTATGATAACCAATGCTGCAGAAGCAGAACAAATCATAAAAAACAAACAGGCCGACCTGGTGATCATTGGCCGCCAGTTTTTGCGTGACCCCTATTTTCCATTACACGCTGCCAAAGAATTAGGCAAAGAAATGAGGTGGCCGGTTCAATATGAAAGAGCAAAAATTTAATAATAACTTTTTTGAAATAAACAGCAGCCTTTATACCATTTATTTTGCATGAAAATTGTATTTTGTATTGCATGCTTACTGCGATTATTTTTTTTCATTTAAACACCCACTCATGAAAAATTTACCAGTAGTAATTACGATTGTAACTTTATATGCAGTATTTTTTCAACTGGCACCATTTACTGGTTTAAGTGATGGTATTATTTTTGGCCTGTTTGCATTCTCCCCTTTTCCTGTTATTTATATGGCTTATATCATTTTAAAATTTGGCAAAGCATCTGCCCACACATTTGATGAAAAATTTTATGATGATCTTGATTACTTTAGAAATGGTAAAGAACAAATGCATGGGCAGGATTAAACTTCATTCTACATTGGCTGCATAGTTTACTGCCTATGTTTACAAACAGGCTGAACTATCTTTTCATATAAGTTGCTGCCTTGGATTATCTCTTTTTTCTATCAATCTTTTTTGCTGCGCTATTTTTTTATTCAGTATCATTTATCATTTCCGGCTATCTGCCATTTTACTCACCTGCTAAATTCCGCCATTCACCGCCCATTACCTATCATATACCTAATGCCTCTTTCTGCATTAAAAAACCCCCGATACATTTGTTTTATAAAAAAATAAAAATGATGCAAAACAATCAAAATTTTAAAAACAAAGAAGGGGGCAGAGTTGTAGGTGGGTTAATATTGGTGGCCGCAGGTGCAGTATTACTTTTACGCAATACTGGATTTTATATGCCCAATTGGTTATTTTCCTGGCCAATGATTTTAATCCTGATAGGTATTTACAGTGGTTTTAAACATAATTTTAGAAATCACACATGGATCATCTTAATAGCCATTGGCGGATTTTTCCTGGTAAGTAAATACATACCACAGCTTGGCCTGGAGCCGCTGTTTTGGCCACTCATTGTTATAGGAATTGGGATAATACTAATCCTCAGGCCCGGAAGAAAAGACTTTTTACAATTCAAAAGCGATCAAAAAAAAGACACATGGAATGCAACATCCATGGAGGAAACACCCAACAATGCAGCAACAGACAACAGCGACTTTCTGATGGTACGCTCTGTTTTTAGTGGTGTAAAAAGAAACGTTGTATCTAAAAATTTTAAGGGTGGGCATATTTCCTCTGTTTTTGGCGGTGCAGAAATTGACCTGAGCCAGGCAGAAATAAACGGGCAGGTAATCATCAAATTTGAAGTACTGTTTGGCGGAGCTAAATTAGTGGTGCCATCGCATTGGGCGGTTCAAAATGAAATTGATGGCGTATTTCATGGGGTAGATGATAACAGAAGATATAATCCCGATGCAGGCCTCAATCCCGGCAAAGTATTGATCTTAAAAGGATCGGCCATATTTGGAGGGATAGAGATACGAAGCTTTTAAAAGCCTGCCCGGGCTGAGGGGGCGATGGTCAATGGTCAATAGTGAATGGTCAATGGTGAAAGGTCAATGGTCAATGGTCAATGGTGAAAGATCAAAGGTGAAAGCCTGATAAAACCTATAAGAGTTTGTGCGTTGGATTGTGGTAGGGGAAACCTTATAGTGTTTTATTAATGACGCTGAGTGAAAGGTGAAAAGTGAAAGCCTGCAGCTCTAAGATTTATGATTCATAAACCATGATAGATATTTCTTAAACCAAAACAACAACAAATGAACTGGTTCCTTGCAAAATTGGTTTTCAGGATAATTTGCGGTGACGGGCATCATACCCCTCAGTTTAATGAACAGCTAAGGCTTATTTATGCAGAGGATGAATTACATGCTTTTCACAAAGCAAGATTACTGGGCGAAGGCGATTGTTTAAAAGATACTAACAATATAACTGCTGATGTAAAATGGAAATTTATAGACGTGGTAGAATTACACCTGCTAATAGAAAATACAGATGGAGCAGAAATCTATTCTGTTATAAATGAAGAAGCCGATGCCAATTTGTACATTCGCAGTATTCAAAAAAAGGCCACACAATTATTACAACATGGCCTTCATCAATTCACCTGCTTAAACAGCAATACAATTGGCACGTAATATTTCTGCAAACAAAAAAAACAGTATCCTGGTTTTGGGCGCTTTGCTCAGTTGGTTTGGCATTTGGTCCACGTTGCAAATAATGATATTGCAGGACTTTGGTATCAGCACTTCCCGGGCAATGGCCGATGCAGTCATCAGTAATATTTTAATGATAGCCGTTTGCCTGTTGGTAATAAACAACATGCGTTATTATTTACCCAAGCGAGAAAAATATTGGTACAGCATTTTCGTCAGCATTGCATTAAGTGGCCTTTGGCTTTTATTAATGAGGGTAAGTTTATGGGGCCTTTTTAAAAACGATACAGCCTATATGTTGTCTTTATCACAAACTGCATTAATAAGGTATATCATTGCATTTTTAATGATTGGATGTTGCACAGTATTGAGTTTGCTCTGGTACACACAAAAAGAACAGCAGGCAGATTCTCTTCGCAAACAGGATATGGAACGCCTTGCCCGTGAAGCAGAGTTACATAAACTGCGCCAGCAACTGCAGCCTCATTTTTTATTCAACAGTCTAAATTCCATAAGTGCTTTAACCGGTAGCCAACCAGAAAAAGCCCGTCATATGATACAACAGTTGTCAGATTTTTTAAGAGGCACTTTAAAAAAAGAAGAACAGCAATGGACCAGTTTTGCAGAAGAATTGCAATACCTGCAACTATACCTTGAGATAGAGAAAGTACGGTTTGGTTATCGCTTGCAAACCAACATCCAATGCGAAGAAGAAGCTACGCAAATGCGTTTGCCCTCTATGCTGCTGCAGCCGCTGGTAGAAAATGCCATTAAGTTTGGCCTCTATGATACCATCGGAGAAGTGATTATTTTTATAACGGCAAAAAAAGTAAACAACCAATTGCAGGTACAGGTACAAAACCCTTTCGACGAAACCACTGCTGCTCCATTAAAAGGTACCGGTTTTGGTTTGTCGTCCATCCGGCGGCGGTTGTTTTTATTATTTGGCCGCCACGACCTTTTACAAATAAAAAAAGATAACCAACAATTTATTACCATCATCAACATACCACAACTAAATGAAAGCAATTATAATTGACGATGAGCCTTTGGCAAGAATGATGGTAAAAGAATACCTGCAATCATATCCACACATCAGCATCGCAGCAGAATGCAATGATGGTTTTGAAGGCATCAAAGCCATTCAGCAGCACCAGCCCGATTTAATTTTTCTGGATATTCAAATGCCTAAAATAAATGGTTTTGAAATGCTGGAGTTGATAGACCATCCACCCCTGGTAATTTTTACTACCGCCTTTGAAGAATATGCCATCAAAGCGTTTGACACCCATGCAGCAGATTATTTGCTCAAGCCGTTTAGTAAAGAGCGGTTTGACAAAGCCATGCTAAAGCTGCAATTGCAAAAGGTAAACAGCACACAGGCAACAGTAGATTTGGCATTGCAAACCAACCTGCACACCAACCGTATTGTAGTAAAAGATAATGGTAAAATAAAAATCATTCCGGTTGCACAGGTACAATACCTGGAGGCTGCAGATGATTATGTAAAAATTTTTACACCCGATGGCATCTTTTTAAAAAAGAAAACCATGCAACATTTTGAAGACAGTTTGCCATCGCAGGAATTCATCCGTACACATCGCTCTTATATCATCAATGCACAATTAATCACCCGCATACAACCACACGAAAAAGACAGCCACCTTGTACTGCTTACAACCGGTGCCCGCCTGCCGGTAAGCAAAGCAGGCTATGCAAGACTAAAGGAAGTATTGGGTATTTAGTCAATCATTTTTTTGTTACCAGCCTTGGTATTTCAATTTAGCATTCTTGCGTCGCACTCTTGTACGGCATACCATTGCTCAACTTTTATCTATGCGGTTTTATTACGGTATTAATTAAAAAATATCGTTTCTTAAAATAACCAGTAAAAGTTTTAAAAAAAAGAGGCTATCCTTTCGGATGCCTCTCTTCAAAATATTATTGTTATATTTTATTGTGGCTGTGTAACAGCATTCATTTGAAGCGTTACAGCAGTTTGCGCCAGCAATCTTTTGTTGATAGTTACACCCGTTTTTAAATTAATGGTCGCCTTGCCTAAAATATCTATTCTATATTTTACGCAAAGCTGCTGCTTTATGCGATGGCAATATATTTTGTTACCTTCACGCTCTTCAAACAAATAACCAATAACATGAGTTTCGATAAGGAATTACAAAAAAGAAGCAATTTTATTTGCGAGTTGTGTGGCTCAGAGGAGGCCAACACAGCATATGCCATCCCATCAAGCCCGGGCAATAAAGCTGCACATCATATTTGGGTATGCCCTGTCTGCCTGCATCAAATGAATAATATTGAAACAGCCGATGCCAATCACTGGCGTTGCCTTAAGGATAGTATCTGGAGCGAAACCCCTGCGGTAAAAGTTGTATCATGGCGAATGCTTCATAAGTTAAGACAACTGGATTGGGTGCAGGACCTTATTGATATTGCATACCTGGATGAAGAAACACTTGAATGGGCCAAAGCTTCCGGGGATGATGTAGATCCTGATGACATGGTAAAACATGTAGATTGTTATGGTGCGGCATTGCGCAATGGAGACAATGTAGTGCTCACCAAATCGCTGGATGTGAAAGGCGCTGCTTTTAATGCTAAGGTGGGAACCGTAGTGCATAAAATTCACCTGGTAGCAGATAATGCAGAACAAATTGAAGGCAGGGTTAACAATTCAATGATTGTGATACTCACCAAATATGTAAAAAAATTGAGTACTTAATAAATACTGAAGCGGGAAATTAATAAAGCTAACTGGAAAAGAAAGGTAGATTTTATTTTTATGCTTAGATTCCATAAAATGAATCTTTTATAAACTAAAACTGTTTTAAGAGAAAAAGGATATTCTTTGTTTAAGAACAGTTTTTTATTACACACTATTTTTTTGCAAAATGTCTTTTCGTAGTTGAAGTAATTCTGCACGGAGCCTTATTTTTACTGCTTCATTTGTTGCGCCTGCTTTATGGGCAATTTCTTCCAATGAATGCTGCTTAATTATTACACAATTTAAAATTGCATAAATTTCATTAGCCTCAATATCATGCTTGAGTGCTATTCCTCTACTTTCTAAAATGCGCTTTACAACCAAGAAAGTGTGGTGTAAAACCGACAAACATAGCGGCCTGTTTGCATTAGATAGTATGCTCTTTGTTTTTAATTGTACAAATGATTCTACCAGGATTTCTTCTGCCAGGTCCTGATCTTCTGTAAATCGCAAAATTGCCCCATACATAACAGCCGCATATCTATTATAAAGATGTTCCCATGCCGATCTTTTGCCCTGTCTCAACATTGACATAATTTCTATATCAGACTTGATATCATTGTTTACTGTCATTTTACTTTTATATTATTAAACCACACACATTCTTACATGCGTTTTAAAAAAAATGTTGATCACCGAAGCTATAAGTGGAATCTGTTCGAATTAATAAATGCTTATTGTCTCTTATTACTTGCAATAATCATTTGCCTTTTTTGGGATAAATACCAACCCGTAATGAAGAATGAAATTTTTATGCCACTTTAAATAAATGTTTAATTACCTCTAAAGTGATATAATATTGAAAATGTGAGCAATGTATTACTCAGCTTTTAAAATTTGGGCAAAAATCTGAACTTAAACGATCAAAATTAAATCTTCCGCCATCATAACTATTTAATGTACAATTTAAATTATTGATTCATTTTGCATTTACAGCAATGCATTCTGCTTACTCCTGTGAACTATTACCGGCACATTACTTAAACAATTTTCTATTGCAAGTCTTGCCACCAGGTAACTAACAGTAGACGCTGCTCCCTGGTTTAGGTTAATTTCTTCCTGTTCCAACTGTTGGTAACATCCTCCGGTACAGGGATTATACATAATCTGGTGTAAATGATTGTCTCCTAAAAACCAATTAAACATATGCTTCATCTTATTTGCATAGCCATCATTTTTATAAAAGTCATTAAACCTGCTTAAAGCAAGAATGCTGTAAGCAACTACCACAGGCTGCTCTGTTTTAAAATCTTTATGAACTGGCAACGCTCCCGTTGGCGACAACTTATTTAGAGAAAAATTAATCGAACTATTTACATCTGTTATATTTGTCAATAAAAAATCAAAAGTTGATTTTGCAATATCTTTATAAGTATCCTCTCCTGTTGCCAGCCATGCACATAAAAGTGCCTCCGGCAAAACAGGACATCCAGGAGTAAATTTTCTTTCAAACCATTGCCAATCTCCATCGGCCTCCAGTTTATACATATGCACCAACCTGTTTGCCAGGTGTTTTATTAATGAAATATCCTGTGTACAAGACTCTTTTTTATTGCGATAATACAAGCCTTTAATTACAAATGCCATGGCATTGGCTGAGTGTATTTTATTCACATTTAGCAAAGCCGTTTTTATAGTACTAACTGCATCTGCCAACAATGCTTGTGGCAGTAAGCTATCTAAAGAAATTAAATATCCCAGCGCCCAAATAGCTTTACCATTGACATCTGCAAGATTGGTAGAAAAGTTTTTAGGTGAAAAAGCTTTTTTTGCATCCACATAATTCATAAAATACCCTTCCGGTTGCAAACAATATTTAATAAAATTGAAATAAATATTAACCAGGTATAAATCTTCTTTATTACCGGTTAATTCAAAATTCCGGCACATGGCTATCATCGCTCCTGCATTATCGTCTAAAGTAAACCCTGAACTTATATCCGGGCAATTAAAAACAGATTGATGCATCATACCAAAATCTGTGGTTAATCTTTTTATATGATCAAGATTAATTGTGGGTATTTTATAATTTAAAGAAACAACATCGTTTGTTATTTTTTTAAATTCCAGCGCATGAGCAATAGCTGTATTCTCCCATGCTGTAGGGGCCATCCTCCGTTGTCCGTTAGATGCAATATATTTTCTTCTTTGCTCATCCAACAATAACGAATTAACAACCTGTGTAATTTGAAGTGAATTTTCAAAATCAACAATAATTCCTTCGTTGTTGTTTAATATTTCCAGGGCATGTGGTATGGGAGTAGAAACTACCAAACAACCGGCTCCTAATGCATAACACAAAGTGCCACTCACCACCTGGTTGCGATCTTTGGAGGTAAATAAATAAATATCGGTTAATTGTAAATAATCAAGTAACTCCGGCAGGGGTAGGAAATAATTAAGGTATAGAACATGATTCTCCAGTTTTAAATGCCGAATCATTTCATCCAGGATATTTCGGTATTTATATCCTTGCTCAATAAGTACCGAAGGATTGATAGCCCCCATTATAATGAAGATAACATCAGGGTTATCCTTGATGATGGCTGGCAATGCCTTTAAAGTTGTTTCAATATTATTTCGCTCACTGAGCAACCCAAAGCTGCTCAAAACTTTTTTCCCGGAAAGGTTGTACTTATCTTTTAGCACTAATTTATCAGTATTGCGAACCAGGCAGGTACCGTGCGGAATTACTGAAATTTTTTCAGAAGGCAATGAATAAGCATCTATCAAAATATTGGCAGAAGCCTGCGTCAAAACAACAATAGACTTTGCGGCCTCGCCCATTTGCTGCACCTGCTTTTTAAATACTTTATCCGGCAAAGGAAAAACAACATGAAGCACCATTAAAACAGGCTTGGTAAGTATCTTTAAAAAATCAATTAATTCATTTTCCTTACCCTTAAATATTTCAAACTCATGCTGAATGACAACAATGCTGATCTCTTTGTCTGCATTGATATTTTTAGCCAATTGTTTATATCCATCCTGCTGATGAACATCTAGAACATAACAAAGCTCGTGCGATTCACCGTGCTGATGATCTCCTGTATTTAAGAAACAAATTTTGATGTTGAACGAACGATAAAAATTATTATTTAATGCGTCTATAAGATCCTGTGTATATGTAGCAATACTGTTTTCACCGGGAGGCCAGGATGTTATAAATAAAATGCCAGGTAAGTAATCTTTATTTTCATTTACCGGCTTTTCTATAACGGTGCATGCTGCGGGCAGGTCCGTTTTCAGTCCATTATTCTGCTTTTTCCCGTTTTTATTTATCATTACTTGCATCATTTAACATTATTTCTTTTTACAAATACCAGTGTTTCTAATGCCATTTGTTTGGATGCATACGGATAATGGAGTGTTTGGATTACCTAACCTGTTTAATATGCTGTAAAGATGACTTACATTAAATCAAAATAGTTATACAACTTTATATAAAAGTTACATTATTCACATGTTTTTAAATGCAGGGCTCCTTTATTACTAAAACTTTTTTAGCAGGATACTACCGGTCTTAATTAAAATATGGTATTTTCATTTACAACTAAACAAATAATCTAAATGCTAACTAATTGGTATTTACTGTTTAAGTATAACAAAAAGTATCTGCAGAAAAGTTGGCTATTGCTAAAAGACAATTTCTAATGATTTTGCAACTGTCTTTCAACCTCCTCAGCTTTTCCTATTTCTTCAATCGGGTTTCGTCTCATGTCTTTCAATAGTTTAAAATGAGATGGTGAAAGCTCTGTGGCTTTTTTAATTTGATTGGATAAAAATGATGGAGTAAAAGAAGCAGCAGGAATAAAAATAAAGAGGTCTATAAAAACCAATAATGGAGGATACTATACATGACATAGGTAGAAAGTAGTGCCAGGAAGATAAAAACAAAGCCCCAGCTACTACAAAATCCTATTATTTTATCATATGGGTTTTTAGGAGCAGGTAACTCCTCCCGCTCAGGTTTTGAGTTAAAAAATTCATCTTTGAGTTTATCATCCTGCTGTTCATTTGTTGACTGTAGGGCGTATGACTTATCCTGATAATTTATATCATCAACTGAGCGCCTGGTATCTGTCAGCTTATTCATTAGTTAAATTTGTTATACTACTGAGCTGCATTAAATGTAGTTTGATTTTTTTTTCGTCACTATGATTCCAATCCTAAGATAGTTCCTCTTTACTTCCCAAACATTATACAATTATAATTAAAGATTACATAATTCACAGATTTTCCAGGTTGGAGCGTTTCTTATGCTTTAGTGCCTTAAAAAAAGAGGGAGTTAAACCGGTTATCTTTTTAAATTGGTTAGAAAGGTGTGCCACACTACTGTAATGGAGTTTCCAGGCAATTTCGGTGAGATTTAATTCATCATAAATAATAAGTTCTTTAACCTTTTCTATTTTATGATTTATTATAAAATGTTCTATAGTGGTACCTTCTGTATCGGAAAAAAGATTAGAGAGATAGGTATAGTCGTAATGCAAAGTATCGCTTAGGTATTTTGAAAAATTTTTTTCCGGTAATTCATCGGAATAATGAATCATTTCTACGATCACATTTTTTATTCTTTCTATCAGCATTGCCCTTTTATCATCCATTAATTCAAGCCCCGATTTGAGCAACGCAATTTTTATTAATTCTCTTTGTGCATTTGTAATTTCTTCCAGTATTTCTACTTCGCCCAGTTTTATAGAATGATCATGAAGTTGTAGTTCCTTCAACACTTCTTTCACCAGCATCTTGCATCGCAAACTTACCATGTATTTGATATATAGCTTCATTCCTGCCTTACAATTTATATTCACGATAAAGAAACATTCACCAGCGCCAAAATACTAACATTTGATACCATTTATTTTGCCGGTTTTAGTTAAGCTTCGTTTAAAGCTAAATATACTCAATTTAAGCATCAATTTATCGGTTGTTGCCAAATCTTACATACAAACCACACCGCCATTTTTAAACTATCTTATTATTATTAAAAAGTACGCGTTAGAGTATAAGTGCCGCCACAAGCGGGCTTAGCTAATATTTATATATGGCATACCAGTAGGGATAAAGCTATTTAAAAGCAGATAAGTACTATCCGGATTTAATTAAAAATAATCTTTTTAAAGTATCTGTTTAGCCCAATATAAATAGTTACTGAAGGTATATTTCATCATAGCGGAGAAAGGAACTAATACCAAACGGAATTTCATTTCAGGCCATTTGGTGCTTGTAGAAATTTCGGATTGCTTTTGTGCGAAAGGGTTTGGTAAATGCCGATAGAAAGTATTGGGGTAATTTATAAATCAATTGTGTATAAATCTTTGTTGATGAACTGGTTTTATTGTATACCCGGATAAAATTCGATAATATAAAACCAGGCATTTATAAACAGTATAAAATATAGTAAATAAAATTAAGAGAATAGTAAAACTACACGAATCAATACACTAAATCAACGTCCATAATTTTGCATTTATTAAAATCCAGATAAAAAGAATAACTGCGATAATAATAATAAATGCATTGCTGCCCCCAAATTCAACTACAGCATTTGTAAATTTTTCCGACCAGCTTTTATTTTCTGTAACGGGGATATAAAAATTATCAGGGTCAGCTTCATCTGAATCTATGATATTTTTAAATGATTCACTTATTTCATCCGGAGGTTGAAACTGCTTAAAGGATTCGGGATTATTTAAATTTTCTTCCATATTAACAGGGATTGCTATATAAAGATGCGAAAATATTTTTCTGAAACCGTTATACAATTAAAATATTATATTACATAATTCACAGATTATTGAAACTTTAGAGTAATTATATAATTCATTTATATACACACACCAGCAGTTATCTGCAATGTTTTCCTGCTATTTGCCATCTTTCCACTCAATATCGGGCACTTCTTTGCCGCCAATCAGCTCAGCTACCAGCGATGTCCACCCGGTTTGATGACTGGCCCCTAAACCGGAACCTGTATCCCCATGAAAATACTCATAAAATAAAACGAGGTCTTCGTTGCCGGATTTATTATAAAACCAGTTGTAATCGCCATATAGTTTCCTGGAGTTATTGCCGTCTTTGGCAAACAAACTAACCACCCTATCTGACAGCAGTTTAGAAACATCCACAAGGTTCAACATATTGCCTGATCCTACCGGGCATTCAACTTTAAGGCCATCGCCATAAAACTCTCCGTATTTTCTTATAGACCGGATAATAAGATAATTGATAGGCATCCACACAGGTCCCCGCCAGTTACTATTGCCCCCAAAAAGATTGCTGGTAGAATCTCCTGCATCATACTGTATTGTATAATCTACCCCATCAATTTTTACCGTGTAGGGATTTTCTTGATGATATTTAGACAATGCCCTTATGCCGCCATCCGATAAAAATTCAGTTTCATTTAATAAACGGTTTAATAAATAAACCAGCCTTTCTTTTTGAACCAGGGATATCAAAATTTCTTCGCCATCGCCGTGTTCTTCATTTGGCCAAAAGAGATTATTTTTTTTCCTGTAATTCTCAAACCAGTTTACCCGTTTTTCAAAATCGGGTAGCTTATCAAATATTTCTTTATCTATTGTACTTACCGCAAACAGGCTTGTGAGGCCCACAATACTCTGAATGCGTAATGGCAAAGGATCAGCACCGGCAATGCATAAAGTATCATAAAAGAATTTGTCTTCGTCATTCCACATAGCATGACTGTTTAGCGATTCTGCTATTAAAACAAAATGCTCAAAAAACTTGGTTGCCGTATCTTCAAAAGCAATATCATGACGGGAAATTTCCAGCGCCATATCCATCATATTTAAAGCATACATACCCATCCAGCTTGTACCATCTGCCTGCTCCAGTTGCATGCCCGTGGTAAAGTGATGACTCCTGTTAAAAACCCCGATATTATCCAATCCTAAAAATCCACCTTCAAAAATGTTGTTGCCATTTCTGTCTTTACGATTTATCCACCAGGTAAAATTGATGAGCAGTTTTTGAAATACCCTTTTTAAAAAAACAACATCACCTGCACCATAGGTTTCTTTTTCTACCCGGTAAATTTCCATTGCTGCCCATGCCTGCACAGGAGGATTTACGTCGCTGAAATTCCATTCATAGGCTGGCAATTGACCATCCGGTTTCATGTACCATTCCCGCATTATCAGCAGCAACTGGTGTTTGGCAAAAAGCACATCCACCATGGCAAGCGAAATACAATGAAAAGCGAGGTCCCATGCAGCATACCATGGATATTCCCACTTATCAGGCATGGCAATAATGTCCTGGTTTTTTAGATGCGTCCATTCGTTATTTCTGCCATTTCTTTTACCATCATTTACCGGAGTTATGCCATCGCTGGTATTAAGCCATCGCTCTACATCAAAATGATAATACTGCTTGCTCCACAGCAACCCTGCCAGTGCTTTGCGTTGAATATTTTTAAGATCATCTGAAATGTGATTTGGCAAAATAGCATTATAAAAATCATCCGCCTCCTGCTTTCTTACTGTAAAAATATTTTTAAACCCATTGGAAAATGGTTTATCGTCTTCCCTGTCTGTAAGCCTGCAATAAATGGTTTTTGTTGCTCCTGCTTCTACATTTAATTCATAAACCGGCGAGAATTTGGTGCCTACTTTTTTTGTGCGGAGTTTTGTTTTGTTGGTACCATTAATGATGGCATCATGAAAAGCATCTTTTGTAAAAACAGTTTTATTCACAGACCCATCCACTTTATTAAAATTGGTTTCATTTTCTGTAAACAGTCTGTCGGCAGGCGTTTCAAAATAAAAATAATAATTAC
Organism: Chitinophagales bacterium; assembly: GCA_038241275.1. Taxonomy (GTDB): domain Bacteria; phylum Bacteroidota; class Bacteroidia; order Chitinophagales; family Chitinophagaceae; genus Ferruginibacter. The sequence goes on from JBBRFX010000046.1 coordinate 17,176, forward strand.
CCAACCTGTGATGTTTGGCTACTACTGAATTTTTATTTTTAAAACTGATCACCGGCTTTTCTTTATCGGGCGTATAAACCCACCTGTTATAAAACCATAATGTGGGCAAAACTGTTATAGGTGCCGCAATGGTATTACGGTTGGTAATGTCAATTTTGATAAAAATATCGGTAGGGTTTTGCTTGGCATAAGTCACATTTACATCAAAGTATTCATCCTTTGTAAATACCCCTGTATCCAGTATTTCATATTCTGGCTCCAGTTTACTGCGGGATCTGTTGGTATCCAAAAGGTCCTGGTAAGGAAACTCATTTTGCGGGTACTTATATAAATACTCCATGTAATAATGCGTGGGAATATTATCCTGGTAATAGTATAATTCTTTTACATCTTCGCCATGGTTGCCATCATAATTACCCACACCAAATAAACGTTCTTTGAGTATATGATCCTTGCCATTCCACAAAGCCACAGAAAAACATAAATTTTGAAAATAGTCTGATATGCCCGCCAGGCCATCTTCGCCCCAGCGGTAAGCCCTGTAATGTGACTGATCAAAAGGAAGGTAGCCCCATGCATCTCCGTGGGGTCCGTAATCTTCCCTTACTGTGCCCCATTGTCTTTCGCTAAGGTAAGGCCCCCACTGCTCCAGCGGGATTTCTTTTCTACTATTGGCCTTGAGGCGCTGGTGTTCTGCTGTCATGATAAATATTTATAAAAATTGCTGCCAATGTCATTTACAAACAGGCAACATTTGCTTCACTCATGACAAACAATTATTAATAAAAACAGTTGTAAAACTAAACTATTTAATAGATTCTTTTGAAGACTGCATCGGAAAATAGTTTCCGGGATTATTATTTATGTAAAAGTTTGAGATTGAAGGATTGACTCTTTTTAAAATAAAAGTGGCCGGGATGAATAGAAAATTTATTAATTCACAACTGTAAAAGAATTACAACAACCCCTAATGTATAATCATAACGGTTCCCTTCAGTATTTGATTATCCACATTCAAATTAATAAAATAAGGATAAGCGCCGGCAGGTAAAGGATTTAATTTAAAACGACCATCCCATGATTGGTTGACCTTACTGTTTTTAAAAACCACTTCACCATAACGGTTAAAAACAAACAATTCAAAATTGGGATAGGCATCCAATGCAGGAATATTCCAGGTATCATTTAGGCCATCATTATTGGGTGTAAAAGCATTAGGGATAAAGATGCCTTTAAATAATTTTACAAGAACAGTATCCGTAGAAGTACCGCAGTTATTGTTGGAAATTGCAGTGAGTATATATTCCGCATCGGATGATGGCATAGTTAAAGGTTGCAGCAGCAACGGATTATTGAGATCATTCACAGGCGACCAGTTAAAACTTAAATATGATCCTTTTATACTTGCGGATAATGTGGCCATACCTCCGGAAATAATTGTTTTATCAGGGCCTGCGTTGGCTATGGCTTTGTTGTAAACCCGCACATTTATATAAGCAGTATCCCTGCATGCAAGTGTGTTTAACACTATCACGGCATAACGGGTATCCACTAAAGGCGAAGCTGATGGATTAAATATGATGCCGGATGAGAGGCCTGCTGCCGGGTACCATTCATAAGAAATTCCTCCCGATGCAAATAATTGAACCGTTTTATTTTCACATACAGCAGTATCAACAAAAGGAACCATCGCAACCGGCGCAGGATTAATGGATACTACGGTACTGGCCGAAATGCTGCAGGATGAAGCATTGCTTACTGTAACATCATAAGTGCCGGCTTGTGTATTATTAACCTGGCTGATGGTAACGCTGGCAGCATTGGCAGTATATCCATTGGGCCCTGTCCATACATATTGTGTACCGCCGGTAGCCGTTAACGTTATATTATTTCCTTCGCACACCGGGCCATTATTACTAACCGTAACTACAGGATTTGTATTTACAATAACCGTTACGGGAATAGATGATATCCTGCATTGTGCAGTGCCAAGATTGCCTGCTTCTGCCACACTTAACCTGTAATCGTAGTTTCCCGCAGCATTGGCAGGAACAAAATTTCGGGTAAGCGTTGTAGTGTTAGCGCCTGCAATATCAAACCATGCTCCATTATTAAACCGTTGCTGCCATTGAAAAACCGGGTTGGTAAATCCTGCAGAAATGGTACAATTAAAATTAAAAGTTTGTGAAGATCCCTGGCAAATATTGGCAATGGTAGTGCTCTGACCTGTTATGGATGGCGTTAGCTGCGGGCCGCATGGACGAAAAGTAATATCATCCAAAGCAAGATCATTTCCACATCCGCCGGGAGCATTGTTTACAATACGCAGCACAATATCGGCACCTGCGCCAGGCGTTGTAAAAAAGAAACCGTATTGTTTCCAGGCTGGTGCACCTGTTGGTGGAATATTGCCACTGTTATAAGATTGTAAAATGGTACCGTCTGTTCTTTCTATCGTAAAAGTAAGATTGGGCTGGTTAGAATTGTTATTGCAGGAAGTTGGCAAAATTACATTTGTGATCCATGCTGCAAATTCATAGGTACTGTTTCCACAAAGTCCCCTTACCGTATCCACATAAAAAGCGCTGGGCTGAATGGAGGCATTTACCAACATAAAATATCCGTTTCCATTGCCGGTATGATCGCTGCTTAAGCTATGCCAGGTAGAGGAAAAACATGCGCTGGTATTACTCCTTACCGTATAAAATCCATCATTGGGACAATCATTGGCCACATATTGATAACCGGTAGCTGCTGCTGCCAAAGGAGCCCCGGGATTACTGCCAGAGCCAAAAGTAATATTTACCAACGGATCGCCCAGGCTGCCCTGGCAAAGCTGCGCAACAGCCTGCAGACTAAAAAGAGAAATTAAAATGGCAAAATAATATTTGATCATGATGTTGGTACAAATATCCTGAAAGCTGAGATTAAAAAAGTAGTTTGATTAGAATAAGTTTAGGAAAATGACCATTATCATACAATAAATGCTTTTTCAACTTTTATTGCTCAATTGAGGTAAGTTTTAAAAGAGAATTCAAATGCAAAAACAATTATGCCTTCACATCACATATCACATATCATACATCATATATCATACATCATAAATCATACATCATAAATTCCATCAACTCTCTTCCTCAAAATATATTTTATAAAATTTCTTTCCGGTTTGTTCATCCACGCCTCTTTCTATCAGGTCTCTTCGGCCATGAATATAAATATGAAAATTCTTATCAAGTTTTAAAATAGATTTAAATAATTTCTGTTGTTTTTTTACAGCCGATAAATGTATATCAAATTCATCCTCTATCTCATAGTTACGGGCAGTTTCAAAATTCTTTTTATACTGCATAAAACTGTCCACCACTTCGGGGTGATGAATGACTTCTCCTGTAAATTCCTCCAGGCTAAACTGGTCACGGGTTTTAAAATAATCCATAGAACGGTTCAACATTTCCAACTGATCGGATTTTGTAACATCAAATTTATCCGCATATTCATTTGTTACAAACTGCTTGCAAAGTGCAAGGTATTTGTCGGTATGATGATAACTGTCTGCCATAGGAAACACCTGCAAAAAGTCATTTACCCAATATTGTGCATCCTGTTGTTTGTTGGTATGATCTATCACACAAAGTTTATAACCATCCACAGCAGCAGTTTTAAAAACCAGGCAACCTTTATCGGGCTTATTTACATTAATACCATCTTCCTGCACAAGCTCCAGGCTTTGGCCATGCTGCAACACTTTTAAAAATGTTTCTTTATTCTCCGACTTAAAAATACCAACAGCAGGTACAAAGGCATTTTCAAAAGGAACATTTTCCAGGTAAACCACACACAACTCCCCTTCCTTTACTTTTACATGGGTAGATTTACTATAAAGAAACTGGGCCAGTTTATTACTCTCTATAATTAACGCATCTGTATCAGCAAAAATGGCCGCAACATAATTATATACTTCATTCAGTTTTAAATCATGCAGATGGGTAAAATTGTATATATCATTTTCATTAATTGCACCCAGGAAATATTTCAGCAATAACTGCTGCACAATCGGATCGTTTAAAGTAAGTGCATTGGCAGATAGTTTTAGTTCTTCGCCTCTTGTGGGATTGCCCACTTTATGTACAATGGCTTTTTTTATTACTACATTTTCAATTCCTGTCATGCGGCAAAAATAAGGAAGGCTGTGTTTAGAATGCCTTCAAATTATATCTGGCATAGAAAATTTAATGTGTCAATCTTAACAAGCACAGCTTTGTCTTTAGCTAATCCTTAACTGTTGCCCGCTTATTTTAGCGTAACCAAAAAAAAGTATATGACACTAAAACCTTCTAATGCATTTATTGCAGCATCATGGGTAGCGCTCGGTGTGGGCATGGTAGGATTTTTGATTGGCCTTTGGCGGTCTGATCTTTTATTAAATGAAAAAGGATATTATTTTACCGTTTTAATGTTTGGTCTTTTTGCTGTAATATCTGTACAAAAATCGGTAAGAGACCGGCTGGAAGCCTTGCCTGTAACAGATATTTATTATGGCCTCTGCTGGTTTGCTACCATACTGGCCATCGTATTATTAATAGTCGGTTTATGGAATGCTGAGATGCTGCCCAGTGAAAAAGGATTTTATGCTTTCTCCTTTTTATTAGCTTTATTCGGCGCCATTACGGTACAAAAAAATATCAGGGATCTTAAATTGGCCGAAAATTAATCAAGGCTTCTTTGTATGATTCATGCGTTTAATCCTTTATAATTTATACCCGTATCCCATTGCAAAAAATGCATTAGGATACTGCTTTAAATAAGATTAAATAAGAAAGTATCAGGAGGGTTTATAATTCTTTTCGTAAGTGGCTATCCATTCTTCCACAGTTATTTTACTGCTCAACTCACCTATCAAATCAAAAGGGATATTTTCCGGTTTCTTAAACCTTATACAGCTCTTGCCCATGTCCAGCTTGCCACTTGCCCGTCCTGCATATTCTGTTGTAAACCAATTCAACAATTCAGGATCGCTGTAAACCCCCATATGATAAACAGCAATGAAGTTTTTTTGTGATGCCAGGCACATAAAAGGCAACGGTAATTTGGTGTCGCAATGATATCCTGCAGGGTAAATACTATGTGGTACTACATACCCAATCATTCCATAACTCATTACTTCTTTAAAACCCTTTGGCAGATTTTTTTTAATGATTTTGCGCAATCTGTCCATCGCACTTTTTCTTTCTTCAGAAAGTTCCTCCAAATATTGATCTATTGTAGTGGCTTTTGATTGCATATTTTTTTTAACTAAGTTAGATAGAAGATTTCATTTGCACAAGCAGGCAAATATTTATCGCAAATATTATCCCTTAAATAAAATTAAGTATAGTAAGTATTATGAGAAAAGAAAGAAGTGCTTAGCATAACCTATCTGAAAAATACAGACGATGATCTGCGTAATCATTTTGCCGTAACATTGCCCGTTAGCTTTATTATATTTGCTTATCATCATTTGAGTGAATTATTAATAAATTGAACATTTTCCTACAAATTTAAATCCCTCTATTGTTTTTTAATATACATAGTCACCTGCCGGCTGGTCCTAAAGAATTTGTCCTGCAAAATTTATATAAAAATTTTGAGGAGGCAAACATACCCGGTTATTACGCTGCAGGGCTTCATCCCTGGTATATCAATGCAGCTACATGGCAAAACGAAATGGAAACATTAAAAACAATCAGTCCTCTAAAAAACATATTGGCTATTGGAGAATGTGGCCTTGATAAAGTTTGTAAAACAGATTTTGCACTTCAGCAGCAAGTATTTATAGCACAGCTTTTATGGGCGAATGAAATCAATAAGCCGCTCATTATTCATTGTGTGCGCACACATGAAGCACTGCTGCAACTTTTAAAAAAATATCACAATAAAGTACCGGTCATTTTTCATGGCTTTAATAAAAATAGAGTGCTGGCGCAAAAGATACTGGATGCAGGCTACTGGCTTTCTTTTGGCAAATCTGTTTATCAACAGATACATGCAGAAGTTTTCCGTTTAATTCCTGTGGATCGTATATTTCTTGAAACAGATGATGCGTCAATTGATATACAAAGCATTTACAAAATGGCTGCATCCATAAAAAATTTGACGATAGATGAGTTAAGTTTGCAAATTCAAAAAAATGCAGCAACCGTTTTTAAAGTAATTGTAAGATGAAAGATATTTCATGGTTAGGCAGAACTAATTTATTAATAGGAGAAGAAAATCTACACAAGCTGATTTCATCACATGTAATGATTGTGGGATTAGGTGGAGTGGGCTCTTACGCTGCAGAATTTATTTGCCGCAATGGCGTTGGAAAAATGACTATAATTGATGGTGATGTAGTAGACCCTACCAACCGCAACCGGCAGTTGCCTGCATTATCTACTAACCACGGTGTATCAAAGGCAGCCATAATGGGTGAAAGATTATTGGCCATCAACCCGGAGTTGGAACTTACGCTAATAAAAGAATTTATCAATCCCGAAATGGTAGAACAATTACTGGTAAACAGGCCCGATTATGTGATTGATGCCATTGACAGTGTAACACCAAAACTGACATTTATTAAAATGGCTTACAAAAATAAATTACCCATGGTAAGCAGTATGGGTGCCGGTGGCAAAATAGATCCAACAAAAATTGAAATAGCAGATATTTCTAAAACCTACAACTGCCCGTTTGCACAACAGTTAAGAAAAATGCTGAAAAAAGATAAAATTTACAAAGGCATTCAGGTAGTTTTTTCTCCCGAAGAAAATAATAAAGAAAGCCTGATGATGACGGATGGGAGCAATTATAAAAAATCGGCCTATGGCACCATGTCTTATATGCCTGCTGCATTTGGTGCCGTGGTGGCTTCTGTTGCTATCAGGGATTTGATGGAAATGAAATAAATGATTTTCAACTGTTCGAACAAAGACCGATCATCAGAAGGGGCGCAATAAAATGAATGATGATCGAAGAAAATAAATTGAATGCATCCTGTGACTTCCTGAAATTTTACTTCATCCAATAAATGTTACCAGTAACTTCGCATTAAAGCAAAT
>JBBRFX010000047.1:0-24058 GCA_038241275.1 Chitinophagales bacterium
TTCCTGTTCCCAGCCAAGGGTGGCAGTTACTTTAGATACATTTTTATCAAAATACTGGCATACGTCCACGGCAGCTTTATCCAAAGCAACCAATGCTTTAATTAAAGGTGTTTTTGTATCCAGCGATTCGCCGGTATAGGAAACAAAGATTGTAGGAATACATAAAGTTTTTCCTTCTCCAATTTCCATGATAAATGCCGGAGAAGAAGGGTCCCATGCTGTATAACCTCTAGCTTCAAAAGTGGCCCTTAAACCACCACTTGGGAAAGAAGATGCATCTGGCTCCTGTTGTATCAATGCCGCTCCTTCAAATTCTTCTATAGGAGTGCCATCACCTTTTAAAGTAAAAAACGAATCATGTTTTTCTGCAGATAAACCTGTTAATGGCTGAAACCAATGTGTAAAGTGCGTAACACCCTTACCCTCTGCCCATGCTCTTAATCCATTGGCAATTTGGTTTCCCATAGAGCGGTCAATTTTTTTACCACCCCTTACAGAAGCTACCAGGCTTTTATAAGCCTCATCACTCAAATAGTGCCTTGCTGTTTTGAGAGTAAATACATTTTCATTAAAAACTGCAGTGATACGGGCAGGATTGGTCACCTTAACCGACGCCTGTGTATTTGCCAGGTTGTTGATTGCATTAAAACGTAATGAATTCATTGTTAGTTTTGTTTAATGTTGCAAAAAAAGGAAATAATCCCCATAAAAATTTATTTTATTTTCCAATATCTGTAAATAAATTCATTTGCCTGCTAAAAAACAATATATATTTTTAAAAATAATGTTTATGGATATTGGATTCTGCATGCTGGATGCTGGATAATGGACACTTGATACTGGTCATTAGTCACTGGATAATGGTCACTGGTGAATTATTGACCCATTCAGATTTCAGCTCAACTTTTGACTTTTGACTTTTGACTTTTGACTTTTGTCCATTGACCATTGACTATCACCTTCCCTTCCTGTGCATACTTAGTTAAAATAATTAGTTTTTATTGCTCAAATAAAAGTAGTGAGATTGTACCTTTGCGTTTTTAAAAATCACCCCTTCAAACATTTTATGGAAATAACAGCCGCTACAGCCGCACAATTAAGAATAACAGCAGAAGAGTTTGAAATGATAAAAGAAAAAATGGGCAGAACCCCCAATTTTACTGAACTGTGTGCATTTAGTGGGATGTGGAGTGAGCACTGCAGTTATAAAAATTCTATCAAGTGGCTTAAAACACTGCCCCGTGATGGTAAAAGGATGTTGGTGAAAGCAGGTGACGAAAATGCCGGACTCATGGACATCGGTGATGGTTATGGCGTTGTTTTTAAAATAGAATCTCACAATCACCCATCTGCCATTGAGCCTTTTCAGGGAGCAGCCACCGGTGTGGGTGGTATTAACAGAGATATTTTTACGATGGGAGCAAGGCCCATCGCATCTTTAAATTCATTGCGTTTTGGAAATTTAAAAGATGCCAAAACCCAGCACCTGCTGGCAGGAGTGGTACATGGCATTGGTCATTATGGTAATTGTTTTGGCGTGCCTACTGTGGGTGGAGAAATATATTTTGAAGATTGTTATCATACCAATCCGCTGGTAAATGCAATGAGCGTGGGCATATTAAAAAATGGAGAAACCATTTCTGCCACTGCAGAAGGAATAGGTAATCCTGTTTTTTTTGTAGGCAGTGCCACCGGTAAAGATGGTATTGGCGGAGCCAGTTTTGCCAGTGCAGAAATTACGGCAGACAGTGCCGAAGATTTGCCGGCCGTGCAGGTAGGCGATCCTTTCCAGGAAAAAAAATTACTGGAAGCATGCCTTGAAGTTATAAAAACAGGTGCAGTGGTAGGTATGCAGGATATGGGTGCAGCGGGTATTATTTGTTCTACTGCCGAGATGAGTGCCAAGGGTAAATCGGGCATGATCATTCACCTTGATAAAGTGCCTACCCGACAAAAAGATATGAAGGCATGGGAACTTTTATTAAGCGAAAGCCAGGAGCGTATGCTGATGGTGGTAGAAAAAGGAAAAGAACAATTGGTAATAGATGTATTTGAAAAATGGGACTTACCCTGCAGCGATATAGGTGAAGTAACCGGCGATGGTATGTTACAATTTTATATGAACGGAACGCTTGAAGCTGTGTTGCCGGCAGAAGAACTCGTACTGGGCGGCGGCGCACCGGTATATGATCGAGAAATAAAACGGCCTGCCTACTTGGATAAAATTGAGGCATTTGATATAGCGGCTTTAAATGAGCCAGTAAATATGAAAGCCATTGCAGAACAGCTCATCAGTTTTCCCAATATTGCCAGCAAAAAATGGATATACGAGCAGTACGACAGTATGGTGGGTGCAGGCACTACTTCGTCTAATGCTCCCAGTGATGCAGCCATTGTAATAGCAAAACCAACAGGCAAAGCGTTGGCGCTTACCACAGATTGTAACAGCCGCTATGTTTTTGCCGATCCTTACAAAGGTGCAATGATTGCCGTGGCAGAAGCAGCACGAAATATTGTGTGCAGTGGTGCACAACCCCTCGGTGTAACCAATTGCCTCAACTTTGGTAATCCCTACGATCCTGAAGTGTATTACCAGTTTACCAATGCCATTAAAGGAATGGGCGAAGCCTGTATAAAATTTGAAACACCGGTTACCGGTGGTAATGTAAGTTTTTACAATCAATCGCCCGACGGCCCGGTATATCCTACGCCTACAATAGGCATGGTGGGTATTTTAGAAAGTGCCGATGATAAAATGACCCTTGATTTTAAAAACAACGGAGATATTATTTACTTGCTGGGTTTGAGCCGCAATGATATTGGTTCTTCCGAATACCTGCATAAAATTGTAGGCGAGGAGTTCAGCCCCTGTCCCTACTTTGACCTGGAAGAAGAATATGCATTGCAACAAAAATTGCTCAGTTTGATAAACAATAAATTAATCGTTTCTGCACATGATGTGAGCGAAGGCGGGTTAATGATAACGCTTTTGGAAAGTGCATTTAACAACAATCATGGTTTTGATGTTAGTTCCAACGAATCTCTAATTCGCAAAGATGCATTTTGGTTTGGCGAAAGCCAGAGCAGGGTAGTCGTTTCTGTTGCAGTGGCAAAGGATGAAGCATTTACAACCGCCCTGCAGGCCGCCAATATTCCTTTTGCACTTTTGGGTAAAGTAACTCCTCAAAATATTATGGTAGAAGGAGAAAATTGGGGAACAATAATAGATTGGAAAAATAAATATGATAATGCTATTGGGGATATTTTAAAGAATCATGAAAGCGAAGAGGCGTTGAGTCCTATTTGATTTTATTTTAAAAATATCAAAGCTGTTCTCTTAAAAGAACAGCTTTTTTTATACAAATTCATTTTCAAATTTCCTTCACCCAAATTTTCCTCTTATCTTTACCCGACCTCTAGGATATTTTGATCTCTTTTCCTCCGGTCAAATATAATTTTCTTTTTAATTGTTGATTAAGATTTGCTTTAAAAACTGCTTTTTCAGTTTGATTATATTTAATATGATCTATCATGATTTGTGTGTTTTTATATAACTAACTATTTTGTATTTAACCCGATAATTTTTAAATAATGGCCAAGTTTATTTTCGTAACAGGTGGTGTTACATCTTCATTAGGTAAAGGTATCATTGCTGCTTCTCTTGCAAAATTGTTGCAAAGCAGGGGGCTAAAAGTTACCATTCAAAAATTTGATCCTTACCTTAATGTAGATCCCGGAACCCTGAATCCATACGAACATGGGGAGTGTTATGTAACCGATGATGGTGCAGAAACCGATCTTGACCTTGGGCATTACGAACGTTTTTTGAATACGCCTACCTCGCAGGCCAATAACGTAACTACCGGCCGCATTTATCAAACCGTAATAAATAAAGAAAGAGAAGGAGAATACCTGGGCAAAACAGTACAGGTAGTTCCCCATATAACTGATGAGATTAAACGCAGAATGCTGCTACTGGGCGAAAGTGGAAATTATGATATTGTAATTACAGAACTTGGTGGCACCGTGGGAGATATTGAGAGCCTGCCGTTTGTAGAAGCGGTAAGACAACTGCAGTGGGAAATGCCCGAAGAAGATTGCCTGGTATTACATCTTACTTTGATACCTTATTTAAAAGCAGCTAAAGAGTTAAAAACAAAACCTACGCAGCATAGTGTGCGTATGCTTAGCCAGGAAGGGGTAAGGCCCGATGTAATTGTATGCCGCACAGAACATCCGTTATCAGAAGAAATCAAAAGAAAAATTGCACTTTTTTGTAATGTAAAACCTAATGCAGTTATTGAGGCCATAGATGCAGGTACTATTTATGAAGTGCCACTAAAAATGTTGCAGGAAGGGCTGGATGTAATTGTGTTGAAAAAATTACAAATCAACGGTTACTCAGCTCCTGAACTAAATAAATGGAGGGCATTTTTAGATAAACTGAATTATCCAAAAACCCGTATTAAAATTGGACTGATTGGTAAGTACATTGAACTCCAGGATGCATACAAATCTATCCTGGAAGCATTTATACATGCCGGTGCATTAAACCAGTGCAAGGTGCAGATTGTAAATATTCACAGTGAGTTTATTACAGAAGAAAATGTGAATGAAAAATTAAGTGAACTGGATGGATTGTTGGTGGCTCCCGGTTTTGGGGCAAGGGGAGTAGAAGGTAAAATATTGTCGGTAAAATATGCAAGAGAAAATAAAATGCCTTTTTTTGGTATTTGTCTTGGAATGCAAATGGCCGTAATAGAATATGCAAGAAATGTGTTGGGCTGGCCTGCTGCACACTCTACAGAAATGGATGCTCATACTGCATATCCCGTAATTGCGTTGATGGAAGAACAGAAAAAAGTGAAGAAGAAAGGCGGCACCATGCGGTTGGGCGCTTATCCATGTACCATTTTAGAAGGTAGCCTGGCACATAAAATTTATAATTCAACTGAGATCAGCGAACGTCACCGCCATCGTTGGGAGTTTAATAATACCTATATAAAAGATTTTGAAAATGCCGGAATGATCCCGAGTGGTAAAAATCCTCAATCAGGTTTGGTAGAAATAATGGAACTGGCCAATCATCCTTTTTTTATTGGGGTACAATATCATCCCGAATTAAAAAGCACGGTAGAAATTCCTCATCCTTTATTTGTAAATTTTGTTCAGGCAGCTAAATGGTATTCCGAAACAAAACTTGGTGCAGTTTCTGCACAATTGGAAAAGCAGGCTTCTTAAAAGGTTTAAAAGGTTCCAAAGGTTTCAAAAGTTCCAAAGGTTGAACTTCATAAACTTTGAACGTTAAACCTTAAACCTTAAACGTTGAACCACTTGAACCTTGAACCTTTATTATGCAGAAACTGAGTATGGATGATCTGAACCGCAAAACGGTGGCAGAGTTTAAGCGATCTGAAAAAACACCCGTTATAGCGGTTTTGGAAAATATTCGCAGTGCCTATAATGTGGGCAGTGTTTTTAGAACTGCCGATGCATTTTTGCTGGAGGGTATTTATTTAACCGGCTACACCTGCATTCCACCTCATAAAGAAATAAAAAAAACAGCACTTGGAGCAGAGGATTCTGTGGAGTGGAAACATTTTGCCAATGCCGGTGAGGCCATTGATGAACTGAAAAATAATGGGTATAAAGTTTACGCAGTAGAGCAGGTTAGCAACAGCCTTTCTTTGGAAAAACTTACATTTGACGGGGATGAAAAAATTGCCGTTATTTTTGGTAACGAGGTTTCGGGGGTGGAACATGATACCATTATAAAATGTGATGGCTGTATAGAAATCCCACAACTGGGAATGAAACATTCATTAAATATAGCAACAGCAGCAGGAGTGGTGCTTTGGGAGATTGTGAGAACGAGGATGGGGATGCGTCCAATAAATCATTAGCCAAATAATTAAAGCTAACCCGGTAAATGCAGGCTGGTAGCCATTTGTAATGATGTAATAAAAAGTAAGGATTAATTTGACCGATTTGATTTATAAATTAGCCCCATACTGTTCTATCGGCATTTACCAAAGTCTACCCCACAAAAGCTATACGAAATTTCAGTCAGCACATCCCGATAGCAATCGGGAGCCTAAAAAATGAAATTCCGTTTGGTATAAATTCAATTCTAAATGACAAAAGTTAAAAACTATCTTTCTCTCATAAAATTTTCTCATACTATTTTTGCATTGCCTTTTGCAATAATCGGATTTTTTTTAGGACTGGACTACTTCCTTGACCTTTCCGGATTGTTTGAATATTCTCCTGTATTTAGTGGTAATGATGAAAAAGATTATAGTGTAATATTTACCTGGAAATTCTGGATAGTAAAGTTCATTTTAGTGTTGCTTTGTATGATTTTCGCCCGGTCTGCAGCGATGGCTTTTAACCGTTATTTAGACAGGCATTTTGACGCTAAAAATCCACGTACTGCTATAAGAGAAATTCCTGCAGGTATTATTACACAAAAAAATGCATTGGTTTTTACCATTATTAATTGTGTGTTGTTTATAACCTGTACTTTTTTCATTAATCAAATTTGTTTTTACTTATCACCGGTGGCTTTATTTGTTATTTTATTTTACAGTTACACAAAAAGATTTACGGCTTTGTGTCATATGGTGTTGGGCCTTGGGCTAAGCCTGGCACCCATTGGTGCTTATTTGGCTGTAACAGCAGCATTTGACTGGCTGCCATTACTGTTTTCATTTGCAGTATTGTTTTGGGTAAGTGGGTTTGATATTATTTACGCCCTGCAGGATGAAGAATTTGATAAAGAAAACCAGTTGCATTCTATCCCATCTATATTGGGCAAAACAAAGGCATTACGGGTTTCCCGGTTCCTTCATGTTTTATCTGCTGTGGCAGTAATTTTTGCGGGCTGGTACGGCAAATTTGGTTATTGGTATTGGGCAGGTATTGCTGTTTTTATTGGTATGTTAATCTACCAGCATTCTATCGTAAAGCCCAATGATCTTAGAAGAGTTAATATTGCATTTATGACAGCCAATGGAATTGCATCGGTGGTATTTGCCATCTTTGTATTATTGGATTTATTTTTATCATAAAAAATGGGTAATCACCTTTAGTATTTAGGGTATGGCAAGAATATTATCAATAGACTATGGAGGAAAGCGCACAGGCATTGCCGTTACCGATCCTATGCAAATTATTGCTACAGGCCTCACCACAATTGCATCTCAGGAACTGATTCCTTTTTTAAAAAAATATTTTCTGCAGGAACAGGTAGAGCTCATCATTATTGGCCTGCCTAAAAACCTGGACGACTCAGATACACATGGTACGCCATTGGCAGAAGCAGCCATTAAACGTTTGAAAAAAGAATTTCCTCAAATGCCCATTAAAACGGTAGATGAACGCTACACTTCTAAATTGGCCAAAGAAGCGATGCTTCAAATGGGAATGAAGAAAAAAGACCGAAGGGATAAAAAGCTGGTAGATGAAATTGCTGCAACGATCATGTTGCAGGAATATATGGAAAACCCATTTATTTAAGAGGATTTTAAGAACTCAACCCTCTTTGATCTTTATCTTGTGGTGCTTATCATTTAACTTTGCCGCTTTATAAATTAAAATAATAACAGCCCTATTTCGGGAACCAGTAGAATTATGATTTTACCAATAGTAGCATACGGAGCACCCATTTTAAGAAAAATTTCTCATGATATTGATGCCGATTACCCGGGGTTGGAAAAACTGCTGGCAGATATGTGGGAAACCTTATATAACAGCAATGGTGTGGGTCTGGCGGCGCCTCAAATTAATAAAGACATTCGTTTGTTTTTAGTAGATAGCGAGCAAATATTTGAAAACCAGGAAGAAGATGAAAAAGGCGAATTTCCTGATGAACCCGGCTATAAAGGTGTATTTATGAATGCACATGTTAAAGAATTGGGTGGACTTGAATGGAGCTACAACGAAGGCTGCCTGAGTATTCCCAAGATTAGGGAAGATATTATACGCAAAGAGTGGGTAACGATTGAGTTTGTAGATGAAAATTTTGTGCAGCATACCAAAACCTTTAATGGCATCACAGCAAGGGTTATCCTTCATGAATATGATCACATAGAGGGCAAATTATTTATTGACTATATCAAGCCATTAAAGCGCACTTTAATGAAACGCAAACTGGATGATATTACCAAGGGAAAGGTAAAGGTAGATTACCGCATGTTCTTTCCGAGATAGGGACGCTATTACCATTTTATTATCATCTTTTTACAATTACTTTGCAGGTATGAAACAAAATTTCATACCTGTTTTTTTTATATTATTATCGTTCAGCCTGCATGCACAGGATCCCGCCGATACTGTATTTACCGGAAAAAAAGTGATCACACTCAGTGCTGTAGTGGTAGATAAAAATCTGGATGTTCCCGGCTTTATCAACAAAATAAAAAACGACAGCAGCTATTACAAAGCTTTTCGTAACCTGCACATTATTGGGTTTACTGCATTAAATGATATTCGCATGCTGGATAAAAAAGGAGGGCTTAATGCATCACTAAATAGTAAAACAAAACAGGTTCGCAATAATAATTGCAGAACAATGCAGGTATTGGGCGAAACGGTAACCGGAGATTTTTATACAAAAAATAAACAATATAATTATTACACTGCTCAAATGTATGCGTCCTTGTTTTTTACCAATGGAGTGGTATGTGGCGAAAATAATATTGTATCAGGAGCATCCTTTTCTACCGAAGGAAAAAGTGGAATGGAGAAACATAAAGAACAATTAAAAATGCTTTTCTTCAACCCCGGCAGAAAAATTAGCGGTCTTCCTTTTATGAGTAATAAAACGGCTATATATGATGATGACATGGCTGATAAATACGATATGAATATTGATATGGAATTATACAATAATACATTATGTTATATTTTTAAACAAAAGGTAAAACCGGGCAAAGACGATGGTGTGATTGTAGATGAGATGACTACTTGGTTTGATAGCCAGACTTTTGAAGTGGTAGCCAGGAAATATGCTTTGAGTTATGATGCTGCCGTTTATGATTTTAAAGTAGAGATGGAAGTGCAAATGACCCGTTTTGGTAATCTCACCGTACCTTCCCTTATTCGTTATTACGGCAATTGGAAAGCCATTACAAAAAAACGGGAGCGGGGTGTTTTTACTGCAACACTATTTTCTTTTGAATAAAAAATCAGGTTATGCTTTTATCAGACCAGGTATTAAATCTTTTTTTATTGGCTTTGCCCATCGCATGTATTGCCTGGACGGTAACACATGAAGAAGTATTTAAGGAACCCAGGGAATTTTGTGAAAAAAAGTCTAAAGAAAGTAAATCCATCATCCTGCAAAAATTCTTTTATCTCTTTACCTGCGAGTATTGTTTTAGTCATTACGTGACCCTGTTTTTTTTAATCATTACTCAATACCATTTAATTTTTGCCGACTGGCGGGGATACTTAATAGGAGGTTTTGCATTGGTTTGGATTGCCAATATTTACATGAGCATCTACGGAATGGTAAGGGTGGGGCTAAAAAAAGAAAAAATGGAAGCCGATTTAAAAGAGGTAGAACTTAAAGAATGTACACCTGATGAAGAAAATGAAAAATAAAGTTATCCTTTAATTTTATCCAGCAGGCTTTCCAGACCGTTCATTTTTATTTCATACAGGGTTTCCAGCATCATACCCAGTCTTCCCTTGGGAAATCCTTTTTGTTGAAACCACTCCAGGTAACTTACAGGCAAATAACGCAACACTGTTCCCTTATATTTTCCAAAAGGCATTTTAATGGTTACGATATCCAACAGTAATTTGCCATCGGGCATTGGTACATCTTGCATAATAGGTGTCTGGCCACTTTCGAAGTGATCAATATTTGTAAATTCTTTGTAGTGGCCTGACAGCTTTAATAGGTGTCTGGCCACTTTCGAAGTGATCAATATTTGAAAATACTTTGTAGTGGCCTGACAGCTTCAATAGGTGTCTGGCCACTTTTTGAAAAGATTATTAACTTGCTAATACTTTATAGAGGCCTGACACCTAATTTTTAAACTGGCTGTATTTTCTCCATTTTTCAACCACCTGGTTTATATCATCAGGCATTTGGCTGGTAAACAACATTTCTTCTTTGGTAGTAGGGTGCACAAAACCCAGTTCCTTTGCATGCAGTGCCTGGCGTGGGCACAGGGCAAAACAATTATCTACAAACTGTTTGTATTTGGTATACACTGTTCCTTTTATAATCCTGTCTCCTCCATAAAAATCATCATTAAACAGGGGATGGCCAATATGCTGCATGTGAACCCTTATCTGGTGCGTACGACCGGTTTCCAGCCTGCATTCTACCAGGGTTACATAATTAAATTTTTCCAATACTTTGTAGTGTGTAATGGCATCTTTGCCATGTTCTCCCTCGGGATAAGTGGTAAATAATTTTCTAAAACGCTGGTGCCTGCCCACATGGCCCACAATAGTTCCTTCCTGTTCTTCAAAATCTCCCCAAACCAATGCTACATACCTGCGGTGTACGGTATGGTTAAAAAATTGTTTGGCCAAATCACTCATGGCTTTTTGCGTTTTAGCCATCACCAGTAAACCACTTGTATTTTTATCTATCCGGTGCACCAATCCAAAACGGGGCAAGTCTTTTTCCTCAAGGTCAGGGTTTTGCAATTTCAGGTAATATGCCACTGCATTGATTAATGTATTGTCAGGATTTCCGCTGCCGGGGTGCACCACCATGCCTACCGGTTTATTAATGATCAACAGATCATCATCTTCGTAAACAATGTTCAACGGAATGTTTTGTGGTATAATCTCCGATGACTCCGGTGAATTGGTTTCATACACTACAATTTTATCAGCGGCTCTTGTTTTGTAGTTACTTTTTACAGGCTTATCATTTACAAGTACCAATTCATTTTCTATGGCCTGTTGTATTTTGTTGCGGGTAGCACCTTCAATCCGGTTCATTAAAAACTTATCTATACGAAGCGGCTCCTGGCCTTTGTCAATGATGATAGATAGCCTTTCATACAGTTCTTCCGACTCCGGCAGGTCTTCTTCAATTTCTGTGGGTATATTGCTCATAATTAATTAACGTAAAAAGTATTTTTACTCATAACTCATAATTCCTCTATCACACATCATAAATCCTACATCACAAATCCTCCATCTTTCTTTACTTTTGCAAATTAAAACAATGCTAACGATATGCAGCGTGTGAAGTTTACAGATTTGGGAATAATAGATTACAAAGCCGCATGGGATTACCAGGAAGAACTGCTGCAACAAAATGTGTTGCTTAAGTCCGCTGCAAGAAAAAACAATCCTGATTATATTGTTAAAGACCTGCCTACCCAACATTATTTTTTATTATGTGAGCACAACCCGGTTTATACTTTGGGCAAAAGCGGGAGTATGAATAATGTGCTGATGAGTGAAGAAGTGATGAAAGAAAATAGTATCCAGTTTTTTAAAACCAACCGTGGAGGCGATATTACTTTTCACGGGCCCCAGCAAATAGTAGGTTATCCTGTACTCGATCTCGAAAAAATGTACACTGATATTGGCCGATACCTGAGAAACCTGGAAGAGACGATTATCTTAACCATTGCAGAATATGGTATCATCGGAGAAAGGAGTGTAGGAGAAACAGGTGTTTGGATCGATGCCGGTGTGAAGGGTAAAGAACGAAAAATTTGCGCCATTGGGGTCCGTTGCAGCAGGTGGGTAACCATGCATGGTTTTGCATTAAATGTAAATACAGATCTTGATTATTTTAATCATATCATACCCTGCGGCATCCAGGATAAACAGGTTACTTCTTTACAAAAGGAAATGGGGATGGCAGTAAATTATGAGGAAGTGAAAGAAAAACTCAAAAAAAATTTTGAAAAAGTTTTTGAGGTCACGCTTCAGTAAAATTATTTATTACCGTTGCTTTTTCCATCTTTAGGAATAAAGAATTTATTCTTTTCCACCAGCTTGCCATTTTCATATAATTCAAAGCGATACCAACCCGAGCGTACGAAATTCACCTTTTCAATAATCAGGTATTCCTCCTTAAGATTGTTTAGTTCAAAGAGGGGCCTTTCCAACTCATCAAAAAATTTGGCAGAATATTTTTTGTTCGCTGCATCCGGCAGGTGAAGCACTACATTATTTTCTTTGGTCGTATATGCCCATTTGCTGGGATAATTAAGTACAGGAGCATTAGGAGGAGGGGCCTGTAGTCTTGGGTCTGCGTTGGGATCCGATTGCCAAGGGTATCTTATTTCTGAAGTACCAATAAACCCTGAGTCTTTTGAAGGCCTCATGGGTTCTGAAATGATGTAAGAACCGCCTTCAAATGCAATAAACACACGGTAATACATTTTATTATAAGGAGGGTTGGCATCAGCATAACCATTCTCCTTATTTTGAGGATTTAAAACAGAACCGATGGTAGTATAATTTTTTAAACTGTCGTAAGACCGCTGAATATTGATAGTAGATAATGGAACGTTGTATTCGTTTTTCCAGCTTACAATTATTTTTCCACTCAAATTCATTACGGAAATACCGGGCAGTGTTTGTTGAGCCTTCAATAAAGAGGATGAACAAATTAAAATAGACAATAAGTAGCAGATTTTCTTCATAGTCATTGATAGGCCCGGCAACAAATATAATAAAGCATAGGGTATCTATTTGTGTTTAAGTTTAAGGGGTATTGTTAAATGAATTAAAAATTAAACTGTCATTGGGTAAAGAATCGTTACCCTGCAAGCCCCCTGTGTGAATGCAAATGATATTACTTCCTTCAGGAAAAAACCCTTTTTTTACCTGGTCAAAAATGCCATACATCATTTTTGCAGTATAAACGAAATCAGTAGGCAGTTCATATTGATGATATAGATCATTCATAAAATGAATAAGCCCGGTTGTTTTTTTAGCATATCCCCCAAAATGATATTCACCAACAACAATCAGATTATCGTAACGGTTTTGCCCGGTTAAAAATTGCAACCGCTCCGGGATATCTGTAAATCCTTTTAATACCGGGATACTTATAATTATTTGCGAAGGAGCTGCTTTTAACAACAGGCCTGCTAATGTGGTGGCAGTGCCGGTAGCTGTGCAGATATGGCTCACATTTTTTTCTTTTATTAAATCTATAATAAGAGCAGCTCCCCTGGCCCCGGCAGTATGATAGCCTCCCTCAGGAATTATAATACTGCCCGGTTCAATATTTTCCTGCGAAGAAATTTGAGCATATCGCTCCCTTGATACAAATTCAAGTTGCATACCCATTTCCATACAGGCTTTTAAAGTATGGGATAGTTTAGCAGCAGCTTCGCCTCTTACAATTCCCCGGCATTTTAAATGTAGGGTCTTGCAGGCAAAGGCTGTTGCTGCAAGGTGGTTGGAATAAGCACCGCCAAAAGTTACAATAGTCTTTTGCGGATCTAACAATGCTTCTTCTAAAAAATAATGTAGTTTGAATAATTTGTTTCCGGATACAATGGGATGTATCTTATCTAAACGCAAAACCTTTAGTGTTACTTTTTTTTGTTTAAGCAATGGCCCTGTTAATTCATCAATAGATATATTCTTTGTATCAAACAGCATTTGTTTATTATAAGGAAGCTTTGGTTTACATTTGTCGCAAATTTCCTATTATTTTAAACAAAATAAAGATATAAATGCAACCAACACTTTTAATTTTAGCAGCAGGTATGGCAAGCCGTTATGGCAGTATGAAACAAACAGAAGGTTTTGGCCCTTCAGGCGAAACAATCATGGATTATTCTATCTATGATGCAATAAAAGCAGGTTTTGGAAAAATTGTATTCATCATTCGCAAAGATTTTGCAGAAAATTTTAAAGCCAATTTTGATAACAGGTTTAAAGGCCAGATTAAAGTGGATTATGTTTTCCAGGAAATGACTTCGTTTGTAGATGCTGCAGATATTCCTGCCGACAGAACCAAACCGTGGGGTACGGGCCATGCCATTTTATGCGCTAAAGACGTAATTAAGGAACCTTTTGCTGTAATTAATGCAGATGATTTTTATGGATACGATGCATTTAAAAAAGCTGCCGGTTTTTTAACCAGTGATTGTAATGAAAATACTTATTCAATTATTGGATACCAGTTAGACAAAACGTTGAGCGAAAATGGTACCGTAAGCCGTGGCGTATGTTCTGTAAATGATGATAATAACCTGGTGGATATTAATGAACGCACCAAAATATACAGCAAAGATGGAAAAGTGATCTATGAAGAAAATGAAGAGATTAAAGAAGTGGATGGCAAATCAAATGTTTCAATGAATTTCTGGTGTTTTCATCCCTCTGTATTTGAATTTACTTCAAAACTTTTCAGCGTTTTTCCAAAAGAAAATTTTGATAACATTAAAGCTGAATTTTTTATACCCATCATCGGCGATCAGTTTATCAAAAACAATAAAGGCAGCATCAAAGTAATTCCTACAGATGCACAATGGTTTGGTGTTACTTATAAAGAAGATGCCCCTGGGGTAAAAGCCAGTTTGGATGCATTGATTGAAGCAGGGGAGTATCCAACTTCCTTGTGGGGGAATTGAGTGAATGGCATTATGCGGTATATAAAATTGATAAAGTAAATTGCACTGGCGTTTTTATTTTAATAAACAACATTTACCTATTTAGATAAAAAGAAAGGGCTTCAAATAATGAAGCCCTTTCTTTTTATACTTTATATTTCCTTTATATTCTCATTCTTAATTCCCTTTTATCATAAACACATAATCTTCCAGCTTTTTTATCTGCGATTCTCTGTCAAGCCCTTTTAGTGAAGCATTGGAGGTAATCTTTAAGTCGGCATTTGCTTCAATTTTCTTAGCTTCCTCAATGGCTCTGTGAATATTAATAGATTTAATTGCATAAACAACGCCCTGGGCATTTCTTTCAGAACTGGTAAGTATGCCGATGAGTTCTCCTTTTTTGTTGATAACCGGCGAACCACTGCTTCCTTCATTGGCAGCAGTATTTAACTGGCAATAGATAGTATCCATCTGGTAACCGTTTTTAGCACTCACATAACCTTCTCCATAAACAATTTCCTGTTTTGGAAATCCCAGCATAAAAACCTGTTCGCCCAATCCTGCATTTGTTTTTCTGATTACAAACGGGAGCGGAGCCAGCTTTTTAAAGTTTACATCCTTAATTTTTAGGATGGCGAGGTCTTTTGCTACATCAACATACACTGCATCTGCGGCAAATTGCTCTCCTTTATTATTTTCAATAATCAATTGATTTTTACCTTCGGTAGCTACGTGTGCATTGGTGATGATGTAATTGTTGTTCGCATCAATTAAAAAACCAGTGCCACGAAACTTACTGGCTACCCTTGGTTTTTCTACAATTACAGCGCCTGCCTGCAACTGGTTAATTTTATTTTCAATCTGCCTGGTTTTTACTACCTGCTCATTCAATTTATCTACCAGTGGTTTGATGTTGGATTCTTTATTATTATTTACTGCAGAAACAAGGCTGGCAATAAATAAAGAAACTACTCCTGCAATGGAAGCAGCTACGGCAACGATACGTTTGTATTTGCTCCAAAGTTGCACTACTTTGGCTTTACCTGCCAATGGTTTACGAAAAACAAAACCTTCATCCGCAAGTTTGTTTTCAACTTCGTAAAGACTGTGTTTAAAACTTTTGGTAGCACCGAATTTATTTAATTCGTTTAAAAAGAACATATGTTCTACCACCGCCTGGTCCAGTTCGGGATTATTTTTTCTTAAATCTTCAAAATAAATCCTTTCATGTTCGGGCATGGTTCCGTTCACAAATCTTTCTACGGCATCAATCAATAAAGAATCTTCCATTATTCAACATTTTTATACTGTGCAAAAAACAATTTTTTCAATCTCACCAAACATTTGTACTTCTGGGTTTTTGCATTATCGGCATTGGTATATCCAAAATCGGCCGCTATGGCCTGCATTTGTTTTTTTTGAATGTAATAAGCTTCCAATAAACTTTTACATGGTTCCCCAATTTTACTAAGGGCAGTTTCCATAATCGTAAATTCTTGCTGCCTCCTTTCGTGTACTTCAAGATCTTCTTCTACTGATACAACCTCATCTATATGATCATTTGAACCATTGTATCGTTGCTGCTGGCTCAACTTTTTCAGCCATAACCTGCGGCTTACTGCATAAATAAAGGTTTTAAGCTGGCAGTGCAATTCAAAACTGTCCGTTTTAGCCTTCTCAAACAGTACAATCATGAGTTCCTGGAAAATATCGGCAGCATCGTCAGGGCTTCCGTTATTATTGATTACCATGGATTGAACCATATTGTAGTGCTCTCTGTAAATCTTTTCTATAGAGGTTTTATCCTCATTGGCAAGACCTTGTAGTAAAATTTTTTCTTCTTCGATTGTATTCACCTTGCTTGTGTATTAATACTTTTTATACCTAATAGTAACCCAAAACAACGAAAAAAATATTTTTTTAAAAAATCGGGTTACCTTTTTTAACTCGCCGTATTAATAACAAATTATAATTTAAATTTAAACAAACAACAAAATGAAAAAGTTTTTAGCAATTGCCTTGATCGCAGCGTCATTCGTAGCATGTAACGAAGGTGAAAAGAAAGTAGAAGAAACAACTACTACTGACACTACAACTATCGTAACTCCAGCTACAGTTGATACTTTACAAGTTGTAACAGACAGTACAGTTAAAACAACTGTTACTACTGATACTACTAAAAAGAACTAATTTAAAAAAGTAGTTTTGATTCAAGGTTTTGCCTCCTTATATCAATAAATAATTACAAAAGGCAAACAATCGTAAGGTCGCCCCGGTTCATCCGGGGCGATTCTTTTGTACCCTATATCTGCTGTTTATTAAATATAACAGGGTATGCTTTAAAATTTTTTTAATCCTTTGCCAATAATTATTTTTTTATTCTAATGCAAACCATTTAGATTTGTAATCAATAATGAAAATAACAACTACATATACAAGCGCTACTTTCTTCTTCTATTATTTTAGAAGCAGGCCGGGTGTATGTATCTAAAAGAGAAATTCTAAAATTTACATATAAGTCCCGGCTAACCAGCCGGGACTTTTTTTATACCTGCACCTGAGGCATCATTTAACAACAGAAAATTAAAAAAGTATAGTATGACCGAAAGTAAAACTGCCCCCAAACAATCTCCTGTAATTAATGCACCGGGAATTGCCATCCAGGGTTTTGAGGGTAGCTTTCACCAGGTGGCAGCCAGAAGCTTTTTTGGGAAGGATGTGCCGGTGGTTTGTTGCAATACTTTTAAAGAATTGATTAAAAAAACTTTGGATAAAAAAGAAACTGCCGGAGCTGTAATGGCTATTGAAAATTCGATTGCAGGAAGCATATTGCCAAATTACAATTTATTGCAAACATCTGGTTTAATAATAGTTGGAGAAGTTTACCTGCATATTAAACAGCATCTATTGGTAAACCCTGGAATAAAATTAGAGCATATTAGGGAAGTGCATTCTCACCCGATGGCGCTTCAGCAGTGCACTACATTTTTGGATAAATACAACTGGAAATTGGTGGAAACGGATGATACCGCCCTTAGCGCAAAACATGTGCAACAACACAAAAGCAAACATATTGCCGCCATAGCCAGCAAATTGGCGGCTGATTTATATGAATTGGAAATACTGGCACCCAATATACATACTCAAAAAAATAACTATACCCGCTTTTTGGTATTAAAAAGGCAGGCTGACGTTACAGAAATAGCCCAGGCTAATAAGGCCTCCCTCAATTTTAGTACAGATCATAAAAGAGGGAGCCTGGCTAAAGTGCTGACCAAAATTGCAGATGCAGGTATTAATCTTAGCAAATTGCAATCCTTTCCAATACCGGGCAGCGATTGGTTATATTCCTTTCATGCAGATATGGAGTTTGATAATATAGATCAATTTAATAAATTGATTGATAGTTTATTATCAGTTACAAGTCAACTAAAGCTGTATGGCATTTATCAATCAGGGAATCTAAAATAAAATCTAATATGGAGCTGGCTACAAGATTAAAAGACATTAATGAATATTATTTCTCTCAAAAGTTGAGAGAGATAGATGCAATGAATAACGCAGGTAAAAAAGTGATCAACCTTGGTATTGGTAGCCCCGATCTTCCGCCACATCCGGATGTGATTAAAACCCTGCATACAGAAAGTGCAAAGCCTACTACCCATGCCTACCAAAATTATAAGGGTAGCCCTGTTTTAAGAAATGCCATGGCAGACTGGTATCAAAAATGGTATGGAGTAAAATTGGATGCAGAAGCAGAAATTTTGCCTTTGATGGGTAGCAAGGAAGGTATCGTGCATATATGTATGACCTATTTGAATGAAGGCGACTTTGCCTTAATCCCAAACCCGGGTTATCCAACTTATCGTTCGGCAGTGAGTCTTGCAGGCGGGCAACCGATAGCCTACGATTTAAAAGAAGAAAATAACTGGTTACCGGATTTTTTTCAAATTGAAAAACTGATCCTGGAAAATAAAGCTGCTTCCAATGGATTGCCGGGCGGAAGTTTTAAACTAATGTTTGTGAACTATCCTCATATGCCTACAGGTAAGTTGCCAGACAGCAAGGTTTTTGAACAACTCGTAATTTTTGCAAAAAAACACTCTATTCTTTTGGTGCATGATAATCCTTACAGTTTTATTTTAAATGATCAGCCGGTTAGTTTAATGAAAGCAGCAGGCGCCATGGAAGTTGCCCTGGAATTAAACTCCCTCAGCAAAAGTCATAACATGGCAGGCTGGCGGGTAGGCATGCTGGTGGGGGCAAAAGAAAGAATCAACGAAGTGCTTAAGTTTAAAAGTAATATGGATAGTGGAATGTTTTTACCCTTACAGTTAGCGGCAGCTAAAGCATTGGAATTAGATGAATTATGGTATATAAGTGTAAATGAAGTTTATCAAAAAAGACAGGTAAAAGTATTTGAATTGTTAGAATTGCTCCATTGCAGATTTGATCTTCAACAGGCTGGCATGTTTGTTTGGGCCTCTATTCCGGAGAAATATAAAGATGGTTATGAGCTAAGCGATAAAGTATTGCAACAGTCAAATGTGTTTATTACCCCCGGGGGGATATTTGGTTCCAATGGCAATAAATATGTAAGGGTGAGTTTATGCAGCAGCGAAGAAAAAATATTAGAAGCAATAGAAAGAATTAAAAATAGTTAAGATGAAAGTAGCAATTATTGGTGTGGGTTTAATAGGAGGTTCCATTGCATTGGCACTAAAAGAAAAGAAAATTGCCAGTATTATTATTGGGGTTGATGCTAATGAATTACATAAGCAAAAAGCCATGGAACTTGGTTTGGTAGATAAGGTAACTGAACTCGATGTTGCTATCAATGAAGCAGATCTTATTATCCTGTCGGTGCCTGTAGATATAGCTGACAAGCTGCTACCTAAAATTTTAGATAAGGTAAATAAGCAGGTGGTAATGGATGTGGGTTCTACAAAATATGCAATATGTAAATCAGCCAAACAATATTCCAATCATAAAAGATTTGTGGCCACTCATCCCATGTGGGGTACAGAATTTAGCGGGCCAACGGCTGCAGTAACCGGGGCATTCAACAATAAGGCAGTAATAATTTGTGATAAAGAAAATAGTGATGCCGATGCATTGCTGATGGTAGAAAATCTTTACAAGAACCTGGGTATGCATATAATTTATATGGATGCCGAAGCACATGATCTGCATGCAGCTTATATAAGCCATATCTCTCATATCACTTCTTTTGCATTGGCCAATACAGTTTTAGAAAAAGAAAAAGAAGATGATGCCATTTTTGAACTGGCCAGTGCAGGTTTTGAAAGCACCGTACGGCTGGCTAAAAGTAATGCAGAAATGTGGGTGCCTATTTTTATGCAGAACAAAGAAAATGTACTGGATGTTTTAAATGAACACATCAGTCAACTAAGAAAATTTAAAAGTTGCCTTGAAAAAGAAAATTTTGAATACATGGCCGAGTTGATACAAAAAGCTAATACGATAAACAGGATTTTGAAATAGGGAAGGGGAAAAGTAAAAAGTAAAAAGTAAAAAGTAAAAAGTCAAAAGTCAAAAGTCAAAAGTCACTGAAAACCTATAAGGGTTTGTGCGTTGGATTGTGGGAGGGGAAACCTTATAGTGTTTTACTAATGTCTCTTCCGGAAGTTTAGGGTGAGAACCTGCTTTGATCAAAGGGACGGTGTGAAAAGTCAAATGTCAAAGGTCTGCCAAAACCTATAAGGGTTTGTTCGTTGTATTGTGGGGAGGGAAACCCTGTCTGCCGACAGGCAAGACTTATAGTGTTTAACTAATGGCTGTTCGGGGGAAGGTGAAAAGTGAAAAGTGAAAGGTCAAAGGTCAAGGACACATAACACATTTGCCAATAAAAACAAAAACATACAACTAATTTTACCATACTAAAAACAAACAATTACGATGAAGGAAAAAATTATGCAGATTTGGAACAAACGTCCGTTGATTATAAGTGGCCCATGTAGTGCCGAAACGGAGGAGCAGGTATTG
Organism: Chitinophagales bacterium; assembly: GCA_038241275.1. Lineage (GTDB taxonomy): Bacteria > Bacteroidota > Bacteroidia > Chitinophagales > Chitinophagaceae > Ferruginibacter. Next base: position 20,568 of record JBBRFX010000047.1, read on the forward strand.
CAAACTGCGCAACGGCTGGCTGATACCGGAAGAGTAGATGTGCTGCGTGCAGGCATATGGAAACCCCGAACCAAACCCGGATTGTTTGAAGGAATTGGTGTAAAAGGATTGCCATGGTTGGTGCAGGCCAAAAAGCAAACTGGATTGCCCATTGCGGTGGAAGTAGCCACAGATAAACATGTGGAAGATGCCCTGCAGTTTGATGTAGATATTCTTTGGCTTGGTGCACGCACCACAGTAAACCCTTTTAGTGTGCAGGAAGTTGCCGATGCTTTGCGTGGCACCAATGTGCCGGTGCTGATTAAAAATCCCATCAATCCCGATCTTGAATTGTGGAGTGGAGCTATTGAACGCCTGCAAAAAGCCGGGGTAAAAGAAATAGGAATGATTCACCGGGGTTTTTCAAACTATGGTAATACACAATATCGCAATGCTCCCATGTGGCACCTGCCCATAGAAATGAAAAGAAGGTATCCTGATATGTTGCTCATTTGCGATCCATCCCATATTTGTGGCAACAGGCTGATGTTGCAATCTGTTGCACAAAAAAGTATTGACCTCGATTTTGGTGGCATGATGCTGGAAAGTCATATTGATCCGGACAATGCATGGAGCGATGCCAAACAACAGGTAACGCCAGAGCGACTTAAAGAAATATTAGACAGCCTGGTATGGCGTGCAGAAAATACAACTAAAGAAGAGTTCATAACGGCATTGGCTACACTAAGAGAGCAGATCAATCATATTGATGATGAACTGATGACACTGATTGGGCAACGTATGAAAATTGCCGATAAGATTGGTACTTACAAAAGAGACAATAATATTACCATCCTGCAAACCAACCGCTGGAACGAAATCCTGGACAGAGCCATTACGCAGGGAGAAAAACTGGGATTGAGTAAAGAGTTTGTTGTACGATATTTTGATGCCGTGCATTTGGAAAGTATCAGCCATCAAAACAAAGTGATGTATGATGAAAAATAATACTGAAGTCAATAAGTAATTTGGTTAATATGTATTTGAGTTTAATGTTCTATTAATAGCGAAATTAAAATTTATGAGAAAGGGAGTATGGGCATTTTCTACAAAACAGGTGGAATATATTTTTGATGGAGCATTTGCGCATTTGGCAGTAATGTATCAAAGAGATAAAATGGTAATTGTTACTGATGAAAATGTATTTAAACATCACAAGGAAAAATTTAAAGGTTATGCAACCATTAAATTGTCAGCCGGCGAAGAGTTCAAGCAGCAAAGAACTGTAGACGATATCATCACTCAATTGCTGGAATTACATGCCGATAAAGAAACCGTGCTTGTAGGAGTGGGTGGGGGTGTAGTAACTGATATGGCAGGTTATGCGGCCAGTATTTATAAAAGAGGCATTAAACTGGTGCAGGTGCCTACCTCAGTTTTGGGTATGGTGGATGCGGCAGTAGGAGGAAAAAACGGGGTAGATGTGGGTCCCTTTAAAAATATGGTTGGTACCATTTACCAGCCTGATCTTTTGTTATTTGACTATCATTTTCTGGATACCCTGCCTGAAGAAGAGTGGGTAAATGGTTTTGCAGAAATCATTAAACATGCCTGCATTAAAGATGCGGCCTTTTTTGAATTTCTTTCTGCCAAAACATTGGCCGATTTTAGAAATGATAAAACACTGCTGGCAGAATTGATTGAGAAAAACGTAGGCATCAAAACCTCGGTTGTGTTAAATGACGAATTTGAAAGAGGCGATCGTAAATTACTCAACTTTGGACACACCATTGGTCATGCAATAGAAAATATCTACAATCTTCCTCATGGCCACGCCATCAGTATTGGTATGGTAGCCGCCTGTACCATCAGCGAAGAGATGAACAATTTAAGTTCGGCAGACAAACAAAAAATTATTGAACTATTGCAGCGCTATCATTTACCTGTTGCCCTTGCTTTTGATAAAGAAAATATCTGGGAAATTTTATTAATGGATAAAAAACGGAGTAATGAGTCTATGAGTTTTATTCTGTTGAATAGCATTGGTAATGCTGTAGTAAAACCCATCCCGCTCGTACAATTAAAAGATTTGGTTGATCAATGCCTGTAGGCAACAATGATATGTTTTATGCAAGTAAAAATTTCTCCTTCGGTTATTAAAGGAACGGTAATAGCACCTGCCTCTAAAAGTGCCATGCAGCGTGCATGTGCATTGGCATTGTTACACCATGGCGAAACCATTATCCATAATCCCGGGCAAAGCAATGACGACAAAGCAGCATTATCTATAATAAAAAATTTAGGGGCGGGGATTGAAAATACTAACAGCGGCTCCATAAAAATTACGGGTTCTCAATTATTATCTGCTTCGTCAGCCCCCCTTCCGGGGAAGGGTGTGGGAGCGGCCTCTTCTTTCTCCTGCGGCGAAAGCGGGTTGAGTATTCGTATGTTTACACCCATTGCCGCATTAAGTGCTGCACCTGTAAGCATCACAGGCACCGGCAGCCTGCTCACCCGGCCCATGAATTTTTTTGATGAGATATTACCACAATTGGGTGTGAAGATTTTATCCAATGATGGTAAACTTCCACTAACTATACAGGGTCCGTTGCTGCCAAAAGATATTACAGTGGATGGTTCACTCAGTTCACAGTTTCTCACCGGTTTGCTCATTGCATTTGCAAAAGCTGCTAAAGAGCCCGTAACCATTACCGTTATCAACCTTAAAAGCAAACCTTATATTGATCTTACAATGCAAATGATGGCGTTTTTTGGATACGGGGTTGTAAATAATAATTACCATTCTTTTCAGGTAAAAGCAATCAAACCAATCACCCATCAAACCATTAACTATACTGTAGAAGGCGACTGGAGTGGTGGGGCTTTTTTATTGGTGGCCGGTGCAATTGCAGGAAAAATTACCGTAGAAGGGCTCGATGTTTTTTCTACCCAGGCAGACCGTGCCATTCTACAGGCTTTAATGATGAGTAAAGCCATCATCAGTATTACACCGGAATTTATTGAAGTGGAACCATCCGCTTTACAACCATTTCATTTTGATGCTACCGATTGCCCCGATCTTTTTCCGCCATTGGTGGCGTTGGCTGCCTGTTGCCAGGGCACTTCCGTTATAGAAGGTGTGAGCAGGTTGGCACACAAAGAAAGCAACAGGGCGCTAACTTTGCAGCAGGAATTTGCCAAAATGGGCCTTGTCATCAAATTGCAGGACGATCTGATGATCATAGAAGGCGGGGTAAGATTAAAAGCGGCCACAGTGGTTTCGCATCATGATCACCGGATTGCGATGGCCCTTGCCGTAGCTGCTTTGCAGGCCGAAGGAACCACTACCATTGAAGAAGCAGGCGCTATAGATAAATCTTATCCTGCATTTTACGAACACTTAAAACAATTGGGTGCCCATATCATTTAATCAATCATTAAATCAATTATTGTGAACAGCTTCGGTACTTTATTCAGGATAAATATTTTTGGAGAATCTCATGGTCCTTCGG
>JBBRFX010000048.1:0-23971 GCA_038241275.1 Chitinophagales bacterium
TTATATGATAATGGTGAAGTAGATGGCGATTCTGTAAGTATTATTTTGAATGGAAAAACCATTGTTTCCCAACAACGTTTAAGTACTGCTGCATTTACAAAAACGATTTACATCACACCAGAACTTGGCGATACCATACAGTTGGTAATGTATGCAGAAAACCTTGGATCATTGCCTCCCAATACGGGTTTATTATTATTACAATTTGATAACAAACGGCATGAAATCAGGTTCTCCGGAGATCTGAATAAAAATGCAGCGATCACTTTAAGGAGAAAAGAAAAGAATTAAAATAAATCAACTTCTAATTTTACTAAACGAGTAGACAGCTATTTATATTATCCACTTTATTGCAGTTTTTTAAAACTGAAACTATCTACTTAATATGATATTCCAAAACAAGGATTTTAATTGTGTTGTTACATTTATTCCACTTATTTTTTTTATGTTTCAATATTTTAAGTTTAATAAATCAATGTCTGGATTGCTTTTGCTGGTATTTCAATCTCAGATCCCTTTGAATCAACAAGAAGAGAGTAAGTAATTTCTTTGTCAGATTGATTCATAACCACGGTTACTATTTTACCATCCGGATTTATAAACGAAGTAGATATTAGCTGGCTCCTGCTTACAATAGTGGAAATATTTTTTGCTCCCGGTTTAATAAATTTAGAGAAGTGCCCAATAAAATAATAAGAGGGCGTGTAAATCAATTCATCTGTTTGTGTATTGGCATGAATAGGCGAAAAGCAAAAATTACCAACATGATTGGGGCCGCCTTTTTCATCTAATAAAATATTCCAGTCAGTCCATCCAACTGTACCGTTATTAAAATCATTGATCATCGATTTACCATACCTTTCTCCATTGGCCCACAACTGATATTTTTCAGCATTAAAAGATTCTACACAACCTTCTGTAAACAATAAATTTTTATCAGGATACATTTTATTTACCTTACCTACATTTTCAAACATCGGCTCTCCGCCACTCCAGTTTTCGTACCAATGAAATCCAATACCCCACACATATTTATTTGCTTCCGGATCCTTCAGAATTGTACTAACTCTTTGAGGCAGTAAATCTCTGTTATGATCCCAAACTGATATTTTTATTTTTCCCAATCCATCTTTCTTAAGTGTGGGCCCAAGATAATTTTTTAAAAAATCTCTTTCTTCTTCGGCTGTAAAAATACAGGACTCCCACCGCTGTGTGGCCATAGGCTCATTTTGTATGGTTATTCCCCAAACGGGTATGCCTTTTTTTTGATATGCTTTTATAAATTTTGAATAGTAGCTTGCCCATGTTTGATAATAAGCTGGTAAAAGTTTGCCACCTTTTAGCATATTGTTGTTGTCTTTCATATATGCAGGGGGGCTCCATGGACTTGCATATAATGTGAGGGTGCCAGCTTTGGCAATTGCTTTTTTTATAAAAGGAATTTTGAATTTTTCGTCATGGATTATTGAAAAACTTTTTAAATTTTTATCTCCTTCGGTAACATACGTGTACATATCACTACTGAAATCACAACTATTAATATTGGTTCTCATAAGTGTATAACCAATTCCTTTTTCTTTACTGTAATATGCATTTAAAAATTCTTCCTGTCTTTTGGCAGACAACTTTGCAAACACTTCTGCACTTGCATCGGTAGCAGCCCCGCCTATTCCTAAAAATGTTTGGTTCTTTTTGGATGGATAAACAAAAACACAAGTTTGGGTTTCGGTCGGCTGGCCCTTTTGAGTAAAGGATACTCCGGTTGATTCTGCAAGTCGTAAATCAGTATTACTGGCTGAGGTATATATGGTAATAGTTTTTTCTTCAGCCAAATTTGATATACTCTTTGCTTCATTTAAATTTTGAGCATAACTGTTTAAAGAAAATAATAACAGGATAGAAACTATGTTTTTCATCAGAAGCGATTTCATTTTAAAATTATAAGCAATTCATTTTTTAAAAAATATAGGTTCCGGCTGAACCTGCATTCAATGAGGATGTAATCCATTTTCCATTGAATTTAATATTGAACAAATCTGAAACATTTCCATTATTGATTACAATAACAACGGTTTTTCCGGCAGGTGTTTTAAATGCAGCACTGCTCATATTTGCTGCAATGTTACTTCCAATTCTAACTGAGCCAGGTGGTACAAATTTAGAGGCATGTGCAATGATATAGTATCCCACATTTTTTGTATAAGTCAGATCTGCATTAATAGTAATGGCCCCTTTGCATTGTGTACAACCTCCAGGTGTATGTGGCTCAAAAGAAGCATTGTTTGCAAGATTCCATTCAAGGGCTACCTTACTCCAGTTTCTCATAGATCCAATAACTACATTTTTTAGATGCCATTTTAAATCGCCGCCAAAATCACCGGCAGAGGATGTCCATTGTTCTGTAAAATAAAGAGCCTTATCCGGATGAGCATTGCGAACAGTAGTTAATGCACTGATATCGCCACCATATAAATGAAATGCAGAACCGGTAATATATTGTTTCGCAACTGCATCATCTAAAATACTGATGGGATACTGCGGATTATCGCAATTGTGATCATAAATGATGATGCTGGTATTAATACCTGCAGCCTGAAAAGCAGGGCCCAGATTATTTTTAATAAAAATTGCCTGTTGTGCTGCCGGCATAAACATACTTGGATTATTGCCCGGATGCAATGGTTCATTCTGAATTGTAATTGCATGGATGGTAATGCCCTGCTCCTTCATTTTTTGAATATACTTTACAAAATAATTGGCATACACTCCATAGTATTGAGGCTGTAAACTTCCTCCTATGGTATTGTTATTATCTTTCATCCAAACAGGTGCAGACCAAGGTGACCCTAATATTTTAATAGCAGGATTGATGGCTAAAATTTCTTTTAACAGCGGAATTAAATTAACCATATCAGGCGCTAAACTAAATTGTGCAAGATTCATATCTGTCTGGCCTGTTGGCAAATCATTGTATGAAAAAGTATTGGCATCCAGATCGGATGCACCGATACTTACTCTTAAATAACTGATTGAAACAGAGGTGGCACTGTTTCCAAAAAGATCCTGCAATAATTCTTGTTTTTTTGCAGCCCCTAATTGATTAATCACTTGTGCACTTCCTCCGGTTAATGTAAATCCAAACCCATCAATCGTTTGAAAGGTTTCTGTGTCGTTAAGCTCGATAGTGGGATATATATTTACTGCAGTTGCAAATTGCAGCGGCGTTGTTTGCTTTTGCAATTTTACAGACTGATCTCCATTGGTTAGCCAAAAATCCACTTCATTTACAACAGGCGTGGGCGGTGGTGGCGGTGTGGGTGTAGGTCCATTTTTTTGCGAACAATTTACACCTGAGATAGCAACTAAAAGCAGTAAAATTATTTTTTTATATCCACTCATCGTTTTCATTTTATTTCGATTTAAAATCAGGCTACCTAATTTATTTTATTAATTCAAAAACATCTTTCATTGTCATCATTGTATTGATTTAACTGTCCAATCTTTTCATCCAGTGTGATTAACTTCAAAATAGAATCTGCCTTTTGAGTATATGATTTTTGTTGTGCAGATGCATTGGTAAATAACAAAGTATTTAGTAGAACAACTAACGTAGAGAAAAATATTTTTTTCAAGTGCGAAGAAAATTAAAATAAAAAATCATTTTTAAAGCCATCCGCATATTAAGCTGCTGCTTTACGTTGTAAAATTATTTTTGAAAAGCCCTTACATAATCAATTTCCAAAACTGCAGGAAAGATGGTTTCGTCTACTCCCATTTTTCCTCCCCAGTTTCCGCCAACTGCCAGGTTTAAAATAAGGAAAAAGGAATGATCAAATGGCCATTCTTTTGTTGTTAAGTGTTCATTTAAGATTTGGTTATATAGGATTCCATCTACAAAAAAATCCATTTTATCCGGGGACCACTCAAGTGCATAAGTATGAAAAGCGCTATAAGGATTACTGATAAAAATACTTTTGGTTTTTTGAGTACCCAGCATTCCATTGTAAGCAGCAGAATGGATGGTTCCAAAAATGCTGTCTTTAATATAACCCACATGTTCCATAATATCTATTTCGCCACAATCAGGCCAATATTCCTTTTCATAATTTTCGCCCAGCATCCAAATGGCAGGCCAGGTACCTTTACCTGCTGGCAGCTTTGCACTGATTTCAAATTTGCCATATTTAAAAGAAGCTTTATTTTTTGTTATCAACCTTGCCGATGTAAACTGTTTATTTTCTTTTAATTGTTTTCTGGCTGTAATTTTTAACACCCCATTTTCAACAAACGCATTTAACGGATCTTTTAAAGTATAGAATTGTAATTCATTATTGCCCCAGCCATGACCGCCAGTATCATAGTTCCATTTGTTGCTATCCGGCAATCCCTTTTTATCAAATTCATCACTCCATGTGAGTTTCCATTTATCTTCCGTTTTTTTAGAAGATTTGATATTGTCTGCATTATTTACAACAGAACATGAATGCAAAGCAATACCAATTACAAAAACCAAAAACGAAACAAGATTCTTATTCATAATAAATCAGCTTAGCATTATTACCATTAAAGTATTTTTATTGATATACCCTTACATAGTCTATTTCCATTACTGCACTTGTAATTGCGGGGTCTACGGTACCACCAAAATTGCCACCCATGGCCACATTTAAAATCATAAAAAAGTTTTGGTTAAAAGGTAAACTGGCCGTATTTGTAAAAGTATAAAACGGTACATCATCTACAGAAATTTTTATGGTGCTTGCGCTCCAGTCTAATGAGTACTTATGAAAGGCTGTAGTGGATGTAGGAATCATAACGCTACTTCCATCGCCATTACTGCCGGAGTGACCGGGATGATGTAATGTGGCGAAAATTTTATTCAACTGATTGCCCACATGCTCCATGATATCAATTTCGCCACATGCAGGCCATCCGGCAGTTCCAATATTGTCGCCAAGCATCCAAATGGCAGGCCATGTACCGCCTCCCGGAGGTATCTTAGCCATCACTTCTACTTTACCATATTTAAACGAAAATTTTCCTTTGCTTAGCATTCTGGCAGAGGTATATGCACTGCCGCTGTAAGCTTCTTTTTTTAAAATTATTTTAAGTGTTCCACCAGATATGGTTACATTATCTACCCTGTTGGTATAATACTGAACCTCATTATTACCCCATCCTCCTCCTGCACCTAAATCGTATCCCCATTTTGATGCATCTGGTTGACCCGCAATATCAAATTCATCAGCCCATACTAACGAAGCAGTAACAGAAACGGTTACCAACATTGTTTTTGAAGCTGTTTGACCACTGGCGCTTTTTGCAACTACCGTTACAGTATAAACTCCGGAAGCAAAATATTTATAAACCAAACTTCCTGTTGTAGAAATTTGCGTTACACCATTTCCAAAATCGAAGGTATACAACACTGTATTGGTAGCTGCAGCCACAAATGAAACATTACCACTATTATCCGGATTTACGGTAGCATTTAAAGTTAGATTGCCAGGTACTGTGTTTCCAGTACCGGGTGTTTCTTTTGAACCGCAGGATGTAAAGAAGAACATGCATGCTATTACTACAGAAAATAAAGTTTTCATAATCAAATATTTTATGATCCTTATGTACACGATTGAACAAAAATTTAAAAAAATATTATCGGATAAACTAGATTCAGAAATAAACTTTTCCGCTGTTTCCGTATCTCATTAGGTATTCATACCACAAAACTGAATGTGCAAATAAAGATCACAATTCAAATCTGTAGTTATAATCACAAGAAAAAATACGCTTTGTAAACTTTGTTACAAAGGAGGCAAAACAAACCTTCCTCCTTTGCAACAAAACCTACTACATAATAAAAAATATTATGGCGATTTTAATTTAAAATACCAGGCGTTGCCTGTTTCAGTACCCTGCACTCTTAACAACAGATAAGTGGGTGTGATTTCTAGAATTTCATACTCCTTTAATGTAGCACCATAACCAATAAATGTATTTACACCAGACAACAAAATACTTGTTCCAGTAGAAGGTGAATTGGCCGGAACTGAAGGAGTAGCTGGCGCTCCGGATGAAGCCGGAACAAAAGAAAAATTAGTAGTACCACCAGCATAAGAATAGCATCCTTCTGCACCTGATGATGGAATACCGGGCAAAGTAGTTAAGCTGCCTGTTTTTGTAAATGCACCATCGGGTGATATTACCTGCAATGTATAAGAATTAGAAGCGGCAACTTTTGCAAATATGAAACTGGATGTATAAAAACAATTGCAGCAAGCAACTTTTTCATTAATAGCAGCAGCCCACCATTCTGGCCTGATAGACCCAACATTCCAGGGGCCCACACCCATATGGCCTGCAACACTTTTATCTACCACCCAGGTTTTAGTGCCGGTTCCTGTTAGATTAGATACAATTGATGCCGCCGGAGTAAAATCACTTTTAACGGTTATATCTTTTGTAATGGTAGATGAAGTACCACCTTTACCATACACAACAGCAGTTAATTTATACGTGTTTGTACCAAGTGCAGTGAACTTTTTTGTAATGTTACCTGTTGGTAAAAATACCAAATCTACTGCATTGCCTGCATCATAATCTATTCTGTATGAAAGTGCATTATCGGCGGTTACGGTAATTTTTACATCTCCCGAACCATCACCGTTAGGATTAGCCGCATTTTGTCCAACAATCACTGTGTTGATGGCAAGGTTGGAAGGTGCACTTAAATCACCCATGGAATAATCTGTTTTTTTGCAGCCGCTAAATATTAACAGCAGTACAACCAAACTTAAAATGAAATTTATTTTATTCTTTATCATAGTTGTAATTTTTTAGTTAGTTAGTCTGAAATTATCTACATAAATAATGGCACCCGCTCCATCGGTTGCATCATTAAACCTTAATACCAATTGTCCGAATCTGGCAGTATTGGTTATGGCAGGAATGGTACTAAAATCAAAAACCAATTCTTCCCATGCTCCCGAAGTAGTTAAAGGAACTTTTAATACGCCTACACCATTTGCTGTGGCTCCTGTACCTGCAATTGCAGCTTCAAGTTCTACATTTAAATTTTTTCCAATCATTGCAGCAGATGGGTTGTACACCCACACTTTTACTTTATTTCCCTGTGCAAAGTTGATGGGGATATTTAATGGGCTGTATGTGCCGCTCCATCCTTCGTAACCTCTGGTAAATTTTCCTACAGTTGCACTGGCATTTAATCCGGTTGCACTTGGGTTGGCCACTTTGGCAAATGCCTGACCACCACCAAAAGTTCCAAAAAAATAATCCATGGTTGCACTTTCAAATGTCAAAGGAAAACCAAACAATGTTTTAATGGATTGTGAAGTTGCTAAACCGCCACTTAATGCAACTACTTTTAAATTATATGGCCCGCCAGCAGGATAAATATGCAAAGGAAGTGTTTGCCCAATTGCAAGAGGAGTACCTACTTCATTTGATACATCACCATAATAAACCAAAAATGATTTAGCATATAATGCAGTTGCACTTACTTTCATATCACTGCCTGTACCGATGGTAAGATTTTCCGGCGCCCTGTACGTAAGCGCTAGTGGATAAGTAGTAGAAGTTGTTTTGCCTGTTAAATCTACAGAAACGATTGTAACTGTATATGACCCTTCAGGATAAGAATGGGTTGTACTAAAACCTGGGGCAACGATAGCAGATGCCGTAGCACCGGTACCATGACCAAAGTTTATAGTTGATGAAGAAACGCCTTCACCTAATGGTGTAATTTTTACGTTTCCTGAATTATCATTACTGATTTCAAATATTTTTGAAAGGTTGGCAGAACCTGCTGAATTCAGAAAAGATAAATCACTATCTATTCCATCTTCTTTGGTACAACCCGTAGCAAAAATTACCAGAAACAATATGCTGTATATTAATTTTATTTTCTCCATTATAAATTATTTTATTATTGATAATTTGGGTTTTGAACTAATTTTGTTCCTTGCAATTCTGCAAATGGAATAGGGAAAACTTCATTCTTTCCTGCTATAAAACCTCTGCTTCCTAATTTGGATGCGGCATCACCCCATCTAACTAAATCAAAAAACCTGTGACCTTCGCCTGCAAGCTCTAACCTGCGTTCAGCCTTAATTGCAGCCAATGATACAGGAACAGACGGCAATCCTACTCTTGCTCTTACAGCATCCAATAAAGCCTGAGCTCTTGTACCTGCAGCGCCCAATGCTTCAGCCTCCATTAAGTAAGTATCTGCCAAACGAATCAGATAAGTGTTTTGCTGAAAATTTAATTCCTGTGCACCTCCACCTGTTCTCACATCACTTTGCCTTGGCAAAAATTTATTTAAGAAATAACCGGTATTCTGATATCCTTCAATATATTCTGCCTGCCCTGCAGCTTTCAGTGCTTTTAAATCGAAAACAGTTGCAGCAAAACGAGGGTCTAATTTTATAGCATCATAAAAATCCTGTGTAAATACATTGAAGCTCCAGCCAGATGGCAAAGCCGGTGCTGTAGAACCTACTGGTCTTGAATAACTTCTTGGTCCTACCATTTGATTAACAGTATTACCTTCATCGTTAGATGCACCCCACCATCCCCAATCGGAGTTACCAGCGCTGCTATGTCCAACTTCTAATATTGATTCTGTATTGAATTTGTTGGAAAAAATCCATAGGCTGCTAAAACTTGTTAAAAGCTTATTGCCATATTGATTGGCTGCTCCTGGAGTTGGTCCGTTTACATCTGCAAACTGTGCTGCTGCCAATGCGCCTTTATTTTGGTATAAATAAACTTTACCCAGTAAAGCTTCTGCAGCTACTTTGGTAAATCTGCCAGACTCTGTACTTGCTACAACAGTACCCGGTAAAACAGCAATGGCTTCGGTTAAATCTTTTTCAATTTGAGTATACACATTTACGGGAGTAGCCTGTGTAACATCATACATGTTGCCTGTTGTAAGCGCTTCTAAAAGCAACGGAACGTTCTTAAACATTCTTATTAGGTTAAAATAGCACAATGCACGTAAAGCTTTTGTTTCGGCAACATACCGTGCTTTTAAAGTAGCATCCATGGTAGTATTTGGCAATTTTGCGAGCAATGTGTTTGCTTTAAAAATTCCCTGGTAATGATTGTTCCAAAAACTTCCGGGAACAATGAGTGCTGTAAGTGTATAGTTTGAAAACCCTTGTATGCCTGCACCGTCGGTAGAGTTACCTCCGCCTGCATAGTGATCGTCGCTGCCGGCATTCATCATGGTTATCATGTTTTCGAAACCACCTGAGTTTTTGCGCATTACATCATATACTCCCACAAGGGCGCCATAAGCCTGTGTTTGATCTGCGTAATAGTTCTCGGTAAGGAACTGACCTCTGGGAGTAATATCCACAAATTCTTTTTTGCAGGAGCCCAATGATACTATCAAGGTTCCGGCAATGAATAAATTTATTATTTGTATTTTTTTCATTTGTTTAAATTTTGTGTGTGATGCTGATTTCAATAAACCCATTGAATAAAAATTGAAAGCAATTGGTTTAAAGATTTTCATAATCTTTCTTTTAAAAATTAAAATTGCAACTGAGCACCAAAAATAAAAGAACGTGCTTGTGGATACATTCCTTTATCAATACCAAAAACACCGCCACCTACTTCAGGATCATATCCTGTATAATTGGTAAGGGTTAATAAGTTTTCGGCAGTTACGTAAAAACGTAGTTTAGTAGCTTTGATTTTATTAACTATATCGCTTGGAAGTGTATATCCAAATTGCAATAATTTAAGACGCAGATAATCGCCTTTTTCTAAATAAAAATCACTCATTTTACCAAAGTTTCCGTTAGGATCTGTGCTGGTAAGACGAGGGTAATTATTTGAAGAACCATCACCGGTCCAGCGGCCCATTGCCTTGGATTGATAATTGGCATTACCAATATCTAACCTTCGTATTCCCTGAAAAATAGTATTACCGGCTGCACCTTGTGCAAAAGTCATTATATCAAATCCTTTATATTCTACACTAAGGGTTAAACCAAATGTGTATTTAGGAATATTAGTACCTAAATAAACTTTGTCTTTATCTGTAATTTTACCATCTCCATCAGCATCTGTCCAACGGAAATCACCAGGCCTTGCAGCAGGCTGAATTAAACCGCCTGTTTTATTTACATATGCATCAATTTCTGCCTGATTTTGAAATATACCTGCAGTTTTAAAACCATAGAAAGAGTTATAAGACTGCCCTACTTCAGTTCTTGTTACAGGACCCATAGATTGAAAAGAAGCATCGCCTGTAATAAATGTTGCATCGGATGCTACATAGGTAACTTTGTTTTTTAAATAGGCCACATTACCATTGGCAGAAAAATTAAACGCTCCGAAACTTTTACGATATCCCAACTCTACTTCCAGGCCGGTATTTTCCATATCGGCAATATTTGCTACAGGAGAAGATGAAACACCTACATAACCTGGTATATTTACCCCACGTAAAATACCGGTTGTTTTTTTCTTGTACCAATCCATAGTTAAATTAAAATCTCTAAACAATTGTGCATCAAAACCGATATCCAACTGAGATGTTTCTTCCCAACGTAAATCCGGATTATCAAGTGTTCTGGGAGCATACCCTGTAGTGATAACATTGGCATTTCCTAAGGTATAATTAAACCCGCCACCAACTGTTGAAAGGTAGCCAAAATCACTAATAGCATCATTACCCACAATACCATAACCACCTCTTATTTTTAAGGAGTTTACAAATCTGTTGTTATTCCAAAAATCTTCTTTGGAAACTACCCAGCCCAATGAGAAAGAGGGAAAAACACCAAATTTATTGTTCTTTCCAAACCTTGATGATCCATCACGGCGCACAATACCAGTAAACAAATATTTATCGGCATAGTTGTAATTTAACCTCCCAAACAAAGAAGATAATTTATGATTGGTAAAATCATATGAACCCGATGTTCTGTTTGCCTGGGGGATATCAAAATTAAAGGAGGCATCCTTATAGCTGGTAATAGGTAAATCCAACAATGTAACAGAAGAACCACCACCATTATTTTCTACATAAGCTCCTTGTCCTAAAAGAACCGAAAAATTATGTGCGTTAATTTTTTTACTATATGATATAGTGTTTTCTACATTCCAGTTCAGCGTATTATTATTGCTTTTACCATAACTGTTTTTAAGAACAGATACAGTAGGGCTTAAATAAAATACCGGTGTAAAACCCTGGTTACCCCAATACGCCAATTTACCTCCTGCTGAAGATCTTACCTTTATATCTTTTGAAATATTGATTTCTAAATATGCATTGCCAATAATATCATCGGACCAGGCAAAGTTTCCCAACCGGGTATTTATATAAGCTACAGGATTCGTCATCTCCTGGCCCACAAGAGAAGAAATTCCGTATGGGTTACCATTAACATCTCTAAAAACAGGGTTGCTGTTATAAGGTGCCCCGGCAGCAGCCACAGGATCTGTTACTACAACAGGAGTTATAGGATCTAAATTGGTTGCAGAACTTAAAGGACCACCATATTCACTATTGGTATTACCCAAACCAATTGATTTTTGATGGGTGTAACCAAGGGTTTGACCGAAGGTGAATATTTTAGAAATTTTGTGTGTAGAATTTAAACGGAAATTCTTTTTATTATAATTAGAAATATCAGTTGATACAATACCTTCCTGATCTTGTATGCCCATGGATAAATAAAAAGTAGAAAATTCGTTACCCCCACTCATGCTTAATTCGTGTGAATAGCGCTTGGCACTGTTATTAAAAATTTCTTTTTGCCAATCGGTACCAACACCGAATGAACCAACATTTGGGAAAAGAACACTACCACCTCCTCCAATAGATTTTTCATTTAATAAGGTAGCGTATTGACTGGCATTAAGCATTTTCAATACTCTTTCTGGTGATGCAACACCATAAAAGCCATTGTAGCTTACACTCATTTTACCAGATTTGCCTTTTTTAGTTGTTACTAAAATAACACCTGTAGCAGCCCTTGTACCATAAATAGCTGCAGAGGTTGCATCTTTTAATACTTCAATAGATTCAATGTCGGATTGATTTAGATACCCAATGGCACCGTTATCAACCACAACACCATCTACCACCCAAAGTGGATTATTGCCACCACCAAAAGTGGTAACACCTCTTACTCTGATAGTAGAAGCAGAACCTGGCTGTCCGGAATTTTGCGCAATGGTAACACCTGCTACCCTGCCTTGAAGGGTTTGTTCAACACGCCCGTTAGGTACTTTTTCCAGATCCCTTGCCTTTACACTGGAAATTGCACCGGTTACTACACTCTTTCTTTGAGTGCCATAACCTACGTTTACAATCACTTCTTCTAAAGTAGATGCTTGACTCAATTCTAGTTTTACACCTACAAATGAATTGTCGTTAACAGTGTACTCAAATGTTTTCATACCAGTATGGGTAATAACCAATACATCCCCTTTTTGAGGCACTGCAATGGAAAAATTACCCTGTAAATCTGTAGTGGTGGCTACTAAACTACCTTTTACAGCAACGGTGGCCCCGGTAATATCCTGGCCTGTTGACTTATTTTTTACGTTTCCGGAAACCGGAATTTTTTGCCCGAAGGCCTGGCTAAAAATGCTGCAGATTAGAAAAACAGCACTTAATGATGTGAGTTTTAGCTTCATAAACAATCGTTTTGGTTAATTTGTTTAAATACATTTTCTGGCGAAAATGTTAGTATTCGAAATTGGTTGGCAATTAATATTATAAAAGTAAATAACTAATAATTCTATAACTATTATATACACACTTCAATACTACATCAAAAACAAAAAAGCTACTATTTTAGTACTTTTTTACTACTTCATTACTACATCAATTGTTTTTTGTTACTTTCACAATGCCATAACCAGCCATAATGCTTTATAGAATACTATTCTTTCTTTTCTTTCCCCTTGCAGGGTATTGTCAAAATACTATCGGTATACCGGATGTAATAAATTATTATAAAGGAGCATATAAAGCAGGTCTTCAAAACTGGGATATTAAACAAGATAGCAATGGGATTATTTACGTAGCAAATAATGAAGGCTTATTAAGTTTTGATGGAAAGTATTGGAAATTGTACCCCCTGCCCAATAAAACAATTGTACGCTCTGTAGAAATAGGGGTGGATAATAAAATTTATGTTGGAGGGCAGGATGAACTGGGTTATTTTATTCCCGGAGATAATGGTAGTCTTGAATATTATTCATTAACAGGCATATTATCAGAAAAAGACAGGTCTTTTGGAGATGTTTGGGATATTATTAGTTTAAAGAATGATATTTTCGTTCGCACCCTTAGCAAAATGTTTAAAATATCCGGCAAAGATGCCGTGGTTTATAATGCTAAGTCTGCCTGGGCTTTTTTGGGAGTTGTAAATAATAAAATATATGCCCAGGACTTTGCAAATGGTTTATTGAGTTTTGAAAACAGTGTCTGGAATCAACATTCTGCAGGTAGTCATGTAATGGCAAATGTTGATATTACGGCAATGATTCCAATGAAGAATGACAGCATACTGATAACTACACTAAAAAACGGAATTTTTAGTTTAAGCCAACATAATATTTCTAAAATCATTTCTCCCAATAATGGCTTATTTGAAAAAGAAAGGATTTATGCTGCTAAAACCATCCATGCCAATTGGCTTGCCTTGGCCACAACTTATGGCGGTATTTATATTATTGATTTAAAAGGAAATCTGATTCAAAGTTTTTCTAAACCCGAAGGAGTACAAAACAATAATGTTTTAAGTCTTTTTTTAGATAAGCAAAGCAATCTCTGGCTTGGCCTTGATAACGGTATTGATTGTATAGCATATAACAGTGCCATAAAGCGCATAAATCCATCTGTTCAGGATGGAGCCGGATATACATCTATTATTCATAATAACTATTTATACAGTGGCACATCTGTTGGTTTATTTAGTGTACCGCTAGAATCCATTAAAGATTTAAGCTTTAGCAAAGGAAAATTTTTACCCGTTGCAAATGCAACCGGACAAATATGGGGGCTTACTGAAATAAATGGCAAGATATTACTTGGGCAACATGAAGGCGCTTTTATTGTAAATAAAAATACTGCTACCCCTATTTATTCAAATGTAGGGTTCTGGAATTTTACTCCACTATCTGCAGTTTTTCCTGCTAATAAGATTGTAGCAGGATATTACAATGGACTAAAATTTTTTAATTATAACAATCAAACTTTTACTGAAGCTCAAAATTTTCCTGATTTTATTGAATCATCCAGGTTTGTAGCCATTGATAAAAATGATCACATTTGGGTATCACATCCATATCATGGCGTATATAAAATGGTTTCTCTTGCCGACGGAAAATATAAAAAACAGATTTACACCAGCAAGAATGGGCTTCCCTCTACACTAAACAATCATGTATACAAAATAAAAAATGAAGTGCTGGTAGCTACAGAAAAAGGTATTTATCAGTATAATGAAACTAAAGATAGTTTTGAGCCCAGTGAATTTTACCAAAAATTATTAGGTCAACAAAGCCTTCGATATCTTAAAGAAGATAAACAGGGAAACATCTGGTTTATTCATGAAAAAAGTTTAGGTGTTCTGGACCTTACAAACAAAGACACTACTATCGTTTACTTGCCTGAACTCAATAATAAAATGCTAAGTGGGTTTGATTTTATTTACCCTGTTAATGAAAATAATATTTTTATTGGAGGAGAAAAAGGTTTTTTTCATATTAATTACGAAAAGTACAAAAAAAATGTACCGGCATTACAGGTTCAGATAAGAAAAGTAAGAATCGTAAATAAAACAGACAGCCTGTTATTCGGTGGTTATTTTGCTCCCGTAAATGAGCAACAGATTCAGGAGAAAAAAAACATCCCGGATATTACCAATAACTGGAAAATGATTCATATTGAATTTTCTACTCCAGTTTATGGTGAACAAAGCAATCTGGAATATTGCTACCGTTTATCGGGGTTTGATTTAAACTGGTCTGAATGGTCAGTGAAAACAGAAAAGGAATATACCAACCTGCCATCAGGAAAATATACATTTGAAGTAAAAGTCAGAAATAACCTGGGCAATGAATCTGCTCCGGTAAAATATATTTTTAAAATTCTTCCACCCTGGTATCTTACCTACTGGGCTAAAACAGTTTACTTTTTATTATTTATCGTAGGGATATTTTTCTTATATCAATGGTTATTAAAAAAATTCCATTCGCAACAAACAAAATATGAGGAAGAACAAAAAAGGCTGCAGTACCTGCATAAGCTGGAAATAAATAAAGCAGAAAATGAATTGATTGCACTGCGAAATGAAAAGTTACAATTGGAAATTGATTTTAAAAATTCGGAGCTGGCTACATCTGCCATGCACCTGGTGCAAAGAGGTGAAATATTAACCAAACTAAAAACAGAGCTGAATCATATGATGAAGGCGCTGAATAATGATAAGGCTACATTGGAAATGAAGAAGATAATTAAAGTGATTAGTGAAGATGATAATATGGCAAAAGACTGGGAAAACTTTACCAAACACTTTGATAAGGTGCAAAGTGATTTTATTGTTGAATTAAAAGAAAAACATCCATCCATTACAGGCAATGAATTAAAACTTTGCGCCTATTTGCGCATGAATTTATCTACAAAAGAAATTGCTCAATTGATGAATATTTCTGTAAGAGGGGTAGAAATAAGCCGGTACCGGCTGAGAAAAAAATTACTGATTGCTTCTGAAACCAGCCTGTTTGATTACCTGATTAAAATACAATCTAAAAATTTATAACTATTTATTGTTGTCTTTACTATAATCCTTTAATACACGCTTCCAGGCGCTGCTTCCACGGCATAATATCCAGGCTATAACTATCTTTTATTTTTGCTGTATCCAATGCAGAATAATGTGGCCTGGCTGCAGGAGTAGGATATGCAGCAGTTTCTATTGCATTAACTACACAGTTACTTCCGCTTATTTCTTTAATGGCTATTGCAAATTCATACCAGCTAATGATACCCTTGTTGCAATAATGATAAATACCCGGGATAAATTTACTGCCTGCTATTATTTGCATCACCGCCCCTGCAAGATCGGCCCCATAAGTAGGGCATCCCACCTGGTCGGCTACTACACCAATACTTTCTCTTTCGCTCATCAGGCGAAGCATCGTTTTTACAAAATTTTTTCCGAAGCGGCTATAAACCCACGAAGTGCGAATGATGATGGAATTTTGATTGTTTGATATAGCAGCCTGCTCTCCCTGCAGTTTTGTGTGCCCATAAAAATTTACCGGGTCTGTAGCATCTGATTCTTTATAAGGAACACTGGCCTGGCCATTAAAAACATAATCGGTAGAGAAATGAAAAAAACGGGTTTGATATTCCCTACATACAGCAGCAAGATTTCCTACTGCTGTTGCATTAATGGAAATAGCTGCTTCCTTTTCCGATTCTGCTTTATCTACTGCAGTGTATGCTGCACAGTTAATGCAATAATCAATTGATTGATTTGCAAAATAGTTTTTAATTGCCTCCGCATCTTCAATGGCTAACTGTTTCCTTGTAACAAACAAAAAATGAAATTGTGCAAATTGTTCTGCCAGTGCCCTTAACTCCATACCCAATTGTCCATTGGCTCCGGTAACTAATATAATCTTTTTAATGCTCAATAGAAATAGAGGTGATTAAGGTGTGTACACAAAATTATTATTGCAATTTTCAAAGTCTGGATGAAGCAAATCTTTTTCAGATATGATTTGTTTATCTGCCGGGATTTGCCAGTTAATATTCAGGGCAGGATCATTGTACATCAGGCCTCCTTCTGAGGCTTTATTATAAAACGTATCGCATTTATAAAACACTTCACTGGTTGCACTTAAAACAGAATAGCCATGTGCAAAGCCTTTTGGTACCAGTAACTGCAGTTTATTTTGGGCAGATAATTCAATGGAATAACTTTTACCAAAGCTGGGCGACCCTTTGCGAATATCTACTACCACATCTAAAATAGCGCCGCTCAGTACACGAATGAATTTTGTTTGTGCAAAAGGAGCTAACTGGTAATGCAATCCACGAATAACACCATAAGAAGATTGCGCCTGGTTATCCTGAACAAAATGAATATCCACGCCTTCTTCGTTGCAAATATTTTCATTATAACTTTCAAAAAAATAACCACGGCTATCTTCAAACACTTTGGGCTCAAAAATAAGAAGACCAGGAAAATCTGTTTTTATAAAAGGCATATTATAGTTGATAGTTGATAGTTCAGAATTTTAAGTCTGCAATAATATTAACTGTATAAATTTTTAAAAAATTCAATGGTCTCTCTAAGGCCCTGTTCAAAATTTTTTGTTGGCTGATAATCCAATAATTTTTTTGCCAGCGATATATCTGCCAGGGAGTCTCTAATATCGCCTGCCCTTGGTTCCCGATTGGTAGATTTCCAATCACTGTTTAACTGTTCCCTGCAAGCATTGTATAAATAGTTTACCGAAAAATTTTCTCCCACTGCCACATTGTAAACTTTTTTCAAGGCTGCTTCATTGTCGCTAAGCATTCCTTTAATATTTATCTGCACGGCATTTTCTACAAAAGTAAAATCCCTGGTTTGTCCGCCATCACCATTTATAAACACCGGCGTTTTGTTTAGAATACCTTTTACAAATAATGGAATTACTGCTGCATAGGGCCCGTCGGGATCCTGCCTTGGACCAAAAATATTAAAATAACGAAAGCCCATTATTTTCAATCCATACACATCTGCAAAAACCTGTGCATACAATTCATTCGTTTTTTTGGTGGCTGCATAAGGCGACAGGCAATTGCCTACCCTGCTTTCCTGTTTTGGCAAAGTGGGTTCATCGCCATATACAGAAGAAGAAGAGGCATACACGAATTGTTGTACTTTATTATCTACCGCTGCTTTAAGCATATTTACAAAACCACCTACGTTTACTTCATTAAAATAAACCGGCTCTTTTATGCTGCGTGGCACAGAACCCAGTGCCGCCTGGTGACTTACATAATGAATACCTGCACATGCCTGTTGACATGTTGCTTCATTTCTAATATCGCCCTCAATAAATTCAAAGGCAGGATATTCCCTTAACACAGCCAGGTTTTTTTCAAAACCGTTTACCATATTATCAAGCACCCTTACCCTGGCAGCACCATTTTTTAAAAGGTATTCAGAAATATGCCCGCCAATAAAACCAGCACCGCCTGTTACCAGGAAACTGCTGTTTGAAATATCTTTTGTGTGAAATGTCATATTTGAGAGTAAATAATTAATGCTGAATGTTCTTGAGTGAAAATTCTCCCACTTAAAATATGTCCGTTTATATTTTCCCTATTCTGCATTATAAAATTATTGCTGGAACTGAATTTATCCATCAACACATTTTGCTTAAAGGCTCCAATACGACCTGCTCTTTATTTTGCCCCTGAAAATACCTTTTAGATCTGCCAACATTGCTCCTTCTTTAGTGATAGAGGAAAAATAAGCATCATCCATTAATTTATACTCGTTATGTGGTACCGCTACAATGATTGCATCGTAATCATTTGCAACCGTGGTAGCCAGTCTAAATCCATACTCATGATTTAATTCATCAGAAGATGCATGCGGATCAATAACATCTACATTCAATGAAAACGATTGTAATTCTTTTACCACATCAGCCACTTTACTGTTGCGTATATCGCTAACATTTTCCTTAAATGTAGCACCCATCACCAGTACTTTAGCCTGTTTTACATTTCCATTATTTTGAATGATATGCTGCAGTATTTTTTTGGCAACATAACCCGCCATGCCATCATTTATAGCACGACCGGCCAGAATTACCTGGCTGTGGTAACCGAGTTGTTTTGATTTATAAGTAAGGTAATAGGGATCTACCCCTATGCAATGACCGCCCACCAGGCCTGGTTGAAATTTTAAGAAATTCCACTTTGTTCCTGCTGCTTCCAATACTTCAAATGTATTGATGTTCATTTTATCAAAGATGATGGAGAGCTCATTCATTAACGCAATGTTTAAATCACGCTGGGTATTTTCAATAATTTTGGCAGCTTCTGCAACTTTTATTGAAGATGCCCTGTGCACACCTGCTTTTACTACCAATTCGTATACTTTAGCAATAGTATTCAGGCTTTCATCGCAGCAGCCACTCACTACTTTTATGATAGTAGTAATCGTATGTTCTTTATCTCCCGGGTTTATTCTCTCCGGAGAGTAACCAATTTTATAATCGGTTACCATTTTTAATCCTGATAATTTTTCTATAATTGGCACACAATCTTCTTCAGTACAGCCGGGATAAACTGTACTTTCATATACAACATAATCTCCTTTTTTTATCACTTTACCAATTGTTTCGCTGGCACGCTGCACAGGCACAAGATCGGGCTCATTGTATTTATCTACCGGCGTAGGAACGGCCACTATAAAAAAATTGGCTTGTTTTAATACTTCCAGGTCATTCGTAAATTCTATATCACATCCGTCAAATGCACTGCTTTCCAGTTCCTGGCTTGGATCTATTTTATCCTGCATCATCTTCACCCTGCCTGCATTGATATCAAAGCCAATCACTTTTATTTTTTTTGCAAATTCCAACGCAATAGGAAGACCTACATAACCTAATCCTATAACTGCAAGTATCTTTTTTTTATCTAGTAAATCCTGGTACATATTAATTAAAAATTAAAAAATAAAAAGTAAAAATTAGCGTACGTTTTTTTGAATTTATACTTTTTACTTTTGGCTTATTTAAATTCTTTCGGCAACTTATTCAATTCATCAGCAGGAAGGCTTCTAAAATATTCGTATGTTATTTTTAATCCTTCTGCCCTGGTAACTTTAGGCTCCCAATTCAGTAATTCTTTAGCCCTGGTAATATCAGGTTGTCTTTGTTTGGGATCATCCACGGGTAAGGGTTTATAAATAATTTTTTGTGTGGTGCCTGTAAGCTTAATAATCTCTTCTGCAAAATCTTTCAAAGAAATTTCATCGGGGTTACCTACATTAACCGGGTAGGCATAATCACTCATCAATAAAAGATAGATCCCTTCTACCAAATCATCTACATAGCAAAAACTCCTTGTTTGGCTGCCATCTCCAAATACCGTCAGGTCTTCGCCACGAAGCGCCTGCCCAATAAAAGCAGGCAATGCTCTTCCATCATTTAGCCTCATGCGTGGCCCATAGGTATTAAATATCCGGATGATTCTTGTTTCTACATGATGAAAAGTATGGTATGCCATTGTAATGGCTTCCTGAAAACGTTTGGCTTCGTCATACACACCACGGGGCCCAATAGGATTTACATTACCCCAGTAATCTTCATTTTGCGGATGTACTTTCGGATCACCATACACTTCACTTGTGCTGGCTACCAAAATCCGGGCATTTTTTGCTTTGGCAAGCCCCAGGCAATTATGTGTGCCCAAAGAACCAACTTTTAATGTTTGTATAGGAATTTTTAAATAATCGATAGGGCTGGCAGGTGATGCAAAGTGCAGGATATAATCCAGCTTTCCGGTAACATGAATAAATTTTGAAACATCATGATGATAAAATTCAAAATTCTTCAACTTAAAAAGATGCTCGATATTTTTAAGATCGCCTGTAATAAGATTATCCATACCTATTACATCAAATCCTTCCCTGATGAAACGGTCGCAAAGATGCGAGCCTAAGAATCCGGCGGCACCTGTTATTAAAATTCTTTTATTAGACACAGAATAAAATTTTAATTGCTGATGTATGATGTATGTTCAATGACTTTATAAAAATTTTGTATAATTCTTTTGCTACTGTTCACTTTAAACAATTGCCTTCCTACCCACACTTTCGTAATGAAAACCCAGCTCTTTCATATGCTGAAGATCAAAAAGGTTTCTGCCGTCAAATATAACTTTATTTAAAAGGCTGTTGCTGATTATATCAAAATCGGGTGTACGAAACTCATTCCATTCTGTAGCAATAATAAGTGCATCGGCATTTTGCAACGCATCATATTGGCCTTTGGCAAAATTAATTTTATCCCCCAGCAGTTGTTCTACATTTTTCATTCCTTCAGGATCAAATGCACTCACTGTAGCACCTGCAGAAAGCAAGGCTTCAATAATATATAAAGCCGGCGCTTCTCTTATATCGTCCGTATTAGGTTTAAATGCAAGTCCCCATAAAGCAAAATGTTTTCCCTTTATATCTTCATTAAAATACTTTTTTATTTTAGGTACTAAATGCAGTTTTTGTTTTTCGTTTACTTCCATTACTGCATCCAGTATTTTAAAGTTGTAGTCAGCTTCGCTGGATGATTTGGCCAATGCCTGCACATCCTTAGGAAAACAACTACCCCCATATCCAATTCCCGGAAACAAAAATCTTTTACCTATCCTTTCGTCACTGCCAATTCCTTTGCGCACCATATCTACATCAGCACCCAGTTTTTCGCATAGTTGTGCAATCTCATTCATGAAACTGATCTTTACAGCAAGAAAAGCATTGGCTGCATATTTAGTTAGCTCTGCCGACCTTTCATCCATAAAAATTAAAGGATTTCCCTGGCGCACAAATGGTGCATATAAATCATTAAGGATTTTGATAGCTTTTTCAGAATTGGTGCCTATCACCACCCTGTCTGGTTTCATAAAGTCTTCTACGGCTACCCCTTCCCGTAAGAACTCGGGATTACTTACCACATCAAAAGCATTGCTAAGATCCTCGTTGGCACTTTCAGTTATGGCAGCACTTACTTTTTCTGCAGTACCAACCGGCACCGTACTTTTATCTATGATAACTTTATAATCAGAAGGCTTAATGAGCTTGCCCAGGTCGGATGCTACTCCCAGGATATATTTTAGATCGGCACTGCCATCTTCGCCGGGTGGAGTGGGTAATGCAAGAAATATTACTTCAGCATCTTTAATGGCATCTGCCAATGAAGTAGTAAAATGTAGCCTCCCCTCTTTTTGGTTTCTCAAGAATAATTTTTCCAACCCGGGTTCATAAATGGTTATTTTACCAGAACCTAATTTTTCAATCTTAGACTGATCAATATCAACACAGGTTACCTGGTTTCCGGTTTCTGAAAAACAGGTACCAGTTACCAGTCCTACATAGCCTGTTCCTACTACTGCAATTTTCATAAATTTTAGGTGTATTTATTTTAAATTTTATTGAACGAATTCCAGCACTTTGCTTACAATAAATTGTTGTTGCTCTTCATCCAGTTCTGTATGAATAGGCAACGAAATCACTCTTTCGGTAAGCCAGTCCGTCACATCCAGTTTATATTCACTACCTCCAAAAGCATCAAACATTTTTTGCCGGTGGGCAGGCACGGGATAATAAATCATGGATGGCACACCGTTATCGGCCAGAAACTTGTTCAGCTCATCCCGGTTTACTCCATTAAGCGTAAGGGTGTATTGATGAAAAACATGGCGGTTATTTTCTGCCCTATATGGCACCGTTATTTTTTCATTTCCGGCAAATGCAGCATCGTAATAATCGGCTGCTTTTCTGCGGGCATCAATATATTCATCCAGGTATTTTAGTTTAATATCCAGGATGGCCGCCTGTATGGCATCCAGCCTTGAGTTACACCCAACCACATCATGATAATATCTTCTGCTTTGGCCATGGGATGCAATCATTCTCATTTTATCTGCCAATGCATCATCATCAGTAAACATTGCGCCGGCATCGCCATAAGCACCCAGGTTTTTTGATGGATAAAAAGATGTGCAACCTATATGCCCAATACTGCCTGTTTTCTTTGTAGAACCATCGGCGAAAGTATAAACGTTTCCAATTCCCTGTGCATTGTCTTCAATCACAAATAAATTGTGGCGGGCAGCTATCTCCATAATCGGTTCC
Organism: Chitinophagales bacterium; assembly: GCA_038241275.1. Taxonomy (GTDB): domain Bacteria; phylum Bacteroidota; class Bacteroidia; order Chitinophagales; family Chitinophagaceae; genus Ferruginibacter. The sequence continues at coordinate 22,923 of JBBRFX010000048.1, forward strand.
ATATCGGCGGCATGACCATACAAATGCACCGGAATAATGGCTTTTGTTTTTGGCGTTATAGCTTTTTCTATAATGGCAGGATCTATACAAAAGGTTTTAGGATCTACTTCTACAAAGATGGGTTTAATGTGCAGGAGTGCTGCTACTTCTACAGTAGCTATATAGGTAAAAGATGGCGTAATTACTTCATCGCCGGGCTGTAGCCCAAGTGCCATCATAGCTATTTGCAATGCATCTGTTCCATTGGCACAGGGAATTACATGTTTGCTATTATGATAAGTTGCAAGGTTAGCTGCAAAATCATTTACCACTTTACCTCCAATGAACTGCGAGCTTTCCAGCACTGCTATCACAGCTTCATCTATTGCTGATTTTATTTTGTGATACTGTGTTTTAGTATCTACCATTTGTAAGGGCCTCATATCATATTATTATTTATAACGGCGCAAAGATAAGGTTTGAATCAGGATTAATAATAGGGAACCGGGTTAGAAGATTTTTGATGTATGATTTATGATGTATGATTTGGGATGTATGATGTATGATGTATGATTTATGATGTATGATTTATGATGTATGATTTATGATGTATGATTTTGGATGTATGATTTATGATGTGTGATTTTGGATGTATGATTTTGGATGTATGATTTATGATGTGTGATTTATGATGTGTGATTTGGGATGTTTGATTGGTGATGTATGACCAATGACCTTTGACCTTTGACTTTTGACCTTTGACCTTTGACCTTTGACTTTTGACCTTTGACCTTTGACTTTTGACTTTTGACCTTTAACCTTTGACCTTTGACTTTTGACCTTTGACCTTTGACTTTTGACTTTTGACCTTTAACCTTTGACCTTTGACCTTTGACCTTTGACCTTTGACTTTTGACCTTTGACCTTTGACTTTTGACCTTTGACTTTTGACCTTTGACCTTTGACTTTTGACTTTTGACCTTTAACCTTTGACCTTTGACTTTTGACCTTTAACCTTTAACCTTTGACCTTTTCAGTAGGGCAAGAATGATCTCAGAAATAACCCTAAT
>JBBRFX010000049.1:0-23939 GCA_038241275.1 Chitinophagales bacterium
AACATAAAGATAGAAGGTCCCGATCCTGAAATGCCGCCACCCAATGCACCGGCAGCCTTGCTTTGTTTTTTTACTTCGTCAAAACCAGGAATCAAAATACTTCTTACCGGTTCTATGATCACATCTTCCAGGCTGCGGCCAATAAGTCCATAATCATTTTTCATAAAGCCTGCTACCAGCCCCGCAATATTGCCCCATTGCCTGATGGCATCTTTTAGCAATACCTGTTTTTTTAAAATCTGTCTTGCATCTGCAGTGCGCACTTCAATTTGAGGATGCACTGCAGTTACCCATAATTCCGGCGAAGGAATAGGAACGATTTCCAAAGGAAAAATACTCCTGATTAATGTGATACCCCCATAGATGCAGGGAGCTACATTGTCTGCATGTTTTACACCCGAAGCCACTTTTTCTCCACTCATTGCAAATCGCACCAGTTGTTCTTTGCTGAAAATATCATCCAGTAAAAAATTGGCAGCTACTACTGCACCTGCTGCACTGGCTGCGCTGGATCCAATGCCACTGCCCGGTTTTATATTTTTTTTGATCAACACATCAAAACCAAAATCGGCATTTAGTTCCTGCAACATTTCTATTAAAGGAGCGCCTGCTGTATTTAGCATAGGGTCTGTAGGAAGGTTATATCCATCTGCACTTTTAATAACAACTTTTTTTTCTTCAATGATACTTACTGTCATTTCATCAAAGGGTGCTTCAAGGCAAAGTCCCAAAACATCAAAGCCACACACCAGGTTAGCCACAGTGCCCGGGGATGCAACCTTTACCGATCGCTTTGCAAGATGATCCAATTTTTCTGTCATTCTTTAATATTTTTATCATTCATGGCAATGTATGAATTTTAGTGGAATCGTATTGTCCCCATTTCTCACCATCTCAAAAGTTCAAAGCTGTATTATGCTTTGGATGTTCTGATAACATCTGCAAATACACCAGAAGCTGTAACATCTGCACCGGCCCCTGCACCTTTTATAACCAATGGTTGTTGAATGTATCGGTCTGTATAAAATAATACGATATTGTCTTTGCCGTATAGATGGTAAAAATCATGTTGGGGTGCTATATGCTGTAATCCAACTGCTGCTTTGCCATTTTTGTAGCTGGCAACAAATTTTAATTTGCATCCGGCAGCTATTGCTTCATCCAATATTTTTCTAAAATGTGATTCGTGCGCTTCCATCGATTGATAAAAATCTTCCACAGTTCCCTGCATACATGCCTCCGGCATAAAAGAGCTGTTGCTGATATCGTCCATTTCTATTACATGCCCTGCTTCTCTTACCAATATCATAATCTTGCGCATTACATCTTTGCCGCTCAGGTCTAGCCTTGGGTCCGGTTCGGTATATCCTTCATCCTGAGCCTGTTTAACTACAGATGCAAAACTACTGCTACCATCATAATTGTTGAATACAAAATTTAAAGTGCCACTCAAAACTGCTTCCATACTATGTATGGTATCGCCGCTTCTCAACAAATCGTTTAGTGTACTGATAATGGGTAAACTGGCACCCACATTGGTTTCAAACAAAAATTTTGTATTGAATTCTGTAGCCAGTTCTTTTAATTTTTTATAATAAGGATAGCCAGAAGAGCAAGCCACTTTATTGCAGGCAACTACTGCAATACTTTTTTGTAAGAGTTTATCGTAAACATTTGCCACCACGTCATTAGCAGTTACATCTGCAAAAACAGTGTTTCTTAAATTTTTATTTCTAATGATTGCTACATAATCTTCAATGCCGGCAGTTTTACCCGATTCCAATAATTGCTGCCATTGATTCAGATCTATTCCATCCTCATCTACCCAGTATTTTTTGCTGTTGGCAATGCCTGTTACTTTTACTTTTAAGCTCATATTTTGTAAGAGGTATTCCTGCTGTTTTTTTATTTGACCCAATAATTTTGATCCTACATTTCCTACACCGGCAATAAATAAATTCACTTCTTTTATTTCTTTTTCAAAAAATACTTCATGAACGATATTGGTGGCTTTTTTTACATCGGCACTATTAATAACAGCAGTAATATTTCTTTCTGAAGACCCCTGTGCAATGGCTCTTACGTTTACGCCGTTTCTTCCCAATGCACTAAAGAATTTACCGCTGATACCTGTATGGTTTTTCATACGGTCGCCTACCAATGCAATAATGGCGAGATTATTTTCTACCATCAGGGGTTCTACTTTTTTTATTTCAATTTCATAACCAAATGCTTCATCTATTATTTGTTTGGCTGTTCCTGCATTTTTTTCATCTATGCCCACGCAAATAGAATGTTCAGAAGAACTTTGAGTAATAAGAATCACATTTATTTTTTTTGATGCCAGTGCTTCAAATAATCTTTTTGAAAACCCGGGAATACCCACCATGCCACTGCCTTCGAGGCTTAGCAATGCAATATTGCTGATGCTGGATATGCCGGTAATGCTATTGGAACCTTCAGTAACCTGTTGTTGAATAACAGTACCGTTATCTGCACTTGCAAAAGTATTTTTTATCCAAACCGGAATGCCTTTATTCATCACGGGTTGAATGGTAGGCGGATAAATTACTTTGGCGCCAAAGTGAGAAAGTTCCATTGCTTCCTGGTAAGATATTTGGGGAATGATGCGTGCATTTGGAACCAGCCTTGGATCAGCCGTCATCATACCGGAAACGTCTGTCCATATTTCCAACACATCTGCATTGGTAGCAGCGGCAAAAATAGCTGCTGTATAATCAGATCCGCCCCTACCCAAAGTAGTATGAATGCCGTATCCATTGGCTGCAATAAAACCAGGAGCTATGTAAAGTGGGGCCTCATTTTTTTGTATGAATTGCGATATGTTGTTGTTGCTGATTGTAAAATTTACAAGGGCGTTTCCAAAATCAGCATTGGTAATAATCAATTCCCGGGAATCAATCCAAAGTGCAGGTTGGTTTTCTGCCATTAATACAGCCGCAATTATTTTGGAAGAAAGCAATTCGCCATAACTTACAATACGGTCTTTTGTTCTGGCAGATAATTCTTTTAATAGAAAGATGCCATTGCAGATATCTTCTATTTCGTTGCACTGGGTTTTTACAAAACTTAATAAGCTGCTTTGGTTATTTATTGGAATGAGTTCTCTTACTGTTTGTAAATGCCGCTGTTCTATTTCAATTAAAATAGATTGATAATTTTCCTGGCCCTCAGATGCCAGGTTGCTGCAATTTAATAGCAGGTCTGTAATGCCACCCAATGCCGAAACCACCACGATTGTTTTTTTGCCGGCAGCTTTTTCTTTTAAAACTGTAATTACTTTTTTTATGTTTGCTGCGTTTGCAACAGAACTGCCCCCGAATTTTAATACCTGCATGGTAACTGTATTTTGATAAAATATATGAATGAAAATCTGCCTAGATGTATAGCCGTAGCCCAGTGGATAATATGTGAATATGCAACCCTTAGCGGGTTGTAATAGTAGCAATCGTAGTTGTGGAGAAAACTACAGCACAAGAATGACCGGTATGTATGTTAATATTAAACATCTGTACGAATGTATAGAAATATTTGTGCAATGCCATAAATATTTTTATTGGAAACATAAAAATAACATTCAAATATCAATTGCCTTTATTAGAAACAAGCCTAACTGAGACTGGTATAAATCGATTTAAGGGATGTAAAATTAAAAAGGCTGACAGTTTTTCTGTCAGCCTTTTGCAGGTAAAAAACCGGCAATATTATCTTAGCCTGTTGCTTTGTTTTATTATCTTATCATCATTGCTTATTCCCCTGGCAGCCATGAAAAAGAATAAAACAATACAAGCCTGCAGCAATGCTGTGAGCGAATAGGTGCCTGCAGTAAATTTTTTCATTTCTGTATAATATAAAAAAATAAGGCTGGCTTCCAGCAATATGCCTGCTATACAAAGCCTGAGTTGCAGTTTCCGGTTTTTGTATAAAAAAATGGTAATAAGTGCCAATACTGCAACAGCAGTGGTAACAATTATTAAAGGAATATTTACCGTGGCATTTATTTTTTTAAATGTATTGAGGCTGCCATTTTCTAAAAAAGTTCCGCTGTAATATGGAAACTTAAAACTTAAAAATGCACAAACCGAAGCAAGAAATAACCATATTGTTTGAACTCTTTGAATCATAGCTGGTTTGTTTTAATTTAATTCAGGGTAAAGTGGAAACTGTTTCATAAATGTTTTTACTTCTTCTTTTACAGATAGTATGATAGCTTCATCATCAATATTCATCAGCACTTTGTCTATCAGGTCTACCACTATTTGCATGTGTGCCTCATTCATACCACGGGTGGTAATGGCTGCTACACCTACACGGATACCACTTGTTACAAACGGGCTCTTATCATCATAAGGCACTGCATTTTTATTAAGCGTAATGTGGGCCCTGTCTAAAGTTTCCTGTGCTTTTTTTCCGGTAATATTTTTATTGCGAAGGTCAATCAGCATCAAATGATTGTCTGTCCCTCCACTGATAATTTCGTATTCTTTAGCCATAAATGCTTTGGCCATGGCCTGGGCATTAAGCTGTACCTGTTTCATATAAATTCCATATTCTTCGGTCAATAATTCTCCGAATGCAATGGCTTTTGCAGCAATCACATGCTCCAGCGGTCCGCCCTGCGTGCCCGGAAATACACCCATATCCAGCAGGTTGCTCATCATGCGCAGATTTCCTTTCATATCCTTTAATCCAAAAGGGTTTTCAAAATCTTTTTTCATAAGTATAATGCCACCTCTTGGCCCACGTAAAGTTTTATGGGTAGTGCTGGTAACAAAATGGCAATGATCAAACGGTGAACTTAATAATCCTGTAGCAATGAAGCCTGCCGGGTGTGCCATATCGCACCATACAAATGCATTTATTTCGTCTGCTACTTTTCTTATTCTTGCATAATCAATATCACGGCTGTAAGCAGAGGCGCCACAAATAATCAGTTTAGGTTTTTCTGCCCTTGCTTTTTCTTCCAGCATTTCATAATCTATCAGGCCGGTATCTTTTTTTACTGTATAAAAAAATGGCTGATATAGTTTTCCTGAAAAATTTACGGCAGAACCATGGGTTAAATGGCCGCCCATACTCAGATCGAGGCCCAGTATTTTATCGCCTGGTTGCAGTATAGCCAGCATCAAAGCAGCATTGGCTTGTGCGCCACTATGAGGCTGCACGTTGGCATATTCACAATCAAAAACCTGTTTTATCCTGTCTATAGCCAATTGTTCAATTTCATCTACCACTTCACAGCCTCCATAATAACGCCTGCCGGGATAACCCTCAGCATATTTGTTGGTAAGCGAAGTTCCCATGGCTTCCATCACCTGAAGGCTGGTAAAATTTTCGCTGGCTATCAGTTCTATGCCTTCCCGCTGTCTTTGCAGTTCTTTATCAATTAAATCAAAAATTATGGTATCTCTTTGCATGTATCTGGTTTATGCCGCAAATATAAGCAGCATGGCTTACATTCATAAATTATGTAAAGCAGAATTGTTATAAATCTACTTTATTTTGAATTCCGATAAATTCATTACTTTCACTCCCCTTTAAGCATTAAGAAATTACTATTGTAAACGAAACAAACCGATAGAAGCGGATTAAGTTTATCAATGAAGGCCATTATACCAGTAGCAGGCGCAGGTACAAAACTTCGCCCACATACATATACACAGCCCAAAGCTTTAATTCCTTTGGCAGGAAAAACCATTCTAAGTATCATCGTAGATCAACTTAAGGATGCCGGTATCAAAGACTTTATATTTATTATTGGATATATGGGCGAAAAAATCCATGATTATGTAACGGTAAAATATCCTGATCTTAATTGCAGTTTTATTACCCAAAATGAAAGATATGGTACCGGGCATGCGATAAATCTTACCAGGGAAATGGTAGGAGAAGATGAATTGCTCATAGTATTGGGTGATACTATTGCAGAATATGATTTAAAGCATATACTGGATGCTCCGCATTCAATGTTGGGAATAAAAAAAGTAGATGATCCACGCAATTTTGGTGTAGCAGAAATTGACGAGCATCATTTTATAACCCGGGTGGTAGAAAAGCCATCTATTCCTAAAAGTAATATGGCCCTGGTGGGTATTTATAAAGTAAAGGAAACTGCACTTTTATTTGAGTGTCTTAAAAAAATAAGTGATAATAATATCCGCAGTTACCAGGAGTTTAGCCTTACCGATGCGTTGGAATGTATGATTCAGCAAGGCACCATATTTCAATCGTTTAAGGTTTCCAACTGGTTTGATTGTGGCAAAAAAGAAACCCTGCTAGAATCCAATGCTATATTGCTTAAAAAATTTGGCGGCAATATTCCCGAAGTAAATAATTTTCAAAATTCAATTTTTATACAACCCGTTAGTATTGGAGAGGGTTGTGTTATTCATAATTCTGTTATTGGTCCCAATGTGGCCATAGGAGAACATTCTATCGTTAATCTCTCGATAGTAAAAGATTCTATCATAGGTGCATATTCTCATATAAATGAAATTGTACTTAATAATTCACTTATTGGCAGCGATGCAGAAGTAAAGGGTGTGAGCAGGAATTTGAATATCGGAGACAATACAGCAATTGACCTTGGTGGGGGCGCCGGTAAATAAGCCCATAACATAATATGTGAATAAATTGAGGGTTTGTATATCTGCAATTAAACTAATTTGTATCCGTCATTATGTATACATCTACCCAAAATATTACCCGGTTATTTAAAATAGAAAAACCAATCATCCAGGCTGGCATGATATGGGCAAGCGGCTGGCGGCTGGCCAGTGCGGTAAGCAATGCAGGAGGGCTGGGATTAATAGGAAGCGGTAGTATGTATCCGGATGTATTAAAAGAGCATATTCAAAAATGTAAACAAGCTACCAATAAACCATTTGGGGTAAATGTACCATTGCTGTATCCCGATATTGAGCAGCATATTCAAACTATTATTGAAGAAAAAGTGCCCATTGTATTTACAAGTGCAGGCAATCCTAAAACATATACCGGCAAACTTAAAGCACACGGCATAACGGTGGTACATGTAATTAGCAGCAGCAAGTTTGCGTTAAAGGCGCAGGAAGCTGGTTGTGATGCAGTAGTGGCAGAAGGGTTTGAAGCAGGCGGGCACAATGGAAGGGAAGAAACCACCAGTTTTGTTTTAATTCCGGCTGTATGTAATAAAGTGCAGATACCTGTAATAGCAGCGGGAGGAATTGCTACCGGCAGACAAATGCTGGCCGCCATAATATTAGGTGCCAGTGCAGTGCAGGTAGGTAGCAGGTTTGTGGTAAGCCATGAAGCATCGAGCCATATTAATTTTAAAAATGCAATCATTAATGCATCAGAAGGTGATACTATCCTATCTTTAAAACAGCTTACGCCTGTAAGATTATTAAAAAACGAATTTTATAAAAAAGTGCAGGAGGCTGAAAATAATTGTGCCGGCAAAGAAGTACTGGAAAGTTTACTGGGAAAGGGTCGATCTAAAAAAGGAATGTTTGATGGCAACCTGGAGGATGGAGAACTGGAGATTGGGCAGGTAAGTTCCTTGTTAAATCAGATACAGCCCGCTGCAGAAATAGTGGAAGAAATATGGGTAGAGTATAATCGTTTACTTGCGTCAGGCTAAGAATAAAAATTTATATTTGTTTCAATTCAAAATATTATAAATCAACCCCCCATACAAATGCATAGTGCAAAGAGGCGTTTCCTGATTAAAAATCTGTTTTTTATATTATTATCTTTTAATTATTTAACTGCATTTTGTCAGCCCCCTATCGAGATTCAAATACCTTCAGAAATCAACCCCGGGCAAATAGATCCTAAAAATTTATCGCAACCTCAGTTAAGAGCATTATTGGAAGATAAAAACAAAGAGACTGGTCTTGACAAGAATGCTGATTTTTACAAGAACAATAAAATTGAAAAGGACAGCGTGATTAGTGATGACGTTAGAAGAAATATTTATAGTCCTAAAAAAACGTACGGGGCAGATGTTTTTGCTAATGCTGCAGGCACCTCCCTTTCAGAATTGTCAACTCCCCCCCTGGATTATCCCATTGGAGTAGGTGATCATATAATAGTGTCTTTATGGGGGGCTGCAGAGTTTCAGGAAGATTATATTGTTGCCAGAGATGGAGCCATTTTTCCAACAAGTTTAGGCAAAATAAGTGTGCAGGGCCTCACTTTTGAGAATATGAGGGCAATTGTTTACTCAAGGTTTAAGAGTGTGGTGCCAGCCGCTACCAATATTTCTGTTTCACTGGGGCAACCAAGATCCATCAACGTAAATGTTGTAGGAGAAGTTAACAGAGCCGGGATTCAAACAGTTTCTGCTTTTAGTAACGCTTTTCAGGTTATAGGAAAAGCAGGAGGAATTTCTCAGTTTGGTAATCTTAGAAATATTCAAATTAAAAGAAATGGCCAGGTTATAGATGAATTGGATGTTTACAAATATCTTAATACTGGTGATTTTGGTAAACATATATATCTGCAGAATAATGATTTTGTGATTGTTGGGTTTGTGGAAAAAAAAGTATTGGCTACCGGCCAGTTTAAGCGCCCGATGTATTACCAGTTAAAAAAAGATGAAGGAGTAAAAGCTTTAATAAAATATGCAGGGGGACTTAATTCAGAAGCACTGGCTTCTGCCCTAAAAGTATTACGTACAGAGAATGAAAAACCGATAATAAGAGATGTAAACGCCAATGCAATACTTTTGATCGCCCAGGAAGATTTTCTTTTATTGGATGGAGATATTGTTAAAGTAGATCTTATTAAACCAGGCATAAGCAATAAAGTGGAAATAAGAGGAGAAATTACTTATCCTGATGTTTTTGAACTTCGTGCAGGAGACCGGTTATTTGATTTGATAAACCGTGCAGGAGGGGTTACCCGAAATACATACCTGCCACGAGCTTATATTTTTAGAGGTGCAGGCGATTCTACCAATCTGCGATCAGACAGGCTGGAGGTAGACCTTACGGATGTAAATAACAGCCTGGCAAATAGCGTTAGCAATGTAAAGCTTGAACCCAATGATGTTGTTCAACTTTTTTCACAAAATGAATTTGGCGAATCTCAATATGTAGATATTTTTGGTGAAGTAAGAAAAGAAGGGAGGGTAAACAGGTATGGTGGTATGACGCTGGAGGATCTTTTATACCTTTCTGGCGGAATTAAACAATCTGCAGAATTCGGAAGGTTGGAAATTTCCAGTATAGTAGATATTGACTCTGCCAAGCAAGGATTAAAACCTACCCGAACAGTTGTGAGATCATATAGTATTCTTCCCAACTTAAGGGTTGACTCAATGGCAGCTAAAGTATTGCTTAAGCCTTTTGACCAGATTTTTGTAAGGCGTAACCCTACTTTTGAATTACAACAAAATGTAGAAATGAAAGGGTTGATAAAATATCCCGGGTTGTATCCGAGATTAACTAAATATGACCGGTTATCTTCTTATGTGGATAGAGCGGGAGGATTTACTGATAACGCTAATCTGGGGGGCGCAGTTTTGATTAGGAATAAAACAGAATTTTTAAGGGAAAGAATAGTTGGAAAACCAAAATTAGATTCTTTTGGAATACCTATAAAAGACAGTGCTTCATTGGCGCTTAAGAATACCGAGGAACCTATAAGTATAGATTTATTTAAAGCGCTGAAATACCGCAACAGCAAACACGATATCGTTTTACAGGGAGGAGATATTATTATTATCCCTGAAATAAACCCTTTTGTAAGTGTACAGGGTAGTGTACAATCACCTCTGAAAATTGCGTTTGATAAAGAGCATGCCAATTTGATGTATTATATAGATAAAGCCGGTGGTTTTGGAATAAAACCCTGGAGAAAAAGGGTATTTGTTACTTATGCAAATGGAAAAAGCAGGAGGACAAAATCATTTGGGTTCATTAAGTTCTATCCTAAAGTAGAAGAAGGATCAACAGTAATTGTTCCATTAAAGCCTACAGGACAAGACCTTGGAGATATTGTAAAATCGGTAATAGTAGGATCAATCCCTATAGTACTTACTGCCATTCTTTTTAAATACATAAATTAAAATTTTATTTAAACGTGGATACAAAGGCAATTAAACGAAACATATTTTTAAAGCTCGCTAAATTTAAATGGGCGGTTTTTTTTGGTGGATTTATTGTAGCCGCAGCCTTGTTTTTTTATGCAAAAACAATCCCTCCCGTTTATACTGCAGTTGCAACTGTTTTTCCATTAACTGCCTCCAACGAAAATCCTACTTCAAGTGCTATCAGTACATTGCTGGGTGGGAATGATGCACCAAAAAGTTTTAGCCAGGATGCATCTATTAATATTGTGGAACTTGCCCAAAGCCGTAATACAAGGGAAGCAGTAGTTCTAAAAAGACTGCCACAATTTCAGAATAAACGAATAGCAGAATTATTAATAGAGAGTTTTAATAAGTCAAAAAAAATTCAGGTTCAGGCAATAAAAATACCAGCGGATACTCCGTCACTGGCAGCAATAGGTGCAGGAATTTTAAGCCAAAATTATACTGCCAAAATTTTAAAAAGTGGTATTTTGGAAGTCACTTTTAGTAATACCGATAAGAATATACTTTCGCCTGTTTGCTACACTCTCATTGATAAAGTATCTCAATTTTATATTGATTTAAAAATAAAAAAAGCCAAGAGAGATTATGACTTTACTATTAAAAAAGTTGATTCATTGCAGGCTATTTTGAATGTTTTTGACAGGCAGGCTATTAGAATGAATAACTCTACGTTATTTGTACCAAATTCTAAAATAGAATATAGTATTCCAAAGGAAAATTTAGTAAACTCTAAAGAAAGGGTAATGCGTCTTAGAGATGCTTCTGCTAATAATAGAGAAGAAGCATTATGGAGGTTACAAAAAGCCACGCCTATTATTGCTACCCTTGATAAACCGGAACCCCCATTCGGTAAAATATCAACCTCTGCAATTATATATGCAGTGCTTGGTTTTATTTTTGGGACTATAATTGTAGTAGTCATTTTAATAGCTCCTTTTATTTTTTCCTATATAAAAGCAGAAGCTAATAAAGCTATTTTTGGCGATGAAATACCTTTGGATGATCAAGCTGTTACAACTACAACCACCAGCATGTAAAAAATTGCTGATCATAATAAAAGAGGCTGTTCCAAAATATTGGAACGGCCTCTTTTATTATGATGCATGCTGCTAAGTGAATATTGAATAGTGAATGGTGGATATTTCACCATTCACAACCAGATAAGTCATATTATTCTTAACAAAGCACCCGTGTTTATTTTTTTGGTTTAACTTATTTACGAGCGGATCAATATCTTATTGAATCATTTTCTTTTCTTTAAAAATATTGAACCATTCAGTTATCCTTTTTTTACCGCCCATTTCAGCATTTCTTTCCAGCTTGGCTTTTTACCATACATCAATATTCCGGTACGGTAAATTTTTGCAGTAACCCATGTAAAAAATAAGAAGGTTGCAATTAGCGATACCATTGATGCTATTAATTGCCAGGCGGGTATATCGTAAGTAATACGCCCCATCATTACAATGGGAGATGTAAGCGGAAATATACTTCCAAACACTGCCATGTTGCTATGAGGGTTATTGATGGAGTTTGTCATTATTACAAATCCCAGAATAATAGGCATTAATATAGGAAATACTAATTGCTGTGCTTCCTGCTGATCTTCACTTACCACGCTGCCCACCGCTGCAAACAAAGAAGCGTAGGTTAAATATCCTGCCAGGAAATAAAATAAAAACAGGGAAACAATTTTTAGCAATGGTAATGAGGATAAACCCTGGGTAATGGTTGCCATCATATTTTCATCTACATCTGCAGCGGCTCCATTGGTAACCTGTTGCATCATATCCGGAAATATTAATGGTATAGCAGATTGAAGCACCACCATAATCACAATCCATATGGCAAACTGGGTAAGGCCCACCGCACCTATGCCAATGATTTTACCCAGCATTAACTGAAAAGGTTTTACAGAGCTAACAATCACTTCTGCAATACGATTGGTTTTTTCTTCCATTACACCCCGCATCACCTGGGTACCGTAAATAATCATCATCATATAAATCAGGATGCCGCAGGCAAATGATACTGCAAAAGCTACACCAGCACTTCCTTTTTTACTGCCCTCTTTAGTATCAATGGTATTATCTACCTGCGCATCTGCACTTATACTTTTAAAAACGGCCGGGTCTATACCTTTTGCAATTAGCCGTTTATTTTCAATGGCTTTATTAATATATTTTTCTATAGCGATGTTATTGCTAAGACTTAATGAAGACTGACTATGCACAACAAACTTTTGTTGTTTACTGATATCAAAAACGGGGATATATAAAAAGCCCTCGTATCCCTGTTCTTTGTACTTACCGGTAAAACTTTGCTCTGTTTCATTTTTTATGAAAGTGAGTTTGAGAACTTTACTTTCACTCAGCGTACTGTCGTTAAAAAGGCCAGCCTCATCAATTACAGCCAGTTTTGTTTCTGAAGTACTGCCCTTTACGGATACTGCAATGATGATGGCATAAAAAGCCACAATCACCAATGGAACAAGAATGGTAGTAATTAAAAATGATTTCTTTTTTACCCGGCTAAAATATTCCCTGCCTATTATTAAAAATGTTTTGTTCATATTAATTGTGCTAAAATGTTATTGAATGTTTTGAAACTCCCTGGCATTGGTTGTACCATTTACCAACTGTATAAAAATATCATTGATGGAAGGCAATACTTCATTAAACGAATGAATTTCCACTCCCTGGTTAATGAAATGTTTAAGCACATCATTAGGAGTAGCATCATGCTGAAGCTTAATTAAAACCTGGTGATCTTCATGTTTTACTACTTCAAAAATATAGGTCATCAAATGTTCCGGCAAAATATTAGCGCCCACTTTGTAAATATTTTCTTTAAAATCCTGTTTAATATTATTTACAGTTCCATCCAGTATTTTTTTACCCTTGTTAATTAAAACAATATGGTCGCATATTTCTTCTACCTGCTCCATACGGTGGGTGCTAAAAATGATGGTACTTCCTTTTTTTGCCAGTTTAAAAATTTCATCTTTTATCAGGTTGGCATTTACAGGATCCAATCCACTAAAGGGCTCATCCAGTATAATAAGATTGGGCTCGTGCAGCACAGTTGTAACAAACTGCAGTTTTTGGCTCATCCCTTTACTAAGGTCTTCTACTTTTTTGTTCCACCAACTTTGCATTTCAAATTTTACAAACCATTCTTTTACTTTTTGAGTGGCTTCGGCATGGCTCAAACCTTTTAATCTGGCCAGGTACACCGCCTGCTCACCTATTTTCATTTTTTTGTAAAGGCCCCTTTCTTCCGGCATGTATCCAATATTCCTGAAATCGCTGGAGGGGTCAAATTTTTTGCCATTAAAGATCACTTCTCCGCTGTCGGGATAAAATATGCCAGTAATCATTCTCAGCAAAGTAGTTTTGCCGGCTCCATTTGGTCCCAGCATTCCAAAAATGCTTCCCTTGTTAATGGTAAAGCTGATATCATCAACTGCTTTTTGTGTGGCAAAATATTTTTTAAGATTTTGTAGTTCCAGTAATTGCATAGCTGTTTTAGTTTGTATAAATAAAAATAGGCAGGATTTTACAATCTGCTGTAACTATTAGTATAAGTGGGAAGTGAATTATTACAGATTCCTTATTTTTTTTGTAATAATATCTGCCACCCTTTCTCCATCCATGGCTGCACTTACAATACCACCGGCATAACCTGCTCCTTCGGCGCAGGGGTATAAGTTGTTTAACTGGGGATGGCAAAGTGTTACTGCATCTCTTGGAATGCGCACCGGGCTGGATGTTCGGCTTTCTGTAGCCACTACTACGGCTTCGTTGGTAAAATAGCCATTCATCTTTTTGCCAAAGGTTTTAAAGCCACCAGCTAGTGCATTGTAAATAAATGGAGGCAAAACCGAATGCAGGTTGGATGAATGCAGCCCGGGCAGGTAGGAATTGGGTGGAAGGTCTGCAGATATTTTTTTGGAAACAAAATCCTGCATGCGTTGGGCAGGTGCTACAAATTTTCCGCCACCGGCTGCAAAGGCCAGCCTTTCAACTGTCTGCTGAAACTCCATCATAGCAAGTGGCCCATTTTGAATTTTGAATTTTGAATTTTGAATGATGTCTTTCATTTCTACCTGCACCACCATACCACTATTGGCAAATGGATTGTCTCTTTTTGATGGGCTCCATCCATTTACTACCAGCTCACCGGGGTTGGTACTTGCCGGAGCTATGATACCACCGGGGCACATACAAAAAGAAAAAACACCTTTTTCTTCTACCTGTTGCACCAGGCTATAAGATGCTGGTGGCAAAAACTCGCCCCTGGTTTTGCAATGGTATTGCACACTGTCTATTAAAGACTGCGGATGTTCTATTCTTACGCCAAGGGCAAATGGTTTGGCTTCTATTAAAATGTTTTTACTATGCAGTAATCTGAATATATCCCTTGCAGAGTGGCCGGTGGCCAGTATATAGGCATCCGCACTTATTTTTTCGCCATCTGCTGTTTGGATGTATTCAATGCTGTTATTTTCTACAGAAAAATCAATGAGTTTTTTTTCAAATAATACTTCACCGCCACTGCTTATGATCAGTTGCCTCATAGCAGTGATGATTTGTGGAAGCTTATTGGTGCCGATATGTGGATGTGCTTCGTAAAGGATATTTTCTGTGGCCCCAAATTGTACAAATAGTTGCAATATTCTGTTGATGTCGCCACGCTTATTACTTCGGGTATATAGTTTTCCGTCGCTGTAAGTGCCTGCACCACCTTCGCCAAAACAATAATTGCTTTCTGGATTGATGATGCCTTCTTTATTAAGCTGGGCAAGGTCTCTGCGCCGGGCTCTTACTTCTTTGCCTCTTTCAATTATAATTGGTTTAATGCCTGCTTCAATTAGCTTAAGTGCGGCAAATAAACCGGCTGGGCCCGCACCGGCGATGAGCACTTTTTTTTGTGCATGGCTTACATCCTTAAAGTTGAACTGCAAGCCAGGGCGATGCAGGAATGGCTCATCTATAAAAGCAATTAGGTTTAAATTGACGAAAATAGATTTACCTCTTGCATCAATTGACTTTTTTAGAATATGAAAGCCAGTAATACTTTGTAGCTTTTTGCCTGCAGAAGTAGCAATGAGTTGCTTAATAATGTCTTGGCTGGCTGCTTGTGAAGGGAGTAATTTTAAAGATATATTTTGCTGCATACTCTTGCTGTATTTTAAGAGCATTGCTCGCTCACTGTACTGTTGCCAAAAGCTGAAAAAGTAAAAGTGAGTGACACAACGATGTTAGATATTTATTCTAAAGCTCGTTACCTCCAAAATTCCACACTGGATTTTGGGGTCACTAATTATATGATGTTTTTGTAATTAAAGAACCGGTATTTCTACCAAAAAAAGGAAGTTGAATATTTTCATGTTCTGGCTTCCCCTTTTTGGAGCCGGACGTTGTTTAAAACGGCAAATCATCCACTGCATCAGACGATGTTGCAGAGAAAGTATCTAATGGTTCCATGTATTCGCTGTCTATAGGACCGTTCTTGGCATTGGGTTGCAGAATTTGTTCTATGCGCCATGCATCCAGATTGGTGATATAATTGGTTATGCCAGCCTTGTCCCACTTGCTGCCTTTAATGTTGAAATAAACTTTTATTTCATCTCCGATATTTACCCTGTCTATGATGGTTGTTTTATCCTGCACACATTGAAACTTCACATAGTTTAAAATGGTTTTTCCATTGATGTCATCAGATTTCTCAACAGCAAACTCCCTTGTCTTGAATTTTTCTGTACGTTGTACCTCATCAAATTTTGCTATTAGTTTACCTGTTAATTCGTAACTCATAATATTCAGTTTTATAAGTTACGAAAGTAATTGTATTTTACCGATAATTCCAAGCCTGCAAGCCCATAAATTTTCAGGAAACATCAATGGCTATTGAATTGCTGAACATGCATTGATAGAAAATGAACGTTGACTGGCGTAAGCTAAAAAACTTATATGATCCTTAAAGCAGTAAAAAGCCGAATATGTGTAAAAAGACTATGTGTATAATTATTTTTTATTTTATTGTAAATTGAGTAAAAAATAAGGCTGGCGCTAATAAAAGCTTAACCCATACGGCGTTTGTATTACGGAAGAAAAAGGGCTGTTTTTGGCGAAGCCCATACTGTGTTCAATGCGGAAAAAACAAATGAATAAAAAATTTTTTTTTCAACAAATTCTTTTGATATTCGCTATCCGCTAAAAAAACTGAAATGTTTTGAGGCAGGGCAACCCCAAAAAAAATAATTTCTCTCAACATATATAAATTGCTTAAGGAATAAAATGGATAAAACTTTTGAAAAAGTTTGGGCTAACTGTTTAGAAATTATTAAGGATATTGTAGAATGGCAACATTTCAAAACATGGTTTGAGCCAATTAGGCCGGTAGGGTTAAAAGATAAGATTTTAACCATCCAGGTGCCAAGCCAGTTTTTTTATGAGTATCTTGAAGAGCATTACGTTTCGCTGCTTGCCAAAACATTAAAAAGAGAATTAGGAAAAGAAGCCATGCTGGAGTACAGGATTATGGTGGATAGCGGCAACAGCAAAAACAAACCACTAACCATGGATGTGCCCGGGCATGGTTATAAATCATATTCAAATAATGAAATGGATTTTCCGCTAGTAATAAACAATCCTGTTAAGAACCCGTTTGTAATACCGGGCTTAAAAAAGATGCAGATTGATTCGCAGCTAAACCATACCTATACCTTTGATTCATTTATAGAAGGTGACTGTAACAGGGTGGCCAGGAGAGCGGGAAAAACAGTAGCAGAAAAACCAGGCGCCACTTCTTTTAATCCACTCGTGGTTTATGGAGGTGTTGGCTTAGGAAAAACACATTTGGCACAGGCGATTGGCAATGAAGTAAAACGCCTGAATCATAACAAAGTGGTGTTATATGTAAGCTCCGAAAAATTTATTAACCAGTTTATAGATCATGGCCGTAATAATGCCATCAACGACTTTATTCATTTTTATCAGTTAATAGATGTTTTAATCATTGATGATATACAGTTTTTTAACCGTGCTGAGAAATCACAGGATGCGTTTTTCTCCATCTTTAATCATTTGCATCAAAGTGGTAAGCAGTTAATACTTACCAGCGACAAATCGCCCAAAGACCTTGAAGGGGTGCAGGAAAGACTGCTTAGCAGATTCCGCTGGGGTTTAAGTGCCGACCTTCAGTCTCCCGACTATGATACCAAGATTGAGATACTGGATAATAAAATGAAAAACGACGGTTTTGAAATGCCCCGGGAAGTAGTAAAGTACATTGCTTACAATATTAACAGCAATGTGAGGGAACTGGAGGGTGCTTTAATATCATTGTTGGCACAATCTTCGCTAAATAAAAGGGAAATAGACCTTGAATTGGCTAAAAAAGTATTAAGAAACTTCGTTAAATCTTCCAGCAAGGAGATTACCATAGATGCAATCCAGAAAATGGTATGCGAATACTTTGATGTGCCATATGATAAACTGCTTCAAAAGACCCGAAAAAGAGAAATTGTACAGGCCAGACAGATTACCATGTTTTTATCGAAGGCCTTTACAAAAAACTCCTTAAAAACAATAGGGGAGCATTTTGGAGGCAGGGATCATACTACTGTAATACATAGTTGTCAAACAGTAAAAGACCTGATGGACACAGATAGTTTATTTAAAGAAAGTGTATTAGAACTTCAGCAAAAAGTACAATTGGCTGCAATGTAATTAGCACTAATCATCATATTCTAAATCCGGTTAAGAAATTAACCGGATTTTTATTTTCTTTTATAAAATTTTTATTCATACATTTTTTGGAAACCTATGTCCACAGGCTATTTGACTGTGATTATTATTAAGTAATAATAACTTTCAAAAATATTTTCAATGTTTTTCTATTTAGTTTTGGGTAATAAGTATTTGCATTGTATTTTTGCTGCCCCTTAACAGGTAGTGTTAAGAGGAGAGATGCCTGAGAGGCCGAAAGGAACGGTTTGCTAAATCGTCGTACGGGTTAAACTGTACCGTGGGTTCGAATCCCACTCTCTCCGCAACAGATCTTTTTAAAATTATTAGTGTGAGTGTTCCCAATAAACTCATACAAGTTTTTTACCGCTCGGGATGTAGCGTAGCCCGGTTATCGCGCCTGGTTTGGGACCAGGAGGTCGCAAGTTCGAATCTTGCCATCCCGACAAAGCCCTTCGATTAAATTCGAAGGGCTTTTTTTTTAAGATATTTTTTTAATTCAATTAGTAGTTTAACCCGGTTATACTGCGTCCCGATTGTAATCGGGAAGGTCGCAAGTTCGAATCCTGCCGTTCAGACACTAATCACCTTGCCTTCCAATTTTATTGGGAGGCAATGTTGTTTTAAGGATTGTAGAAAAAAAATTAGGCTTTGTTTTTTAATATATCCATTACATCTTCTTTTCTTCTTCGTGAAATTTCTACTTTAGAAAAATCTGTCATGGTAAGCATTCCATCGGTCATATAATTTATAACATGGGCTTTGTTTACCAGTTGAGATTTATGAATTTTAAAAAGTTACCACTAGTGTAGCGTTGTTTTAATATAAATTTTTTGAAACACCTGAAGGGTCTATGTTTTAATAATTACTGTATCGGCGTTGATTTGAAAATATTTCTGGTTGTTCTTTGCGCTAATTATTGATGATAAACAAAGGCCCAAAGGCATTTTTCTGCTTAAGAGTATAGTTCCAGGGATATTTTAAAAGTTTGTGTAAACCGGTATAACAGTGACTATAAAGCAAAAGAACTCTCTTGCCGGAAAGAATATCTCAGTATGATTTTTGGTTAATTGCTTAGTCGTTAGAGCATGAGTGATACACTTCTTTGCTTCAAATTAAATATAGGAACTAAATCGTTTTTTGTTGTAAGCTGAAAAATATAAAGTTCAATAGCATCACTTCAATTATGTCTGATAATACTTTATGTATTCTTTGTAACCGCAACATAATGCTCACAGGAATTAAAAGCAATAACAAATATCCGGAATGTTTAAGACGCATTAAATTTTATGACGCAGCATATAACAGAACATTTTAGTTTTTAACAAACAACTTTAAAATAAAAGCCACAACCGTTACAAAGCTTTATAAACATAGGTACTGCATCGAACTATTTTTTAAATGGATAAAGTAAAATCTAAAAGATCAATCTTTACCGGGCTTTATTGAAAATGCAATTAAGATAAAAATATTTATTGCTATATCTGCATATGTGTTAGTGGTTATGGCAGGAAAGAAATTGAAAATAACAAATGCACTCTATGGGATTGTACAATAAATCGGCCTTGCACCATTTGAAAAAAGGCCGATACATCAATTTTTTTTAAACATAAAAATCATAATATTAGAGAAATAAAATATATACAGTCGTGAATTATTTATCTAAGACGCAACGATAGTGAAAAGGAAAATTAAATATATGCAGCTAAAGTTGTTTTCATTTTATTTATTTGAAATAGTGATCGGCAACTAATTTCCTGCCTTTCTCTAAAAGGATTAATTGTTTTTAAATTGCTAAATACCGCCCCGTGTAATAATGGCACGATAATCAAAAAAAATATTTGCAGCCGCACCAGGGTTCCTCATAAAATTGGAATATTTTTTAAGCTGCCATTTTAATCATAGATCTACATTCTTCGGAACATTTCCTACACGTTTCAGCACATTTTTTACAATGGTCCATGTTGGTGTGTTTCTCACATTCTTCGGCGCAAGCATCGCAAATTTCAGCACACTCCTGGTAAAGTGCACCAATCCATTTGTTGCCCGAACTCAACATATTGGCGGCGGCAAAGCAGATAATAGCACATTCATGGTCAAGTTGAATGCACCGAATGCGCTGCGCCACTTCCGGGGAATGCAAACATTCGTACGCACAATGGTTGCACGCTACGGCGCAGGCGAGGCAGGCATCTATACATTTTTTAAAATCCTGGTAATCCATTTTTTTAAAAATTTAAAACTGACATAATTAAAATTTGTTCGGCTTATTTTGTTTAAAAAGGATCTGATAATTCGCTGATGCGGATTAGTTTTTTATTTACAAATTCATCAATACCCAATTCTGATAGCTCCCTTCCGTAACCAGACCGTTTGGTGCCGCCAAAAGGTAAATCAGCCTGCGTCCAGGTGGGGTGATTGATAAAAACCATGCCGGTATCAATCTGATCTGCAACCCGTTTTCCTCTTTCAATATCTTGTGTAAATACGGAACCACCCAGGCCATAAGGTGAATCATTCGCTAAATCGATTGCGGCCTGCTCATCTCTTACCCTGAAAAATGTAGCCACAGGGCCAAATATTTCTTCATAATAAATTGGATTATCCTTTTGCATATTGGTAATGATTGTTGGCTCTATGAAAGCACCTTCTCTCTTTACTCTTTTTCCTCCCAATAAAATTTTTGCTCCACCATCAACTGCTTTTTCTATCTGCGTTGCTATTTGTTCCGCTGCTGCTTCACTACTCATGGGCCCTAATTGTGTGGTGGCATCCATTGGGTCACCAACTACTAATTCAGTAAATTTCGTTTTAAATTTTTCTAAAAAAATATCTGCCACACTTTCTACCACAATAAATCTTTTAGAGGCTACACAACATTGGCCATTATTATTTATCCTGCCTGTTACCGCCCACTCAACTGTTTTATCCATATCGGCATCATCCAGTACAATAAATGCGTCGCTTCCGCCCAGTTCCAATACAGATTTCTTTAAGTGCTTTCCTGCCTCAGAAGCTATGCTGGCACCTGCAGCTTCGCTACCCGTAAGCGAAACGCCTTTTATTCTTTTATCTGCAACCAGTGCAGATGCCCGTGTGCCGGATATTAACAGGTTGGTGTATAAGCCATCAGGTGCTCCTGCTTCTTTAAATATTTCCTCAATGGCAATACCACATTGAGGAACAATGGAAGCATGTTTTACTAAAATAGTATTGCCTGTCATAATATTGGGTGCGGCAAAACGGGCTACCTGGTAAAAAGGAAAATTCCAGGGCTCTACACCCAACAAAACACCTATAGGAGAATGTCTGATGAGTGCATCACCATGCGTTGGATGGAGTATTTTATCTGCTAAAAAGCTTTCGGCATTTTTGGCGTAGTAATCAAATATTTCGGCACTTAATTTTATTTCTCCATCGGCATGTGCCAATAATTTACCCATTTCTAATGTTATCATCTTTGCTAACATGTCTTTCTTTTCTCTTAGCAAACCAGCAACCTTGTGCAGTATAGCAGCTCTCGATTTGTAACTGGTCTTTTTCCAGTTTTCATAAGTGCTTGCTGCTTTTTCTACTGCTTCATTCACCTGTTCGTCTGTCAATTCTGTGAAAGATTCAATCACTTTATTTGTGGTGGGATTAACTGTTTGAATGGACATTTTTAAATTTTTTTTTGGATTACGTAAAATGGAAGGTTCTTTTTAAAAGAATTTTTTTAAAAAATAAAACCTCACTTAGGCAAGGCTTTATTTTGATGATTAGAAAGATTTAATCTTTCGGTAACAACACTTTGTCAATTACATGAATTACTCCATTTGAAGCTGCAATATCAGCAGTCGTAACTTCTGCGCCACCTACCATTACCTTTCCACCTTTCATCATCACTTTTATTTTACTCCCTTCTACCGTGGTTAACTCCTGTCCGTCTTCCAAATCAGCCGCCATCGTTTTTCCGCTTACAGCATGGTATGTCAAAATTTTAGAAAGCTTTTCTTTGTTTTCAGGTTTCAATAATTTATCCACTTCTGATTGTATAGCAGCAAAAGCCTCATCCGTAGGTGCAAAAACTGTGAATGGCCCTTTGCCCTGCAAAGTTTCTACCAACCCTGCAGCAGTTACTGCGGCAGCAAGAGTTTTACAATCTGTTGCGGCAATTGCCACAATGTCTTCGGTCATTGTCATTTCTTTTTCCATTTTTTTGATTTTTATATAAAAAAGGAATTTTCCCTACTTAAAGAGTTGATGAACAAAACGTAATATTTTTTTTTGATCCTGTTGTTTGGGATTTATTAAAACCAATAAAAGGAGATTGAGAATTCAATCTCCTTGCCGCAAACCTTATACGCTTAATAAATGAGTAAGGAACGAACGGCCTCTTATCGGTTATCGCTGACAGCTTTTTTAATTTTACTTTCTACTTTCTTCCTGCTTTACTAATTTGTTATAAATTCCTAAAATGAGAATGGGTGCCGCCCATTGTCCCACAAATTCCGCATCTTTACTTCTTCCTAAACATTTTAATGTAAGTGAAATAGCCATTGTGCCGATTGCAGTGAACAAAAACACATCGGAAGGAATTTTTATTGTTTGCTTTTCGATGGCTTTAGTAGTTGCATCCTCTTTTGTTGTTAAATTTTCCATTTTACTTTTTTTTATTGATGAATTGAATTGATTATTGATTGATATTTTGTTGAGGTGATAACTCATGAAATGTATTCTTTAATTTTATTTTATTTCTCCATGTGGCCCAGGCACCTGCACTCCAAAATACTAATACAATCAACAGTGGATGAAATGGTAATCTTAGCCAGCGAAGCAAATCGGAGTTTAAACCAAAAGCATCTTTGTGATTAATTAATTGAGCAATATTATCCGGAAAAACTGCGACGAAAAAAAAGGCAACTATCCAGCCAACGGTAACCTTCTGTTTTGATAAGAAAAGCAATGAAGCACCTAAAATTGTTTCTACCACTCCTGATAAAAGTACCACCAGATCCGGCTTCATAGGCAACCAGTCTGGCACTTGTGCTAAAAACTCCTTTCGCATAAAACTAAGATGACTCACGCCTGCGAAAACAAGAAACAATCCCAATATTATGCGCACTGTTGTTTGAGCTTTTGTTGATTGCATGATTTCATTTTTCATAAATGTTACATTAACACTTCACCACTAAAATTGGCACTATGAACAGCCAGGGATTCAATAAAGGTTTTTAAAAACTCCTTTGTCTTTTCATCAGTTAAATTTCCGGCTTCGTCAAATTTTTTGTTTACCTCTGTAATCACTACTTCCGGAACGTTCATCGTCATAGCATTTACTGCCACCAATACTTGCCGCAAGTGATATTGGGCTCTTACACCACCCAATAAACTTGGACTAGCACTTACAATACCCACCGCTTTTTTGTCAAATGGTTTTGCAGGATGTTTAGAAAGAAAATCAATTACATTTTTAAGTGCTCCCGGAATAGAATAATTATATTCCGGTGTAATTATAATAAGTGCATCAGCAGTTTTGATGGCAGTACTTATTTTTTCAACCGATTCAGGTATAATTTTTTCATACAAATCAAAATTGTACATAGGTACATCTGTAATATTTATTTGCTCAATAGCAATATGTTGAGGCGCAAGTTTTTGTGCCGTTTTTAACACCATTGTGTTGTAAGATTTATTTCTCAAACTTCCGGAAATGGCAACAAAGTGATAGCTATCTTTCATCGTATTATATTATAATTAAATTATTGTACAGACATTCCCCCATCAATTATTTGTGTAGTACCTGTTATATATTGGCTATCATCACTTGCAAGAAATAAAACTAATTTGGCAATTTCAATGGGTTCTGCATAGCGTCCAAATGGAATGCTGTTCTCCAAATGTTTTTTTACCTCTTCAGCATGTCCGGCCACTTCACCTTCTTCAATGGATCGCATCATCCTGTTATTTACCGGGCCGGGATTTATAGAATTTACCCTGATATTTCGGGGAGCAGCTTCAATTGCTGTGGCTCTCATAATGCCTACTACAGCATGTTTACTTATGATGTAAGCACTTAAATTATGGGAACCTAAAATTCCCGA
>JBBRFX010000050.1:0-23819 GCA_038241275.1 Chitinophagales bacterium
CAAACAAATCCCAACATGAAATACCTAAGAAAACCCTGGCTCCGAATCATCATCAGCCTCATCGGCGGCGGCATGGTCATGGAGCTCCTTCACATAACTGCAGGAGATGCTAACCGGCCCACGGGTGCAAACTTTTCGTTGCTGTTTGGGTTGATCATTTTTGTAGCCATTAGTTTTTACATCCGGCTAGTAGATTGGAGAAGATCAAAGGATATGGATTAAAGGATACTGCCTACATTTCACATGCTCACTGGGCCAGATTTCAACTGAGGGTTGGCTACTGCTTTCTGCTATTTCTGGCTGTTAAACCGCAGTGGATAGTGCAGCCTACAAAGAGTAACCAACAAATTAAAAATCGACTGGCAAGAATAGCTTACACTAAAAGAATGGGCTCGTTAAAATTAAACCCCCGGTAACATACAATTCCAAATTCAATCGTTGGTATTATTTGGCATGTATTGGCACGCTAAAGCGGGAGACTGCATGCCAGGGAGCTGTTTATTGGTGTCTGCTTACAATTTACTCCATACAATTTTAAACTATCTGCAACCGGATCATTCGTTTGCGCCATGCTATACTAAGGGAACAATGATAGCAGTACTCTATAAAAATGCAAGAAAGCTGCTCGGGTCATTCGTTTAACCATGCTCATCATTGTTGGCTGTTGGATCTCTAAGATAATAGGCAAAGTAAATCTGGTTGTAAAAAAATCACTATCACTGGATTCAGGTATTTTTTAGCGTTCAAATTCATTTGGTTCAGGTATGGTGTTGCAAAAAAGTTCATTGCATTTTTACAGCATCTAAATAATTGGTAACAAAGCTTTTTAATACCATTCTTTTTAATTCAAATGTTTAGACGAAGTGGAAGCTTTTTTATCGCAGTTACATCAATGAAATGAATTTATTCGTCATTTAAAAATAAATAACAATGAAAACGGGTATGCTTTTGTTTTGCGGAGCATTTATTTATGTAGCCGCTCATTCTCAAACTGGTACTGTGAATGCCACAGTAGATTACAACATTCCTGCAAAGGAAATCAATTGTTTTGAAAATTTTAACCACAACCAATCGCCAGGTCGTACCAAGGTCAACACGTTCTTGCTCTCTAAAATGAGCCAATTGGTGTACGCCGAGCGTTTAGACTTTGAAATGCGCAAATTGAAAAATCCTTCTTCCTTTCCCAGCGCTTCTTTTAGATCCAGCTCTTTAAACAGTAGCAGTAACAGTAGTTTTGAACGTGATTTTGCCAACCGTTTCAGTCATTGGTTTTACAACATAAATGCCAAACCCGTGAAGCCAGCAGTTTTGGCACGTCCACAGTCGACCATGTTGGCTAGTAACAGGGTGATCAATACTGATAAATTGGTTATGAAAAATCCCCCGGTTTTAGTGGCTGTAGATAACGTTAAGGGTACTCCTGTAGCCGCACCAGCTCCTCCTCCTCCTGCCAATAATCAACCCTCTGCCCAGGAAAGATTTGTCGCCGATTCTATTGCTTTTGAAAAATCAAAACCCCGGTTTAAGTTTTTGAACAAACGGGAAGATTTTGCAAGCCTCAGCTTTGCTACCAATGAAATAAGAATTCCGGGTTTTGATCCTGAAGTGATGTTGGTATCTACCGAAGAATACATTTTGGTAATTTGGCGTGGTACCGATGATGTATACAAAGGCGATGCATGGGAATGGATAGGTACTGATTTTTACTTTATTCCTGTAAATGCGGATGGACCTTTGGCAGGGGCAAAAATACATGCAGGAATGTGGGCTTCTTTTAAAGTTATTAGAAACAATCTGATTACAGCGCTCAACAGGTTTGAAGCGAAGGCCAAAAACAAAAAAATATTTGTAACAGGGCATAGTTTGGGTGGCGGCATGGCGTTGATTTCTGCACCCTTTTTGGAAGGGAATGGTTACAATGTAGCAGGTGTGTACACTTTTGCTGCACCCAGAACAATAGGTGACCAGGTCTTTGTAAACAAAAGTCATAACCTGTTGGGTAAATCTAAAATTCAACGTTTTGAATATGGCGTAGATCCAATTACAAAAATATGGTCGCCTGCATTGTATTTTTCTACGTTTAAGATTCCAGGCACCCGCAACTGGTACAGTGCCGTGGCTCACAGCAGCGGCGATGAATTTTATGATTGTGGGGAAAGATATTTTCCTATGACAGCAAATCCTCTTGAATACAACGGTTATTCCCGGGAAAAAATTGATAGAGATAACGGAGATTTTGGTCTCACCAATCCATTAGATTTTGCTTCACACCTTTCAACGGTAATAAGTGGCGATGGCAACCGACCGCAGGATATACGCCAGTTTCCGTTGATAGATTTTGGACATCACAATCCTACCTATTATACCCAAAAAGCTTATGACGTATTGTCTGATGGAGACAAAGCAAAACTGCCGCGGCCAGAAGATACTTTTCCTTATGTGTTACCGGGAGTAAGAGGAAATAAGTAGGCGTGATGGAAATCATATCAAGATGGTCAATGCCTTTTTCAAAATTTAATGCGGAAGAGTAAAAGTATTCTCCCGGAAAGCGGATTGCACCAGCAACGGAGGATAAAAGTTGAATGGATCTCTTGTTTGTATAGCTGTTCGTGCGGTCGAAAATTACAGAAGCTTCTAAAGCTAATCTTAAAATTTTACGCCACTACCTAAAAAGCAGTAGAAACCAAGGCTTACAAATACTGCCTTCGGCTGATAACAAATGAAAAAGTGAAATGCAACTTTACATAACAAAATTATTCACTGGCACCAATGAGAAAAACAATTATAGTACTCGTTACATTATTCAATTGCGGCGTTTGTCAAACAGTTATTGCTCAGGAAACTTCTTCCGGCGACAGCCGGGATAAGCCTGCGCCCAGGGAGTTTGCCATTCCTACTTCTCCTTTGTTTGATTTAATGGGGCAGGCGCCTAGCCAGGTGGCCAGTACTGCTGCTATTAAAGATTTTAAAGTAGACTGGAGTTTTCGCAACTGGCGGGTAAATCCAAATCTTGCCATACAAGCCCAACCAATTTGGGAATTGTTTTACAATAAAAAGAATTTGGAAAAATACCAACGGGCAACCCGGTTACAGCGCATGTTTTCATCCCTCGATATTTCTATTGGAACCATACTAACTGAAACCGGCGACCGACGCATTGGCAGCGCTTTAAAAATGAGTTTATACCGGGGCAAAGATCCGCTGCTGGTAAAAGGGGCTTATGACGATGTTCAACAAACATTTACCACAGAACTTACCACGCTACGGCAAACTGAAAAGGAATTGCTGGCATCTTTAGATACACTTACAAGGCCGACAGAATTACGAGCCACACGTGCATTGCTGGCAGAAAATGATGTGCAGATGGCAACACATTATAGCAGGCGAAATGCAGCCATACAGGAAAAAGCTAAACAGTTTATTGCTGACAACTGGAATGCAACATTTGTAGATCTGGCTTTCGGTAAAATATATACCTATGGCATAGACAGTGCCGGTAGTTTAAAGAGCCTCCGTATAAACAGGAATAGTGGCAGTGGTTTATGGCTTAATGCCGGAACCGGTATTGGCAAAAGAGTACTCTTGTCGGCACTCATCCGCAGTTCTTTTTACGAAGAACAGGTAAATTTTTTGTTGGAGGATAATGTAACCAATGAACAAGCAGAGGCTAGTACTATAGCCTCCAACAATTTGATTACGCTTGGATTAAACTTGCGATACGGCGGCCCCATTTATAATTTTTTTGCAGAAGTAATTTATGAAGGTAAAAGCACTACCACCCCAATTGATGCTGTAAATAAATCATTTACAGCACCCACCGGTAGTTCCATAATTACCAACACTTTAAAATGGGATGTAGTGCATCCTTACACTGTAAACTTTGGGGGCGATTGGCGCATTAGCCGCAATGTGGTTTTGAATTATGGCATGCGCTGGCTGATGGACAAAAATTATAAAACTATTTCATTTACCCCAATAGCAAATATTAGTTGCATGATGAGATAAAAAAATTCAACCTTATTTATCACAACACAAAGGAAAAAATTGCAAAAGAAACTGAAAAGATGACTTTTAGAGAATTCAGGGAATACTTAAATAAAAATAAATTGAAGGCAGCGAAATAGAGTTTGTTTACGCTCAATAATTAAGTTTTTGATTCTCCGGTGCTGCTGTTCCCCTGCCCGGCAGATCCCTCACCGGCGCCAGTGTTCAACCGAAGGTTGGTCACTGCTGTCTACCAAGTCCGCCCCACTGGCGCCAGTGTTCAACCGAAGGTTGGTCACTGATGCCAACTAAATCCAGCGGTCTATGACCGCAGCATAGCGCAGCCTACATAAATAAAGCAACCAATAAAAAGCGGGCAATTTTAAAAGCAGCAAACCCTGGCGTATATCAATATTCCTATTGCTGTATACCAATTGCTCAGGCGTAAACAATGGCAGGCAACTGAAAATGCTATAGTAAATAACAAACAAGTTTGGTAAATTTGATTCACAATATTTAATATGACTATTTCAGAAAATATAGTAACCAATAAAAAGGGTAAACCTGTTGCAGTACAAATTCCGGTAAGCCAGTATAAGAAACTGATAGAACTGGCAGAAGAAATGCAGGATATAAAAGCTTACGATAAAGCAATTAAACGTAAGCATGCATTTATTCCTTTTGCACAGGCAGTAAAAGAATTAAATGCAAAACGCCTTAAGTAATGTACCAAATTGTAATTGACCGGCATGCACAAAAACAATTAGGTAAAATTGCTGCTCCATATTTTAATCGTATTGTAAAAGCGATTAACCAACTTGCGGCCAATCCCAGGCCAGGGGGGTGCAAAAAACTTACAGCCCGTGAGGGTTACAGGATACGAATAGGCGATTATCGTGTTATCTATAAAATTGAAGACAAAGTTTTAACCATCTTCATCATTGAAATAGGACATAGAAAGGAAGTATATGATTGAAAGCTTTTGACCTGTCTTAGACATCCCACTCTCATCCCACTCAAGGCCCACCCGCTCATTTCCAAAGACACCTCAAACCTCAAACCTCAAACCTTCAAACAGCATCTCATAACTCATAACTCATCACTCCTCTCTCCTACAGCCACTACGCAGCATCCCCCGGCAGATCCATTCACCTGCCATGGCAGATAAACTTCGTTAAGGAAGAAAGCCGCAATTCTGCATCGCCCGGCCTGGATAAATAAAGCAACCAATAAAAAGCATGCAATTTAATTAGGTATCGTTTACATTTTAAGCAAATAATTACTGCGGTTAAAAACCTCTTGTATTAGTTGTAACAAGTGAGCTACCTGCGGCAGATCCTTGCGCCGGTACGGAGATACGTTGTAGCATTAAAGGAATAAAATCCCTACCTTGTTTGAAATACTTTTCAAATGAAAGCATTAATGATAATTGGCACGTTACTGTTTCCCATATGTGTGTGTTCACAAACCACTACCGTTAGCAGCCAAGGGAAAAATGTAGGCAATGGCAAAGCTTATGTAGCGCCGGTAACTACCAAAACCTACACAATACCATCTACTCCAAATAAAACCTATACCCCAGCTTCCAAAACTTATAGTGCGCCTTCCAAAACTTATAGTACGCCTTCCAAAACTTATGGTACACCTTCTTCAAGCGGATCCCAAAAAACGAATAGTAAAAACCCAATCTCTGAAACCAGAAATACTGATCATTATTTTATTTCTGAAAAGCCTGATGTAAATGATTTATTTGTCGAGATGACATGGGGGAAATGGGGATTGGTTAACGCAAACGGCCAGGAGGTGGTGAAATTGAAATACGAACGGATACTTGCTACCACAGGAACACTTTATGCTGCATTATATTTGAATAAATGGGGATTTATAAATAAAAATGGGGCGGTGGTTATTGATTTTAAATACGATGAAATTTATAATAAGAAAGGCTTTGAAAATGGAAGAGCACAAGTAATTTTAAATGACAAGCTTTTCTCAATCAACGAAAAGGGTGAAGTAATTGCAGGTACAATCGAAAAATCGCCCGGAGCAATAGCAGCCGAGTTGTTTCGTAGTAAAGAAAATGAAAGAATTAGAACTGCAACTACCGAAGCAGAAAAAAACTACCAACAGGGTTTAGAAAACCAGGCCTCTAAAAAATGGACAGAAGCGCTTGCCTTTTACAAGTTAGCAGGTTTTCCCCGTAAACCCGATCAAAATCCCACTAACCTTAATGTAGCAATTTGCCTTCTTGAAAAGGGGCCTGGTTCAGGAAATAAAGAGGACATAGAAAAACGCTTTTATGAAATGATAAATGCCATCGTTCTAATTCGGAATTATGCTGATGCCGGTGGTGTTAACCCGGATCAATTTTATTATACCGGGCTTTATCATCTAAAAGATTACCAGGCTGACCAAAAATACATCTTCAAAGTACAAGATGCTTTAAAATTTTTTAAAGAATATCAATCAAAAGAAGTGATTGGGTTACAGGAAAAAACACGCATATATAAGTATTTAGGTGATTGTTATTATCTCATTAAAGAATACAAAAATGCCCTTCTCAGTTATGAGAAAGATGCTTTGTTACATAAAGAAACAAACACATCAACCGAAAGTATAACCGATTGCTACCTTGAGCTAAATGGTGTTGGGGCAGCAGTTGATTATTATAATTCAGCGGGTAACAAACTATTGCCACATCAAAAGATCAACCTATTTAATAAATTCGCTTTGGCATATGCAAGAAACGGGGACTTTGCGCATGCTTTACCTTATGCCGATTCTTCAGTAAGCATGGCCACTCAAACAAGCATTTCAAAAGTACATACGTATTATTTTTTACGTGGATTCATTTTATTCAATTTGGCTAAATATGAAAATGCTTTGGCTGATTTTAATTCAAATTTAGCATTGTTTAAGGAGCTTTATACTAACCTGTTGTTATCCGGAAAATATGAAATACTTCCTCAGTTCAATTTAGATCATTCTGATACTGAGATTTATTATTTTCGGGGTAAAACATATTATGCCTTAGGAAAATATAAGGAAGCTTGTTCCGATTGGAAAACGATCATTGACAGAGCACCGGAAGTGAACGCCGTTTTTATCACAAAAAAGGATATTGATGAAGCCTACGCAACATGTTCGAGAAAAATGAGAAAATAATAGAAATGATTCATGGCAATTATGCGAATGAATCAGGAACGGATGCAATTGTTTTGTTTTGTGCGTATTAACCCCTTCACTGGCTCAGTGTTCAAACTTGTCTACCAAATCCAGCGGTCTGCCACCGCAGCATAGAGCAGCCCAAATAAACAAAGCAACCAATAAAAAGCAGGTAATTTAATTAGGTATCGTTTACATTTTAAGCAAATACTTACTGCGGTTAAAAACTGTTTGTATTAGTTGTAATAAGTGAGCTGCCTGCGGCAGAACAGCGTGAGCCAGTCCAAAAAACAATAACATACCGATGGTTAATAAAAGCGGAATAATCCTTCCTATCAATTCCTCCTCTCCCATCCTTCTCTTACTCCGCTCATTAATACAGCCTGAACCCCCGCAAAGTTATTCTTGAGAGGTTTTGAACTCCCGTGGTGCCATACACATTTATACTGAGTCTTACCTGTGCACCGGCGGCTAATTTAATGATAGTACTAGCCTGCATATCGGCTACACCACTAAAGCCAGCAGGAAACAATTGTGACTGCGTTCCATAAAAAACAGAAGCCGGAGATTCAATAACCAGTTGTATGGTAGATAAGCTGGTTATATTGTTGAATGCGAAACTGGTGTTGGCATTAAAGTTATACACGCCGGCCGCAGGTGCGGTAAATACACCACTGCTTACGTTATTGCCATCATCAAAACTTTCGGCATTAATAATTGGTAAAAAAGCAGTAGAAAAAGGTTGGTTGAAACTATTACCAACCGAGAAACCAGTGTTCCTGGTAGAATCGTAGGAAGGGGCCGCCCATGAGCCCGTACCCGCAGCATCGCTGGTTAATACCCTGCCTGCCGCAGGTGAGCCACCATTAATTTTAAGCTGGCCCGTAACTGTTACATTGCTGCCATCGTTTTGAAGTGCACTATTGGCTATCCAGGTACTGCCATTGTTGCGCAGTGTTTGTGAAGCTGTGCCTGCAGGCAGTCCGCTACCTGTGCCGCCGGAACTTCCGCCAATTTCCGCCCAGGCTGTTCCGCTATAATACCAAAAAGTATTGCTGCTGATATCAAAAACCATCAGGCCTTTGGCAGGGGTAACAATAGCAATTCTTTGAGTGGTATTCATGCGTGGAATCAACAAGCCTTTGTCGTAAGACTTTACTTCCAGCATAGCGCTTGGATTTGGCCTGGTAGAATCGTTGTTTACAGACACGCCGGTGATTAAAGCAGCATTTTCTATTTTGCAATTATTATTGCAGCCATCGCCGGTGGCTATATTGCCATCATCACATTCCTCTGTACTTTCTATAATGCTATTGCCGCAAACATTGGGCATATTAAAATTATAAACCAGCGAAAAATTACCGCCATTGCTGCTGCCAAAAGAGCCCACCCGCACATAATATGTGCCTGCTGCAAGCGTACCCTGAATTTGTGAGAACACATTGCCAGCTACGATATCATCGTTGCAGGCCTGCTGCACCAATGTGCCACAGGTGCCGGAATAGAGGGCAACAATGGGATCGCTGATGCCGGTTCCGTTTATATTGATGCGATAGTTTTTAGTGCCTGCGATGGTGAAGCTATACCATAGGTCCCTGGTGGGAGTGCCGCAGGTTGTAGCGGCCACGGCTGAGTTGGTTGCCAGCATGTTGTTGCCATTTAGGGCACCACTTACCCCGCTGATAACGCTTGCACCAGAACAGTTATCGTTGGCAGGAGGTTCCAGGCTGCAGGTATTGCTGCAACCATCGCCGTTGCTGATATTGCCATCATCGCATTGTTCGCCGGCGGTAACAATGCCGTTGCCGCAAGCAGTGAGTGTGCAGTTGGCATCACAACCATCGCCGCTTACAAGGTTTGCATCATCGCATATTTCAGTTCCCTGTATAACGCCATCGCCACATACATTTGCAGGCGAGCACACGCTTGGGTTGCCTACGCAATTAAAGCCAGGCTCCACATTGCAAACAGCATTACAACCGTCGCCGGCAGCATTATTTCCATCATCACATGATTCTACACCAGCTACAATCCCATCGCCGCAAACCGCAGCGCATGCGCTTGGGCTGCCGTTGCAAACATAACCTGGTTCTACACTGCAAACAGCATTACATCCATCGCCGGCTAAGGTGTTTCCATCATCACATGCTTCTCCGCCGTTTACAATTCCATCACCACAGGCAGCATTTGGGGAAGCCAGCCGTTGTGCTGTATGGGCCTCTGCCGGCAGCATCTCAATTTGAAGTTGCTGACTTAACTTTTGAATACCTGCAAACCCTTTTGTGATTTGAGATTGGCCGGTAAGGTTGTTGTATTGCATCATGGCAGGCACAGCATGTATATTAAATTTGTCGGCCATTAGCCTTCCTTCTGTGCTGGTAATATCAAATACCTGTACATTATAAGTACCAATGAGCAGCTTTTGAAAAGCAGTATCAGCCGTTATCACTTTGTCCATATTGCTGCAATACGGGCAATCGGGTTTATAAAAAATCAATAATGTTTTATGGTTGTTGGGCGATGTGTTTTGCAGGCTTTGAAGAAAATCATTGTTGGCAAAACAGGCATTGGTAACAAGCAATAAGCAGCAGATGAGTTTGGTAATTTTCATTTACAAAAGGTTTGTATGCAAAATAGCCTTTAAATATAATATATGATTACTTATCAATATTTTGTTTGCCTCCTGCCCTGCTTTTAAAAGAAGAAAAAAGAACATAGCATGCATGAGTACAAATAAAAAAATAACAGCACACGAGTAACAGTATCCATCCTTTTCCATGCAGCGTAACTATCCAACGATAAGTAAACTGATACTATTAACCACAGTAGTACAGTAGCCACACCAGGGAACCATCTGACAATGCGGGGAGAAATTTGTTATACTTCAATTAGGGGGCTTCACGAATAAAGCCCGGCTTAAATACTTATCATTTATCTTTATCAAAAACACAGGTGGCGGCTCCGGCGCATGAATTTTAAACCTACTGGCAGGAAATAAATTTTAAAAATGAAAAGAAAAGTTTTACTAAAAAAAGAAAGTAAAGCAGGCTTGCCCGATCATTTAAAAGCCGGCGTTGAAACCCTGGCAGGTTTTTACATAAACGATGTAAAAGTGCATTACAATTCTTCTCAGCCTGCACAACTAAATGCCCTGGCTTATGCACCCGGTGCGGATATACACCTAGTACCAGGGCAGGAAAAACATTTGCCACATGAAGCCTGGCATGTTGTTCAACAAAAAAAAGGTATGGTTAAACCCGCCAGGCAAATGAAAAACTTAATGGTTACCAATGATGATATTAAATTAGAAAAAGAGGCGGATGTTATGGGTTTTAATGCTATGCAGGCCAAAGCTGCTAAGCCAGGTTAATCAATCATTTTGAAAAAAATAGTTTATAAAAAAATATTGAAAGAAAAATCAGTAAAAAAGGAAACCATCAAAGCATACTAAAAAGGTACAATCAAAAATGTTAACCCCTCTGCCATGGTTGCAGGCGCATGAATACAAATAAAAATGTTTCCAATTGCTTTTCATCCCATTTATAAGCACCCGTTGCCCGAGGGCCATCGTTTTCCGATGTTGAAATACGATTTGCTGCCCCAGCAATTGTTGCATGAAGGCACCGCCCTGCAAAGCGATTTCTTTGAACCCGGGATGTGCGATTTACAACATGTGTTAGCCGTTCACACAACCAGTTACGTAAACGATTTACTGCAACTCAATTTAGAACCAAGAGCCGCCCGAAAAATTGGTTTCCCACTTTCGGCACAATTAATAGATCGGGAGTTATGCATTGCACAAGGTACTATTACAGGTTGCGTAAAAGCTTTGGAGACCGGCGTTGCGTTCAACATTGCCGGTGGAACACATCACGCATTTACCAACAGGGGCGAAGCATTTTGTATGCTAAACGACCAGGCTATTGGTGCTCAATTTTTGATAGATCAACAACTGGCATCTAAAATATTAATTGTTGATTTAGATGTACACCAGGGCAATGGCACTGCAGAAATCTTTTCAAACAACAAACAGGTGTTCACTTTTTCTATGCACGGCCAGGGAAATTATCCGTTTAAAAAAGAAGTGTCTGATTTAGACATTGCGCTACCTGATTTTACAACCGACGAACAATATTTATTGATCTTAAACGAAACCTTGCCTGCATTAATTGAGCAACAAAAGCCTGATTTTATTTTCTTTTTAGCCGGTGTTGATATTTTAGAAACTGATAAATTGGGCAAACTCTCCTGTACCATGGAGGGTTGTAAGAAGAGGGATGAACTTGTTTTTAAATTATGCAAAAAAAACCGCATTCCTTTGCAGGTAAGCATGGGCGGCGGCTACTCGCCAGCAATTAAAACCATCATCGAAGCACACGCCAACACTTTTAGAGTTGCATCCGATATTTTTTAAATAAGCGATTGCAATTTGCCTTCTTCGTGCATTCGTGGCAAAGAGCTTAATGGCTTTTGTTGGCAGGAAAAGTTGTCCATCATTCTTGCATTTATCGCAAACAACCTTACCGTTTTATTGACACAAACAGGCCTAAGGTGAGACATTCCGTCCCAGCGGGGGTTTCCGTCCCAGCGGGGTTTTCGCAAGCATTATATTCATTTCCTTAAGGACTAACTGCGAAACCCCGATGCACGAATACACTTGCAGCTAAAAGAGAACAACGGCGGTATGTGGGGTTTCCGTCCCAGCGGGGTTTTCGCAAGCATTATATTCATTTCCTTAAGGGCTAACTGCGAAACCCCGATGCACGAATACACTTGCAGCTAAAAGAGAACAACGGCGGTATGTGGGTTTTCTTTAATGAATTACGTAGCAAGACTATTACACATCGGGGTTTCGCCGGCAAATATCTTTCCTGCAGAAAATTAGATCGGCGAAAACCCCGCTGGGACACAAGGAAAAGTTGTCCATCATTCTTGCATTTATCGCAAACAACCTTACCGCTTTATTGACACAGACAGGACTAAAGTGAGACATGGCCAGAAGGTAAAAAACACACTGGAACTACGGGGTTAATTGCTTACGTTCCCTGTAAAAATACTAACCATTTTAAGAAGAACTACGTAACATACCAGGTAAAACTATTCGATTTTTTATCTGCTGATCTTTATACGGCAAGATGGCTGAATTTTTGATAATAATACAACAGGTAAAATCCAAAATACTTGCTTATGAAAAAGCTTTTTTTATTATCCTTTTTTAGCTGCACCCTTTTAATTAACATGAATGCCCAGCCAACCACATGGCAGTCCAGGGGCGTTGGCGGCGGTGGCAGCATGTTTTATCCAACAATCAACCCTGCCAACGACAACGAGTTTTATGTTACCTGCGACATGAGCCAACTCTTTCACAGTACTGATTATGGCACCAGTTACAATCAGGTACATTTTACCAAACTACAAACAGGCAGTATCTCTACTTATGAGTTTACCAACAACAGCAATACTGCTTATTGCATTGCCAATGATGGTAATATTAATTATGCTGTAAGAACATTAGATGGAGGAGCTACCTGGGCGCCCGTACCGGGCAACCCGTTGGCCGGCGAAGATGTGTATGCCTTTAAAGCAGACTATAATAATCCGGGCAGGGTTATCCTTGGCTATTATGGTGCATTATATATTTCCAACAACTTTGGAACAAACTTTATCCTGATAAAAAATGCAGCCAATGCGGGTGCTGGCATTACCATTGCCGGCGTTTTTTTTGACGGCAATAATATTTACATCGGCACCAATGAAGGGGTTTTATTTTCGGCCAATGGCGGTACTTCTTTTGCAACTTTAGCTACCACCGGTATGCCTGCAGCACAAAATATATTTTCTTTTGCTGCTGCAAAAGTTGGCACTACTACCAGATTTTTTTGTGTTACTGCCAATACAACTGATTTGTACAATGGTATTGTTCCTTATGATTATTATGGCTTTGCAAAGGGGGTGTATTCATTGGATGCAGGTACCAATGTGTGGACACAAAAAATGACAGGCATCAACATCACAAGTGATTTTGTAATGTATGTTGGCATGGCCAGGAATGATATTAACACTGTGTACCTGGGTGGCAACGATGATGCAACCGGCGGCAACCTGGTAATGAAAACCAGCAATGCAGGAACAAGTTGGAGCAAAGTTTTCATAACCGCCAATAATCAAAATATCAGAACAGGATGGTCGGGCCAGGGTGGCGACAGGAGCTGGGGTTATGGCGAAGCCTGTTTCGGAATTACCGTAGCGCCCAACAATGCCAATAAAGTGTTGTTTGGCGATTTTGGTTTTGTACACAAAACAAGTGACGGGGGTGCTACATGGCAACAGGCTTATGTAAATGCCGCTGACGAAAATGTTGCCAACGCTCCTACTCCACCCAAACAATATTACCGCAGCATAGGATTAGAAAATACTACCAGTTGGCAACTGCATTGGCAGGATGCTAATAATATGTTCAGTTGTTTTTCTGATATCAATGGTATAAGAAGTACCAATGGCGGGCAGAGCTGGGGCTTTGATTATACCGGCCACAGCATCAATACCATGTATCGCATTGCCAAACACAACAGTAACAATACCATGTTTGCCGGCACATCCGGCATTCATGATATGTACCAAAGCACCAGGCTGCAGGATGCTATTTTAGACGCCAATGACGCCGGCGGCAGAATTATTTATTCTACCAACAATGGAGCTGCATGGCAGTTGTTGCATCAATTTAATCATCCTGTGTTTTGGGTGGCTACCGATCCTGGAAATGCCAACCGCATGTATGCAAGTGTTATTCACTATGGAGCAGGTACTGGGCAGGGCGGCATCTGGATGACGAATGACCTGAACAACCTGGCCACCTCTAACTGGACAAAACTTTCCAATCCTCCCCGTACACAAGGCCATCCGGCAACGATCGTTGTATTGAATGATGGAAAAATGGTTTGTACTTTTTCCGGAAGAAGAACCTCCGCAGGTACATTCACTAATAGCTCAGGGGTTTTTATGTATGACCCTGTTGGCAATGGCTGGACAGATCTTTCTCATGCAGACATGCAATACTGGACAAAAGATATTATTATAGATCCATCTGACCAAACACAAAACACCTGGTATGTTTGTGTGTTCAGCGGATGGGGCGGCGCACCAAACGGCAAAGGCGGTTTGTTTAAAACAACCAACCGTGGCACTTCCTGGACCAAACTTACCGGCACCCAGTTTGACCGGGTTACTTCCATTACTTTTAACCCCTTGCTGTTACCACAAGCTTATCTTACTACCGAAGTGCAGGGCCTTTGGATGAGTAATAATATGAATGCGGCAACGCCCACCTTTACGCAAGTGGCCAGCTATCCTTTCCGCCAGCCGGAACGGGTTTTCTTTAATCCTTTTAATGCCAATGAAATTTGGGTAAGCAGTTTTGGCAACGGATTAAAAATGGGATTACAGGGTGTTGTATTACCGGTACAATTGATTTCCTTTAGTGGAAACAGGAACAATGGCATAAGCCATTTGCAATGGCGAAATGCCAATAACGATCCTGCTATTTTTAACGTTGAAAGAAGTATCAATGGATCCTCTTTTACAGGCATTGGAACAGTGACAAGCAATGGCACTTATCAATATATATTTAATGATACTGTGCTTGCAACACAATTATTGTATCGTTTAAAAATTACAGAACCGGGTAGCAGTAGTCGTTGTAGTGATGTATTATCTTTTGCAGATGCTGGCACACAACAGAATGAAATGGTATTGTTGAGCAACCCTATCATCAACAACCAACTTAAAATAAAACTCACCACAGCCAGCACGGGTAATATTCATTTGTTGCTGACGGATATGCAGGGTAAAAAAATATTAAGTCGCCAGGTAAATTCATCATCCGGCACCACGCTGCTCAATATTGTATTGCCAGGCAATATTGCAGCCGGCACTTACTTATTGCATGTGCGTGGTAATGGTTTGAATAAAGTATTAAAGCTGATGAAGTAAAAAGAAAAAAAATCTGTGATAAAAAGAGACCTGCTTATTTGCAGGTCTCTTTAGTTTATCGTCTTTTCACCACCTCCTCATACAAATATTCACCGTTTTCTTTACCACTATATTAAAAGCTTGGGCACAATCAGATTGACATCCGTTGCTGATAATAATGCCTCATTTCTTTTAGCTTCAAAAAAAATGAGGCTATTAAAGACCATTGGCAAATCCGGTATGCTCTACCATTGATTCTTCACTGGTGCTACTGGCACCAAACGGAGGTTAGTCAATGCTGTTTGCCAAATCCAACGATCTGTGACCTAACCATAGTGCATCTAAATTAAAAAGGAGCCAAAAAATGCCTGTCACTTCACAACCAGTATAGCCTTATTTCAGCAACGGGATATTTATCATTTCCCCGCTCGTTTTGCAAAGAATATTGCTGGCATTTTACCCAGTTATTTTCGTGAATACCACATCCTCCATCTGCTGTAAAATTAGTACCAGGGTAAAGCTGGTAATAAAACTTCCATGTGGGTATGGATTGGATTGCAAAACAGGCATTATAAAATGCAGCAATTACTTTTAAAAAAATGCTGCAGCTCAGTTACGCAACGTTCTCTGCGGGAGACGTTGCTGATAAAAGGGGATATCATTCAACCCAAAAGCAAAACCCCGGCACAGAGCCGGGGTTTTGCATAAAAAGTAAAAGCATGCTGCTTATTTTATCAGTAATTTTTTGGTAACCCTTTTTCCATTTTCAAAAACAGTTACATAATAAACGCCGGAAGGTAACTGAGCCAGGTTTAGCTGGTAGCTTCTGCCCGGGTAGGATGCTACGCTTAGCAACTCCCTGCCCTTGTTATCTGTAATATAAAAAGAGCCTTTTGCCGGCAGATTGTTTAAA
The DNA here is from genome assembly GCA_038241275.1 of Chitinophagales bacterium. GTDB lineage: Bacteria > Bacteroidota > Bacteroidia > Chitinophagales > Chitinophagaceae > Ferruginibacter. The sequence continues at coordinate 16,031 of JBBRFX010000050.1, forward strand.
ACAAAAAGATCTTTGCCAGGGTTGGGGTAAATCGTAAATTCTTTTTTACTGCCCGTGCTCACACAATTACTGTTAACCACTTCGGAGTAGCTGCTGCTGCCGTCTACATCGGTTTGTGCTATCCTGTAAAAATAGATGCCACCTGCAGCCGCAGTATCGGTATAGGCATAAGTGCGGGCACTGTTGCTGTTACCGGCACCCGTCATTTGTGCAATGGCCCGCCAGTTGGTGGCATCACTGCTTTTTTGTATAATAAAATGGTTGTTGTTTAATTCAAAGGCTGTGGCCCACTGCAATAACACATTGTTGCCTTCGCATTTTTGAGAAAAGTATAAAAACTTTACCGGCAGCGGTGCCATGTTGATAATCACAAAGGCAGAATTGCCAGCCGCACAGTTACCCGATTTTACCACTGCTCTAAAATAGGTGGTAGTGCTGAGTGCCCCAATGCTGGCGCCCGTAAGCACGGCAGTTGTATTGGCAATGTCTGTTGGGGTAGTAAAAGCCGCATCCGAAGATTGTTGCCATTTTACTATTGTACCTGTGTAACCGCTCAAAGTAAGATCTGCCGGTTGCGAGCCTGTGGGTATGGTTTGACTGGCACTTACTGTGCCTGCAACCGTGGCGGCATTAATAGTAAGCACAATCGTTTTTACAACAGGTGTGCAGCCTCCTGCCGGTGTGGCCGTTAAAGTAATAAAGGCTGAGCCCCTGGCAATATCTGCAGCGTCGGGCGTATAAGTGGTAGCCGATAAAGCATCTGCTGTATTGTTATTGGCAAAAGTACCTGTACCGTTGGATGTGGACCATTGCAGCGAAACATAATTTTCTGCAGAAGCGCCTCCGGTAATATTTACAGCAATATCCGAAGCGCACATTTCCTTGGGCGTACCCGCATCTGCAGAGGCAGCAATGCTGCTTAAAAACGCAGGCGATCCTGCACTCAATGCGCTGCTGCAATCCGGCGCACTTAGCAAAGCGATGCCAGTAATAGTAATGGTATTACTACCCTGGTTACCCAACTCTGCTAAAAGAAAAGTACCCGTGCCCGGTGCCCCGGCAGCAAATATCATTTGCGAAATTTGTGATGTGAGTGTATTGCTGCCTGTTACATCGTAAGTTACCAGGTAAGTACCACCGGCAAGTGTATTGCTGCTTACTGTGGCAAGGCTGGCTTGATTGCTGCAGCCGGCAGAAACCAGTACTGCAAAATTGCTTACCAGCGGCGAGCCGGCATTTACATTAAAAGAAATTGAATTGCCGGAAGATGGAACAATGCTGCAGGCTCCTACCTGCACATCTGTAATGGTAAGCGTATTGCTGCCTGCCGTAAACAAGAGAGCTGTTGTAAAACTGCCCCTGCCACCACTTACTGTCATGGGGCTGTTGGCACCCGTAACGGTATTGGCACCGGTAATGTTGTATTGCATATTGTACACACCGTCTGGCAGTCCGCTGGTAGTGATGGTTATATCCGATCCCGCTCCTGCACATACGTTGCTGGCAAAGCTAATATTAAAATTGTTGCTGGATAAGCTGATCGTATTTACGATTGTGGCACTTACCGGTTCCCTGATAGACTGGCAGGTTCCTGAAGTAGTGCCTACATAAAAAGTTGCGGAGGCTCCCAGTGAAGGGGTGTTGTAACTACTGCCGCTACCCAACGGACTTCCACCCGTTACTGCCGCATACCAATTAATGGTACCACCCGATGCGGTGGCCGATAATGTAACCACGCCCGGCGAGCAGGAAGAACCATTGGTAACGCTTGTGATTTGTTCTCCTGCTATCACCACCACTGCGGCGTTAGAAAGGCTGCTTAAACAGCCACTGCTGATCATTACTTTGTAATATAATGTGCCTGCTACATTTAAAGCCGGGCTTAAATTATTATAAAATGCGCCCGGTATATCGGTGTAAGTACCTGCCAGTGTTGGGGAAACAGACCATTGATAACTGAAAGAACCAGAACCACCGGTGGGCAATACACTAAGAGAAGTGGTGCCGGTGATGGCATTTAAACAATTGGTAAAACCGTTAGGATTCAGTGTGCCTGCAAGCGCTGTGTTTACAATGGCAGTGATGGTAAATGTTTCACTGGTGGCACTAAAGCCCGAGCCTGACTCTGTAACATTAGCCCGAAACATGTTGCCGATGGTAGCAGCAGAAATATTCAAAGCATTGGTAGTGGCAGTACTGTACACGCCGCCGTTGGTAACCGGCAGCCAGGAAGTTCCCCCATTGGTAGATATTTCCCAATCGTAACTTAATATTCCGCCACTTGCGGCTGTGGCATTTACTACCAGCTTAGCTGCTCCACCGCCGGGGTTGCAGATGGCACTGCTGGTAGCCGAAGAATCTTTTGCAATGGAAGGCGGCACATTAATGGCCGCAGTGTTGTAAGCTACAAAAGCCATATCTGTAACCCCCGAAGGCAGTACCTGTAATTTTTTTACCAGCGAATAGTTGGCAATAGTAATACCAAAATCGGAAAGCTTAAAAGCTATAAAACGTATTTGCCGTGTAGTATTTGTAAAGCTGCTGCTGATGGGTTTTGCTACCGCAAATGGAACACCTGTTGCCACATTATAAAGATCCAGGTAGTAGGTACCAAGGGCAGATATTTTGCTCAGGTCAACATTTAATGCTGTACCTACAACATTGTTGGATGCATCTAAAAACCTGTAGGTATCAAATGCCGATGTAGAAGGATCTGCAATTTGTGTGATCACCAAATCCGGTTCGTCATCTCCTGCTTTAGATATCTGGATGCCATTGATCGTAAAATTAGAAGTAGCTCCTATGGGTAAATTGGTGTAGCCCGTACCAAGGTTCAATCCATTGAGTCCGTCAGATAAAACAGACTGCATGGTAAGATCCTTTATGTTAGGATGCGTAAATAAAGCCGCACCTGTATTGCCATCTATTTTAGAGGCTGCCACAATGTATAAACTGCCCCCGCTGGTATTACCATTCATAATGGCCGGCAAGGCTTTAAAATTGGAAGCTGTATAAGCAATACCATTGGCTGATAATGCTGCATTGTCCACACCGGTGGAGTAATTGACCCCACCGTAGGTAAAGGCCAGCAGGTTGTGAGCATCATTAGGAAAAGTAGCATTGTTGGCAGTAGTGTTGGTATTCCAAAAACCACCAAAGTCTGTAATGATACTGCTAACGGTGGGAATGGGAGAAAAAGTAAAGCCGGTTCTTGTAACAGTGGTAAAGCCGGTTTTAGAGACAGCTATACTGCCCGAAGTACCGGCAGCCAGCACGGCTGTGATGCGGGTGGCAGACACAACTATAAAAGAAGCAGCAGGCGTAGCGCCAAAACTTACCCCGGTAATGCTGCTAAAATTTGTACCAAGAATAGTCACCCTTTCACCAATAGCCGCATTGGTAGGCGAAAAACCTGTGATGGTATGCTGTTGAGCATGTGCAAAAGAAAAAGATAAAATGAGTACGCATGAGAAAAGCATGCGCAACCGGGCCAAGGTAAAGTTCTTCATGATATTAGATTTGGATGTTTAATAATCTATTGTAAAGTTATGGGTATAAGTCAATGATAGCAATTAAAAGTTGAGTGGGCACAACTTATAATAAATCAACACAAATTTATACTTAATGCATAGCCATAGGAGTTGAATCATTTATGGCTGATTGAGGGGTGCAGCGGGCATGTGTGCATTGCTGCTGCATGAACAAATATGATAAGTATTTTTGGTGCACCACAAACCGAGGTGAGGAGAACCAGCCAATCAATTAATAAGCTATTACAGCAAGAATAAAAACAGGATGAACTATCAGAAATATGCAAAAATCGGGTGTGGTATAATTGGTTCTGGAGCAATTGAATCGGCCCACAGGACACTATTGCAAAAGCGGGTGAAGCAATCTGCACTAAGGCGCAGTTGAAAAGGAGCACAGCATATGCTTAACCTGAGGGTAGTAAGAAAAAAGAATGACTGGAATAAAATTATTGAGCTAACAAAGGCTGGTTTCGTTCAACATCGCTTTCATTTCTGGCCCGTTGGGCAAAACGAAAGCTTAATTATTAGCAGCCAGGCTTCCCGTTAGTCGTTCTCAATAGCTTTGTTTAAAAAGTCAACCAATGGTTTTGTTGTTTTGAAGTAGGAATTGATTTTCTTAAATGTGTCGTCCGATATAATTTCTTTGTCTGTTAGTTTTTCCATAGTGTAAAAACCTTTCATTTTTAAAAATTCACTTGCTTTATTTTCTTCGTCAAACTCTTTTGGTGTCCTGCTCAAAACGCCTGAATTGTTGATACCACCTGGAAATGTTTTTTTAAATAGTTTGTCCTTAATTATGGATGTCCACTCGTCAAAAGCGTAGTCAATTTCTTGCCTATTTTTTTTCAATTGCTCTGGTTGAGGGTTATAAACGCCAGCTCCTACAAAACAATTGTCTGGTTCAATATGCAGATAGTAGAATGCCGATGAACTATTTTTTCCGTTCTTGTTCAACACAATATAACAGTCTGTCTTGTATGGTGTTTTGTCCTTTGCAAAACGTAAATCTCTATTCAGTCTTGTTATGCACTTTTTCGGGTCGAGATGAGCGTTTGAAATGGTCTTATCTAATTCCGAAATAGAAGTTATCAGTTCAGAAGTCAAAGTCAAAATGTCGTTCTTAGCATTTTCATACGATTTTTTATTGTCGTCAAGCCACTCTTTTGAGTTGTTAAGTTTAAGGTCTTTTAAAAATTTAAGTGTGTTTTTATTTATCATTTTTCGGGTTAAGATTTGATTTCGTTTGTGGTGTTAATAGTGCAATCATTGTATGATTTTTGCATATAATAACCTCTGCACTTATAAATCATTTCTTTGAAAAGTCTTCCATCTTTTGTGCATCATCGAATCAGTTCAAGACACACACGTTCAAGTATTGCCGCAGGCAGATATTCGTCCGCAGGAACCGCTGGTGTTAGTAAACTGCAGCCGATTGTTTCAACATGCTGCAGCAATACTTTTATTATGCACAGTAGCACTACTTGATCTTGTATTTAGTAGTATTTTGAGTCCCTGATTTTGTTATAAGTTTAAGACCCAACGCCTTTTTTAAATCTCTACTTGCTGAAGCAGGAGAAATGTCTTTGAAAATATTCATGTAGTCTTTTCTTGTAAATTCACTTTTATTATGTGACAGAAAATATTCGATTCTGTCCAGATCAGACATAATTCGGCTATTATACTGCAATAAACCTTCTAATGATTCATTAAGTGTTTGTAGCATGAACTCAATGAAAATAGTTGACTGGCCTTCTTTATCACTCTTTGAGAGAGCAGAATAGTATTCCTTTTGTTTTTTACTAATCAATGTTTCGAAAGGTAAATACTCAAACACTGGAAAGTCATTCATTAAAATAACAGTTTGCCACATTCTTCCCATACGACCATTGCCATCAGAAAATGGGTGAATGAATTCTGTTTCGTAGTGAAATACAGAACTTTTAATTAATGCAGGATCTTCTGAAGTTTTTAAATAACTAAAGAGATCTTTCATAAGAAATTTAATATTTTCTGCGGGAGGAGCTAAATGGGTTAATTTATTTCCTTTCATTATTCCAACTCCTGACTTTCGATACTGCCCATTATTAGTTATTAGGCCATCCATTAAAATTTTATGTGCCTTTAAAAATGACTTTTCGTTGCTGTGTTCAAAGCTCGATAGCTGGTCATAAGCTTTAATTGCATTTAAAACTTCTGTTACATCTTTTTTCGGTCCCAATACTCGCTTATTTTCAAATAATGCAAAAACTTGATCTAAAGAAAGTGTATTCCCTTCTATTTGTAAAGAAGAATGAATTGTTTTTACCCTATTGCTTTTACGAAGTTGCGGGGATTGCTTGTTTAAATAGTTAGCATTCACTTCCCCAAGCCTCATTGAAATTATACTAATAAGTTTTAAAATTTTTGAAGTGATCTGATAAGGTGGCTTCATGATAGCATCATTTGATACTATCAAAGATAAGGAAACGGATGCCAAAAGCTATTATGCACATAACGAGAGTTTGTGAAAAAACCTCCCCCGTTGCACCAAATATACACACTATGTGAGTAGCGCTCACTTTGGTTCGGAATATCCAGTAGCGCAATCATTGTATGATTTTTGCATAAAATAAGTATGCAATTTATTCAAGGAAACAACTGCCATCAAATTTAAATTACAGCCTGTAGCAAACTAACCGGCATCGGTCAACAAACAACTTGTCTGCCGGGAGGCAGATAACCAAAAGCCCCGCAAATACTTTAGTTGCGGGGCTCTTTTATGTGGGGCTTTCGGCTATTGTTCTTAATGTTGTGCGTTCGTGTTTTACTCCCAGGTAATCTGTCTAAGTTTTTCTGAAATTAATTGTATTGTTTCAGGAAATGGTGATAACAAATCCTCAAGGTAAAAATAGCGAACTCTAAAAATTCCTCCTGGCGATGTTTTTTCAAAATTGGTTTCACAAAAGTCTTTTAGTAAAAAAAACCTATGATCATTATCAACTTCCCAACCTTGTTGAACCGAATCCTCAATTGCCGAAACTAGTCTGTTTTCTTGATCTTGTGTAACAGGATACATAGAACTCTTAACGTATAATCCATTAACATCGTCCCAATCTGCTTCAATCATATTTTCTAAGTTTCCTATATAACTAACCGTTTTTTCTTTATAAATTCCTAAATAATTAAAATTACTGTAACCTCTAGAAGCAAGGTCAAAATAAAATTGATGTCTAATATTTAGATCGTAAGATTGCCCACAAGCCATTGCTCTAAGAATATGATTGTTTTTTGGCATTAAATTCATGTTTACGCAATACCTTTCAAAATTTTCGCTTAGTCTTTGTAAGTGACTTTCATACTGATAAGTGTCTGCTAATTCTTTTAACTGGTCAACAAGATCCTTATACGTCAAAGAATAGAAATTAATTTTTCCTAATTCTTTATTCTCAGCCAATTTTGTTTCAATTAATTCAATTTCACCTTTTTCATATTTATTTGAACTTAAATGAATGAGCAATTTATATTCTGTTGGGTCGAAGCTTTTTGAATATTTAACTAATTTGTCAACCCATTCAACACCATGAAGCTTTGTTTCAATTATTATTTTTGAAGCTTTGATTTCAATAAATCCATCTATTATTCCATCGCCTCTGTTTCCCACCTGCTGAAGAAAATTCGGGATTACTTCGTATTGGTTTGAATCATCTGTCAACCCTTTTATAAAATCTTCGTAATATTTTGCGTTTATTTCGTAAAGATTTGAAAACATTAAAAGCACATTATTTGTTACAGTATTTTCTCCCTGAGAATACTGTTGAAATTGATTTAATACAGCCATGATTTTTTGTGTATAGTTTTAGTGATTATAAATTGTCGAGATATTTTGCGCTAACATGACGCACAACGATAGGGTATTTGCGAAGGCGGGGCATTTGAAAATTGTCTGCCCGAACCGAAGCTGATAAATGTTAATTTGTTGATGTTAAAAAGCAAAAGCTGAACAATGCTTGTCAAGCTGGAATTACTGCTGATAGCAGTACATAGTTGATGTTACATTGTTCAGCCCTGCTTTTGCAAATACTCTTGTTATGGGCATGTGCCTTTTTTCGCCTAGTTCACATTGAATCCGTAAACTTCCAATCCTTGACTTATTTTTCCTTGCAAAAATAAATTGAAGTTGTTTGATACTCCTGCACTATCAATCAGCATTTGATGGTTTCTGTTGATATTACCAAAATTAAAAGAGAAGCGTAGTTTTAAGCTTTGATTATTTATGTCAA
>JBBRFX010000051.1:0-23754 GCA_038241275.1 Chitinophagales bacterium
CCCTTTACTTTTTCATCTAAAATAAAAATGTCTCCGGCATCGGGCTGTATTAAACCTGCTATCATTTTAAGCAATGTTGTTTTGCCCGATCCTGCTTCTCCTGCAATGGCAATTTTTTGAAGGGCATCCTGGGTAAAATAAACATCCTTTACCACATCAATCCCCCCCTGCTTTTTATACAAACCCTTAACCGTTAATAAAGCCATGCCACGAAAATAATCAATCAGCCTGTACAGCCGATTAATTTTATATGATAAAAAAATAATTACATCAAATTCGCATTCAGGATTATTGATTATCTGTTGAAAATATTAACTTCATCATTATCTGCTAATATTTTTTTGCAATAAGTTGTTTTTTTTTGAACATTAAGTATTAAAATCATGAGGATTATTTTCCTGTTGTCTTTTCTTTTTTTTAATGGTAGTTTATTGGCTCAAGCCGACGGGGAGCAGTCTGGTTTGTATTTCATAAAAAAGGATAGTTCAGGATTTGAATTAACCTTAGCCGGTGCAAACCATTTGGCATCTTTACCTTTAAAATGTATTACAAAAGAATTTCCCAATAAAACCAGTCATACCTCCAACAGCAAAGATGATCATATCCTTTTGCCCGCTGCCTTACATCCTGCATTTTATGGATGCTTCGACTGGCATTCTTCGGTGCATGGCCACTGGATGCTGATCCGTTTATTAAAACAATTCCCGGATTTAGCAGATGGCGAAAAGATAAGAACCGCTATTCGTCAAAATTTAACAGAAGCCAATATACAGCAGGAAATCAGGTACTTTGATCAACCAAACAGCGCTTCCTGGGAACGCACCTACGGATGGGCATGGCTGCTTAAACTTGATGAAGAATTATCCGGATGGGTGGATGATGATGGAAAAGAATGGAAAGAAATGTTGTCTCCGCTCACTGAAAAAATCGTACATCTCTGGATGACTTTTTTACCAAAACAAACTTATGCAAACAGAACAGGCGTGCATCCCAACACAGCTTTTGGATTAAGTCTGGCATATGATTATGCCGAACATTCTAAAAACGATATTTTCAAACAGGCCATTATAAAAGCATCCAACGATTTGTTTTTAAAAGACAAAAATGCCCCTGCAGTATGGGAACCCAATGGATCTGATTTTCTATCACCCAGCCTTCAGGAAGCCTGCCTGATGCAAAGAATATTATCACCCGCAGCTTTTATACCATGGCTCAATGGCTTCTTATCATTAAGCGATATAAAACACCTGACCATTTTGCCCGTGGTGAGTGACCGGAAAGATCTGCAGATCGTACACCTTGATGGATTATCCTTAAGCAGAAGCTGGTGTATGAAAAAACTGGCTGATGCTTTACCTGAAAAAGATGCACGAAAAAAAATATTATTGCGTTCGGCTGTTCAACATTTAGCTGCGGCACTGCCACAAGTGGTTAGCGGAGAATATAGTGGTGAACACTGGCTTGCCAGCTTTGCGGTATATGCGTTATTGCAGGAATAAAAAATATAACTGAAGTTTTAAAACTTCCCCTTCCAAATTTTGCAAATTGCTTAGGCCTTTTTTATGTTCACCTGCTGACCAAAGGACAATGTTATATATGTATAAATTTGAACTGATACGTGCACAATTGATTAATGATGTAACGATACCAATGCCGGTTTATTAGCAGCCCTACCCTGCAAAGCTGCAATCGTTTTGCTCACTTATACATGGGAATATATCAACAAACTTCTGCAACAAACACTTAGTGAAAAAGAACAAAGTTCTATAGGTTTTTCTCAATCAACTCAACTTACACTGCTTAAAAGTTTCCATGGCTGCGGGATGCAGCAGAGAGACGAGATCGTTATTTAATAACTTTAAACTCTAAACATAGCATGTGCTGTATCGCCGGTGGAGCTTACTTCGCAGATATAAAAATTATTATAGAAGAACCCTGGCAATACATTTCGTTTGGCAAAAGAAATGTATGAATTGCATTGATCTTTTAAAATCACTGATCCATTATCACAAAAGAAAAAAGCTGCAATCTTTACGATTGCAGCTTAAGATGAGGCTTAGGGGAGCCCCTGAATATTTTTATAATTTCTGCATCTTGCCCTGGAAATTAATTTCTTCATTTTGTACTGATACATGATACAATCCCCTGCTCAAAAACGGCAGGTTATTTAGCTGTATTGCATTAAAACCTTTGGTTACGCCAATTGTTTTTGTGTATAATACCTGACCATTTATATTACGTATCTGCAAAGTGGCAGAAGCCTGCCTGCTTGCGCTGAAAGATGCTGTAAAGCTGCTAACGAACGGGTTTGGATACAATTCGAATGATACATCTTTGCTGCCCATATTTAATCTTACAATAGGAGAAAGTGCAGACTTACCATCAAAATCTACCTGGCGCAGGCGATAGTAAACATATCCCGTACCGCTAATGGCATCCTGGAATTTATAATTTTGTAAGATGCTGCTGTTACCGGCACTTTTAACTTTACCTACCACAATAAAATCTTTGCTGTTGGTACTACGCAGAATTTCAAAATGATCGCTGTTAAATTCCTGGCTGGTTTGCCAGTCAAGGCTGGTTAATCCATTATTGTACTTACCATTAAACGCTATCAACGTTACGGGTGTAGGACCACAGGCGGTAACATTTAAAGTATAATCATTAAAGAAAACACAATCAGGGTTGCCAAGTCCTGCTAAAGAAGTTGAAACAACCAAACGGTATTTATATCCATTCATGGATGAACTAACTGTTCCGGGGTTGTAGTTAAGTGTATAAGAATTACCAGTAAAAACTGCTTGAGCAGCAGCACCCAAATCAGTGAAAACAGTTCCACCATCTGTGCTAAGCTGCCATTGATACCAGGTATTTGTTTGAGTTAAATCTGTTACTGTAAAATTAATTGCACTCTGCGTTCCTTCACAAATGTTAGCAGGACCGCTTATAGATACCTGCGACTGGCAAACATTGATAGAAATATCATCTAAACCAAGATCGTTTCCTGTAGGAACTGCTGTTGCATTTACTACTTCCAGATCTACGGTGGTAGTAGTGGCCACAAATGAACCTGCTACCTTTACCCATGTAGGAGTAGCGGTATATGCAATCGGACCTGAATTTCCGATCACTGTACCATTAACCCGGAAAGAAATATTAGGCTGACTTCCTGCTACTGCAGCAGCATGACCCACTGGTAAAAGATTAATGACCCACGCAGAGAATTCATAGGTAGCACCAATACAAACAGGTATTGACTTTATTTTATAAAATACAGGGCTTGTTGTGTTGTTTGGAGCGCCGTTTACTGCCATAAAATATCCACCGTCACCTGTATGGTCAGCACCTCTCCATTCTGGTTTAATACAGTTGCCACCTGTTGTATTACCTATTACTTTTAATATGGAATATCTTGCTTCGGGGCTTAGTCCGCCACTAGCCGCTGTGTAGGTATAATCAGAACAAGGGATTACAAATCCGGTAGTAGTACTGCAGGCTGCTAATGCATTTCCCACGTTACCAACCGGGCTATAAGTGGTGGTTCCTGTTTGTAAACAGGCCGCTGCTGCGTTGTTAACTGTAATAAAAGGTGTGCTGAATGTTCCTTTGGCTCCCAGAAGATTGGGCCCTTTAACTCCGTTGCATTGCGCTTGAACTGCATTAAAGCTGAATATAGAAATTACAGCCATTAATAAAAAGTAAAACTTTTTCATCACTTGTGGTTTGAGGTTTAATAATTTGTAAGCGGAGATACAAAAGATAATGGAGAGGGGCTTCTGGTAAGAATAGTGGAATAATAAAACTGTAAGTACAGTTATGCGCTTTTACAAAAGATATTAAATTGGGGAAAGGAGGTAATTATGTGGTTTGTGAAAACAAAAATGAATTAAATATTGGAAACAACCAAATATTTTCTTCTTTTTTTAATTAAATATAATCGACTTTATATTAAAAATATATTTTATAAAGCAATTTTATAGACCATTTTACAATAAATAATACAGTTTGCTATCTTATTTTTATATGAATGCTGATTTATTATTTGGCAGCAAAACAAACTTAATAATTGCTAAAACCAAAGAATAAAGGCATTTTATTTATTGAATAGAGTAAATAAAAAACATGTAATTCTGCGATTGTTCCATTTCATTTACTCGGTATCGGCATCGCTATACCCATTATTTTCTTCATCTTCTGCCCCAATTATTTCATTTTTATCATCAAGTTCAGCTCCCGGAATATCCAGATTTTCGCCGGTAAAATCATTTTCTCCTGTTGCGGCATTGAGTAAATCGCCATCGTCATCAGTATTGTCAAGCGTTGATCTGTTGAGGTTTTCATTATCTACGGACATAGTATTTTCTATACTTTCATCCAGCAAAGATCTTTCAACCGGACTAATATTGTTATTCACTTCCTTTTCATTTTCAGGAATTTCTTTATTATCGGTATTCATTTTTTATGTTTTTATGTTTAATTAATAAATGAAGACAAATCGCATGCCTGTAATAACTGCTTCATACGTAGAGTTAAGTTGAATTTCTTTTATTATAACCAATCAAAAAAAAATCATCCACTTTGATTTAGCATCTCAATTTATGCTAAATCTCATGAAATAAAGGTCGTCAATGCTGTTTAAATGATGCTCAAAATCTTCCTTAAAATTAAAAACTACCTTTGCCCTTCATTTTTATAATATGACTTTTGACGATTTAAATTTAAACAGCCCTTTACTTACAGCATTAGATGAACTGGGTTATACCAATCCCACCACCATTCAGCACAGGGTTTACCCTGTAGTGATGTCGGGCAGAGATGTATGTGGCATTGCACAAACTGGTACCGGTAAAACATTTGCTTACCTGCTCCCCTGCCTCAGGCTCTGGAAATTCAGTAAAGATAAAGCGCCCCAGATTTTGATCGTAGTTCCTACCAGAGAACTTGTAGCACAGGTGGTGGAGGAAGTAAAAGCGCTCACAAAATATATGAGCCTGGTAGTAATTGGAGTATATGGCGGGGCTAATATAAATACCCAAAAAGCAACAGTAGAACAAGGGGTGGATGTACTGGTAGCTACACCCGGCAGGTTATATGATCTTGCCATGAATGGTGCATTTAAAACTAAAATGATAAAAAGACTGGTGATTGATGAAGTGGATGAAATGCTAAACCTGGGATTTCGTACCCAACTAAAAAATATTCTTGATCTTTTGCCTCAAAAGCGGCAGAATCTTTTATTTTCTGCCACCATCACTAATGATGTGGAAGCACTTATTGCCACTTATTTTAATGACCCGGTAAGGGTAGAAGCTGCTCCCACGGGAACTCCACTGGAAAATATTATTCAAACCGGGTATGAAGTGCCCAATTTTTATACAAAGGTAAACCTGCTTCATTTATTGCTCACAGAAGATGAAAGCATGACCAAAGTATTGGTATTTGCTGCCACTAAAAAACTGGCAGATGATCTTTATGAACAACTGGAAGCTAAATTTCCGGGTACCGCAGGTGTTATTCATTCCAACAAAGAACAGAATCACCGGTTTAATACTGTAAAACAATTTAAAGACGGTGTTTACAGGTTTATAATAGCAACGGATATTGTAGCAAGAGGAATTGATATAGCGGAAGTAACCCATGTAATCAACTTTGATACGCCGGATGTGCCCGAAAATTATATACATCGTATAGGCCGAACCGGCAGAGCAGATAAAAAAGGTATTGCCATTACTTTTATTACTGAAAAAGAAAAACCTTTACTCGCTGCTATTGAAACTTTGATGAAATACCAGGTACCAATTATACCCCTGCCTAATCACCTTGTTATATCCGATGTGTTAACAGAAGACGAGATCCCAAAAGTCTACATGAAAACCATTCAGCTAAAAATTCCTAAGAAAGAAGATGTGGGACCGGCATTTCATGAAAAATCAGCTAAAAATAGTAAAGTAAATTTCGTTGTCAGAAAAAAAGACAGGATGATGAAAAAGTATGGTAAGCCGATAACGAGGGGTCAAAAAAAATAACCCGATAAATAACACAATCAGTGCAAGACAGCCTGCTCCAGCTTTTTAATGAATATCCACGGCTTGCCATTATTATCAGTATTGCTATCAGTATTTTAATTGCAGTTATTGGCATTGTGCCCAGTGTATTTATAACTGCTGCCAATATTTTATTTTTTGGATTTTGGAACGGTGTCCTGGTTTCTTTTCTTGGTGAAGCAATAGGTGCAGGTATTGCTTTTTTATTATACAGGAAAGGATTAAAAAAAACGATTCAAAATAAACTGCAACAATATCCCAATGTAAATAGGCTGCTTGAGGCAACAAACAAAGAGGCATTTTACCTCATCTTTTCCTTAAGACTGATTCCATTTGTTCCTTCTGGCTTAATAACTTTTGCAGCGGCTATGGGTAAAGTATCTTTCTATATTTTTTTAATTGCCAGCTCCTTGGGAAAAATTCCTGCACTTTTAATGGAAGCTTATGCAGTATTTGAGGTTACACGGTTTGGCTGGCAGGGCAAATTTATTTTGGCTATAGTGGCTATAGGTTTGTTCACCTGGGTTATTAAGAAAATAAAATAATAACAACCACAACCATTATTAAAGCTCTATTTAAAATGCCTGAAAATTTATTTTACAAGGTTAAAAGTTATAAGCCCTATTATAATTAAAATCCCAATCAGAGAAACCATAAAAAAATAATCTGCAATCGTTTCAAGCTTTTGTTCCCGCATTTTATTATTTGTGCGAATGGAAATAAATGAAAACACGCAGGAAAAAGTCAGAAGCAAAGCAACTACTGAAGTTAATTCATCTATAATATGTGTTTCTATCTGGTTGGCTATATGTAATGAAGTGATTACAAAAAGGCAAAAGCCTAAAAGATTTGCAGCCGTGTTTAAAATATGCTGTGATGTATTATTGGCCATTCTACAAAAGTAAAACTAAGATGGCTTTAATAATTTCTTACAGAACGTTAATTTCATTATTAACTTATAGTATAAAAGAAAAGCATATTTTCTTTTATACTATAAATATAAAACCCGCTAAAAAATCAGAAGGATCTTTTTTAGCGGGTTTTTGAAATTTTATAAATAAAATTTTTAGAAACTCATAATGTAATGAACAAGTGCCCATTGTTCTTCTTTGTCTGGTATTTTCTTTTCAAATCTTGGCATATCTTTTCGCCCAACCATTGACTTATAATAAATATCTCCCTGGCTTTGTGATCTAAATGCAGGAATCAGGAAAGACCTCATTTTAGTATCTATCGTATTGGCTTTGGGGCCATTTCCTTCTCCCTTACTACCATGGCAGGATTTACAATGAGTACCATAAAGCGATTTGCCAAGAGCAATACTTTCATTGTCATTCGGATAGGGACTTTTCATCGTTTTATAATTTGCCGGAACAGCCCATCCCCCATCATCTGCTTTTGGTGTAGCTACTACCACTGGTTTAGGCACTACTACTGGTGTAGGTGCGGGTGTTGGTGTTGGTGTTGGTGTTGGAGTTGGTTGTGCCACAGGTGCCGGCTTTACAGGAACTGGTGTTGCAACTACTGGCGTGGGTGCTGGTTTCACGCCGGGAATGGTGGTGGTGGTGGTAGTTACTACAGTTTTTACATCCGTTGTTTTTTTAACCGTTTCTGATTCCTTTTCTTTATCAGAGGGATTTATTTCTCTATTGGTAACTTCCACTGTTACCGGAGCTACACTATCCCCATTTTGAATGATGGCGAGGCTATCAGATGTAGCGGTAGTTTGCATAGCCAGGTTTGTAGTATCAGTTTTTGTTTCTAAAGTATTGGCCGATTTTTGATCGCTGCAATCAGACAGGCCATAAAGACACAATAATGCTATTGAAAATAAAACAACAGGTCTTTTAACTGGATTTGGTATCATGGTTTTATAATTTTATTGACATTTTAATAAATAGAAAATCACTGTTTGAGCAGACTGATAAATGCTTAAGCAATTTATATTACTAGTAAAGTATAAACGCTAAAAACAGAAAGCCACCATTCCGCTGCGCTGGCTGATATTTAAAAGAGACAGTGGTGAGTAGGAGGAGTGGTTAGTGCGCTCTATAAGCAGGGATGCATTTTTGATAAAAATAATTTCAATGCAAACTGTACCCAAAGGTAGCGTTCACAAAAAAGGAAACTGTTACATCATTACAGTAAAATATTATATAATTCACACGTTGGAAACCTCAGCAGGAACAATCATTTGAAGTGCATCTGTAATAATACTTGCATTCACTTCGTTCACCTTACCAAGGTATTCGCCATCCACCTGAAAGTGTGCCCTTGTAACAGAGCGCATTTTTAAAGCATTGGTTTGAAATATTTCAGTTTTGGCAGGATCAATCATGGCATGTGAAAATGTCATTTTATATATTTCATGAAGCGAAATTTTCTTTAATACAATCACCTCAAACATCGCATCATCCAGTTTACCCACCGGATTAATAACAGCACCGCTGCCGTATTTGGTGGCATTGGCAATTACAATCATGGCAGCATTCATTTTCACTTTCTTTTTATCAATTTCCATTTCTACCCGCATTCTTGGATGATTGAGCAATACTTTTAATGAAGCTTTTAAATAGCCCCACATGCCACGCCGCTTTTGGGTTTCAAACTTTTTAATTAAAAAGGCATTAAAGCCAATATCACTTAAATGCACACAAAGCTGATCGTTCACCGTGGTAACATGTATTTTTTTCAACAGCCCGTTTGTTAATGTATGCAAAGCCTCTTCGGGTTTTTCACTTATGCCCAATTCCTTTGCCATACCGTTGGCAGATCCTGCAGGCAATATTCCGATAGGGATATTTTTCTGTATTAAACATTCTGCTACCAGTTTTACTGTACCGTCCCCTCCTACCGCAACCACCTGCTGTGCTGCAAACTGATTTATTTTTTCCTGAATTGATTGAATATTGCAATCTTGTGGAAGTGTAAACAGCTCAACAATATAATTTAAAGGAGCAAAATAATCTTCAATTAAAGCGGGCCAGTCAGTAGCTTTGTTGCCTGCTGCTGAATTAATAATAAAGAGTATTTTTATTTTTTCCGGTTCGGGCATACATCAATAAATGAGCTTAACAATTTTTTTATAACAGGGTTTAATGCACATACTATTCCAAAACTAATAAGTTTGATTAGTTTTAATTAAACATCTGTGTTAATTAAATTACATGCTTTAAAATAAAATGACAAATGAATTAAATCATCCTGCAGCTACCATCAAGGTTTATCATGGTTACGGCCATACGCACAACCTGGTAGTTTATGGGCATGTATTGCTTGGCAAACCTTTTATAAGAAGCAGTTATAGTTCCAATATACTTTCCAACATCAAACATATTGTAAAAATTTTCTTTGTAAATCCCATTCCCGGCGTAAGAGTTCGGTTGTTGTGGCAAAACCAAGAGTTGGAAACTATTACAAGATTTGATGGTTTTTTTAAATTTGAATGGCAATCTGCTACCGAAATTG
Source organism: Chitinophagales bacterium (assembly GCA_038241275.1). Lineage (GTDB taxonomy): Bacteria > Bacteroidota > Bacteroidia > Chitinophagales > Chitinophagaceae > Ferruginibacter. Next base: position 9,513 of record JBBRFX010000051.1, read on the forward strand.
CCGCTGGCTGGCACCCGGTATTGGTGCAGATGCTAAATGAAAGGGGAGAAATTTGCTCAACCGGGGAAGGGAAGTTTTTTGTACCTAACAGCACTCAGTATGCGTTTATATCAGACATAGATGATACTATTTTAATCTCACACTCTGCCACCATCTTTAAAAGACTAAGGGTGATGTTTACTAAAAACCCACGTAGCAGGAAAGCATTTGCCGATGTGGCAGAACATTACCATTTACTTTCTATAGCACATACGGAACCATCTATACCCAATCCATTTTTTTATGTATCCAGCAGCGAATGGAACCTGTATAATGATCTTAAAGAATTTTTCAGACATAATGGACTGCCGGAAGGTGTTTATCTTTTAAATGAAATTAAGAAATGGTACCAATTGTTTAAAACAGGAAAAACAAAACATCAGGGCAAATTAATAAGGGTGGCCAGAATAATGGATGCATTTCCATTACAGCAATTTGTTTTGCTGGGCGACAATTCGCAGAGCGACCCTGAAATTTATGTTTCCATTGCCAAAAAATACCCTGGTAAAATTTATGCCATTTACATCAGAAACATTGATACCAATAAACAAATGGGTGCGGAGCAGTTATTAAATTCTATCCCCGATAAAAAAATTCATACCTGCCTTTTTAAAGATAATGAAGAAGCTATCCAACATTCAAAAGCAATTGGGCTGGTGATTTAATAACCTGTTACTTTTTTTTCAATACTATTTTTGCCTGGCTTAGTTTATATGCCGGTTCTAAAAAAGCAATATAATTGGGCCATGCCTCTTTTTTATCAAAGTTATTTTTATATACTTTTTTAGTAGTTATTAAAAGTACATTATCTGTAACCTTGGTGGTGCTGATAAAAGTACCACTAAGGTTATCTACTTTAATATTCAACTCCTCCAATCCATCCACTATATAACCTGCAGGAATATTGATAGCAATACTGTTTTCAATCGTACGGGCAATGGGTAACCAGATATCTGTTTGCCTTGTTTTTAGTTCATTTTCTTCCAGCTTTATTTGTCCGCCGATAAGTTTACCTGCTTCAAAAATATAATTTTTGCCCGCTTTACTTATGAGCTTCTTTAATACAAACTTTTCTTTAAACTGCAACATAGCCGTATCACCGTATCGGCCGTTTTGTATTAATTCAAAATCGGTGTATTGGTCTACATCAAGATTATTTTTTAAGTCTTTTTCAAACAGTGTTTTCCGTTCTTTTACCTGTTCTTCCTTATCGGGGTATTCATAGTTTGTATTAACGGCAACCGGTGCTTCTTCTTTTTTCTTTGATTTGGTCAAAGGTTCTGCAAAGTATTTTTCAAAATCCTTATCCAGGTATTCCCTGTCCAGGTTTGCCTTTCCTATCACTGCAGCTTTTTCTGTACCCAGGTAAGAACTGGTGCGTTCCACTTTTATATTATCCATTGCATCGGTAAAATGTACAGAATATTCCTGCCTGTCCAGGTTTAAATGAGCAGGCGTTGGCAGTACACTGGTTTTGTAATAACTATCTGCATCGTCATAACGGATGCTGTAACCTTCTGCATTTTCCAGGTAAGCATAAGGCACTCCAAATGCATCAAAATTATTGATAGCTTCAAGGTAGTAGGCTTTGTCTTTTACTTTTACCTTCATCACAAAATCAAGTTCTTCTATAAAAATAGCATCACGCCATGTACCCAGTTTTCGGGGTACATACACAAATAATTCAGATGCGATACCCTGAGCTGCCAGCGAAGAACGCAATGCAGTAGCAAACGTAACAGCATTCATTCTTATTTCATCTTCTCTTTCTTCCTTTTTTTCTACGCCTTTTTTTTCGGCTGCCAAAATCTTTTTATACAATTTTTTGCCGGTAAAATATTGCTCAAGTTCCGAATGCACCGGGCCCTTATAATACATTTCTAAAAAAACTTTACGCAGGCAGTAATAGGTTTCTTTAATTATTTCAGCATCGGTTTTTAAAACAACATCCGTTTTTTTCTTTGTGATGTATTGGGTGGTATATGCCACCATTGATGTAACCACGGGTGTTTTATACAATGCAGCTCCCACATAGCTCCGGTACATTTGTTCTATATCTATGCCCGAGCGGTCTACGGTAGCTTCTCCCAGGCTCCTGTCGCCTGCTTCGTAATCCAGGAATACTACCCTGAATTTTACACTTGGTGTACTTCTTAGTGGATAACTCCAGCGCTCTTCGGATGATTTTTCTCGTTCTTTATCCAGGAAATAATAACTGAGGTAAGATTCCCGCTCACCATATACAGATGCTTTGGGATCAAACTTAATATTGGGTGCTCCATTAAAACTGCGGTATTTTACTTTCATGCCATTGGCCATGGTAAAACGGTATTGCTGGTATATGGTGGGATAATTATTAGACAGCGAAAAGATAAAGGGCGTAAAATTTATGCCCGCTGTTTTCATGTCCCAGTCCAATCCGGAGCTCACCGTATAATCTATGATATCACCCACTTCCAGGTCAGGAATGGCCATTTTCATAGACTTTACTTTCATTTTATAATAAATGGGTTTGTAAATATCCGGCACATCCTGTTCTTCTTCAATGGCACTTTTCATATCGATATCTACTTCCTTACCATTACTTTTAATCACCTTGTACAGCGCTTTTCCATCTGTACCCATGGTGACATAATAGAAAGTAGAAAATTTTTCTACGGCATTTTTATCCTGCAGTTTAATACGTTTGTGTATGAACTCACTGATATGCACACCCGCAGTTATTTTACCCCTGGCCACTGCACGTTTAAAAAGGTATTCTTCCTTCATGCCGATGATAACCGCACTTTCATTCTTCCATTTTTCTGGAATGGCTGTCACTTTAAATTCATCTTCAATATTTTCTCCAACAGATGGCGCCTGGCCAAATAAAAACACGGGAATAATCATTACAAGGCTTAAGAAAAGGGTAATTCTAAACATATAGGCGGGTTTATCAGTTTTTAAATTTTTAGGGGTTAGACGTTTAAGGTTTAAAGGTTTAAGGTTTTTTAGAATTGAAACTTTGAATTAAATTCAAGCAAAATAAATCATCACATCATCACATTCACAAATCATCAAATCTTCAAATCATACATCAAAAATCATAAATCATAAATCAAAAATCCTTCCCTACTTAGTCAGCACCACCTGGTCGTTATAAAATTTATTGATTTCTCCAATAAAACTATTCCATGCTCCAAAATCTGATTTCTTTAAAATGGGTTTATTTATCACAATCGTTTTGGTATAAACAATACTCTTTCCCTTGTTCAAATAAGCTCCTTCAAAAGAACCATAAGGACTGCTTTTTTTAAATCCTGCCGGCACATATTCTACTTTATAACCGTCGGGTATTGTCAATTCTGACTGCATGGACAGGTAATATTTTTGGTTAAACTCGTAATCGTTTTTTCGGTCTTCCGGCATTTCAAGACTGCCAAACTCCTTTTCCCAATCCATTATCACATATAGTTCATTACCGGTTTTTGTTACCTGGTTATTGGCTTTAAAATCATATTTGAGTTGCAAGGGTTTTTGCCGGTCGTTAAAATCTGTATTAGTAATATTGGAAGCTTCTACATTACTATTACCGCTGCGCACAAAAGAAGAAAGACTTTCGGCTCTCTTTTCATTCCTGGTAGAAGCTATAACACTTTGAACCGAAATCTTAGATTCACCGTTATACTCTGCCACTGCATTTCCGTTAATGAAGTTGTCGGTAATATTCATTTTACTGCTGATACTTATTTTATTTCTTATAGCAGGAAATTCGGGTATCCTGTCTATAATATGATTTTTACCATCTTCTATCAAAACCTGTTTGCCCTGTATGCGCTGTGCATAATCATTTAATGCAATAAATTCTTCTGTACCATCCAGGAAAAAGCGTTTGCCATTGATGATAACAGTACATATCATATGGTTATCTACAGCAAGTGATGGAAGTGAATAATCATAAGGCAGATCTGAAGTACCAATCCAGGTGAGTCTTGCATCCAATCCTGCAATGCTAAGCATGGTTTTTAACAGATTGGCTTTGCCCTTGCAATCGCCATACTTATTTTTAAAAACATTTTGAGCAGCATCCGGTTTAAACCCCATGATACCGTTTTCAAAAGCGATATACCGGATATTATCCTGCACCCAATAAAAGATGGCTTCCACTTTTTCAATGTCTGTTTTTTTATTGGAAATAAGTTCTGTCACTTTTGCTTTTACAAATTCGGGTTTGTTGCCAATATCTGCACACACACTGCTATACCAGCCATACAGGTCTTTTACATTTTCAAAAAGAACAGTGCGTTTACCGGCATCCGAATAACCCTTTGTTACACAAATGATATGAGGAAAACTGATGGCATGGTTAGGTGAATGTGGCTCTTTTTTATAGGCTTCAATATTGGTGAGCCGGAAGGTATGTTTTGTAATGTCCCCTTCTTTTGCAATGGCCTTTTCTATTTTATATCCTTCAAAATTAAATTCCCGCAGGTCAAGCTCCAGCCAGGAAGGAATGTTAAACTGTATTACCCTTTCCAACACGGGGTAATGTTGCATAAAATAAAAGGATGTAAGAAATTTTATATCATGGTAATTTTCCTGGTAAGAATAACTGAAAGGTTTTCCTTTTTCTGCCAAAGGAAATTTTACTACACAAAGTTTTGCATCGCTGTGAAAAATATCCTGGCTGCTGTAATCGCCGCAAAGTTTTTGAATAGCCACTTCTTTCTTATCCTGGTTAAGCACTTTTACATTATCAATAGAAAGTTCATCATTATAAAAAAGGCCATCTTCATATTTGATAAAATCTTTTAAAGGCACCAACTCTGTTTGGGACGAAACGATTGCCTGTACTTTTTTCTCTCCTGTAACCGGCGTGGCTACCAGCGAAAAGTTGATTTCTTCTTTATAAACCTTTGCCAGCACATCTTCTTTTGGAAATGTTTTTTTCCATTCGGGGATTTTATCTGAAAAACTGGTTTGGGCCTTGCTGTCAATAAAACAGCAACAAAGCAAAATAGAAATAAGCAGACGCAGAATAGGGTAACAAAATTTCATTTTCAGGTAATTTGGTAATCCAATGTATTTAATTTTCGGGATATCCATCAATTTGTTTTAAATATTTTTAAGATAGATGCCGCCGGTATGAAACATCAAAATCCTGTAAAACAATAATGGGTAAACTGCTTTCCTTTAAAAATAACGCCATCGCTTTTTTTTAAAATACTGATATTAATCATGCCTGGCCATGACGGAGTTAATAAGATTACGCAATGGATTATGCGAATTTTGTTTAGCCATATTAAAAACTCCGAAAAATGGAAGTTAACCACAATGCCTTAGCAGTTAAGGAAAGAAAAGTAAAAGGAAAGGTTGAAATTGATATTCAAAAATGCAAAGGTTGCGAACTCTGCACTGCCGCCTGCAAAGAACAGGCCCTTTCACTATCAGACAGCATAAACATCAAAGGTTACCGCTATATCATTTCCAATAATGATGCCTGCACAGGTTGTGTAAACTGTGCGCTTGTATGCCCCGATGCAGTGATTACAGTTTATCGAACGCATCCAAAGAAAAAACCGGTAGACATTACACCGGATGATATCCGTGAACAAATCCAGCTAATGGTTAAGCCTGCAAAACAAATCTGATATGACAGAAACAAAACTTATGAAGGGTAACGAAGCACTTGCTGAAGCCGCTATACAGGCGGGCTGCGATGCATACTTCGGTTATCCTATTACGCCCCAATCGGAAGTATTGGAATATTTGATAAAAGAAATGCCTAAGCATGACAGGGTGGTTATGCAGGCAGAAAGCGAAATCGCTTCCATCAATATGGTATATGGTGCAGCCGGTGCCGGATTTCGCACAATGACCAGTTCTTCTTCGCCCGGCATCAGCCTAATGCAGGAAGGTATCTCTTATCTTGCCGGTGCAGAACTGCCCTGTTTAATTGTAAATGTAAATCGTGCAGGACCGGGTTTGGGAACCATACAACCGGGGCAGGGTGATTATTTTCAGTCAGTAAAAGGAGGTGGACACGGAGATTATAAATTAATCGTACTGGCTCCTGCATCCGTACAGGAAATGGCAGACTTTGTTTTTCTTGGTTTTGACCTTGCTGACAAATACCGTAACCCCGTTTTAATTTTATCGGATGGTGCCATCGGGCAAATGATGGAAAAAGTAGAGTTTCGCCCCTACACCCGGCCGTTAGTGGATAAATCTTCCTGGGCCACAACCGGAAAACCCAACACACGAAGCCGTAATTATATTACTTCCCTCTTTATTCAACCCGAACAAATGGAGCAACATAATTTAAAACTGGAAGCTAAATTTAAAATGATACGGGAGCAGGAAGTACGCTATGAAGAAATCAATACATCTGATGCCGAATATCTTTTTGTAGCCTATGGATTGAGCGCAAGAATTTGCCAGAAAGCCATGGACATTGCAAGAGAAAAAGGAATTAAAGCAGGACTGTTAAGGCCCATCAGCCTATACCCTTATCCTTACCAGCGACTGGAGGAACTGGCATCGCAGGTAAAATTTATGCTGAGCGTAGAATTAAACAGCGGGCAAATGGTAGAAGATGTAAGGCTTGCAGTGAAGGGAAAAGTACCTGTATCATTTTATGGAAGACTCGGTGGCATGCTGCCCAACCCCGAAGAAATAGTACAACAATTAGAAATTTTAATTAACAACCATCATGCAAACTGAAGAACAAGTAATACCGGAAATTTCGCAGGATGTAGCAACTCCTGTTTGCCAGGAGGATGAATATGAAATGGTGTATCATAAGCCAACTACTATGGTGGATGTAACCATGCATTATTGCCCGGGATGTGCGCATAGCCTGGTGCACAAGCTCATTATGGAAGTGGTGGAAGATATGAATATCCAGGAAAAAACCATTGGTATCGCACCCGTAGGATGTTCGGTTTTTGCCTACGATTATATGGATATTGATATGCAGGAAGCTGCTCATGGAAGGGCTGCGGCTGTGGCAACCGCTGTAAAAAGGCTGATGCCGGATAAATATGTTTTTACTTACCAGGGCGATGGTGACCTTGCCGCTATCGGTATCGGTGAAACGCTGCACACCATTAACCGGGGAGAAAATATCCTCATCGTTTTTATGAACAATGCGGTGTATGGAATGACAAGCGGACAAATGGCTCCTACCACCCTTGCAGGAATGAAAACAACTACCAGCCCCAATGGAAGAAATACAAGTACCGAAGGATCGCCGATAAAAGTGGCTGAACTGATGGCTCAATTACCGGGTGCCTTTTATGTGACCCGGCAGGCGGTAAACAATGCCAATGCTGTGAGAAGAACAAAAAAAGCTTTGATGAATGCTTTTAAATACCAGCATTTAAATAGAGGTACCTGCCTGGTAGAGATCATTGGAAACTGCCCCAGCAACTGGAAGATGACCCCTTTGGAGGCTTCAAAATTTATTGATGAAGAAATGGTAAAAACATTTCCGTTAGGAGATATTAAACTGCCAAACGCAGCAGACCTTAAAAATTTACAGGAGGACAAATCATGATCTTAGAAGAACTTATCGTAGCCGGATTTGGCGGACAAGGTGTTTTATCCCTGGGTATGACCCTTGCTTATGCAGGCATGGTAGAAAATAAAGAAATATCGTGGATGCCATCTTATGGGCCGGAAATGCGGGGAGGTACCGCCAACTGTATCACCATCCTCTCTGATCATAAAATCAGCTCGCCCATTATTTCATTGTTTGATTCTGCCATTGTCCTTAATCAACCATCAATGGATAAATTTGCCCCCCGGATAAAACCAGGCGGATTTCTTTTGTATGAATCCGGAACCATCTTTAAACCCAGTACCAGAGCGGATATTGAGATCATTGGGATACCTGCCACAGCAGAAGCCATTCATATGAAAAATCCAAAGATCATGAATATGATTATTTTGGGTGCTTACCTTAATATGAAACCAATTGTAAAAGACGAATCGATATTGGAAGCCATCAAAAAAGTGTTACCGGAAAAATACCATCACCTGTTGCCTATCAATAAAGAAGCTTTGGAAAAAGGTGCAGAGATGATGCACGAAATGAAAGGACTGTCAATCATTTAAAATGAGGTACCTTTATTTTTGCAAAAATCAGCCGATAAATGAATCCCGAAGAACTGTCAAAACTGCGCAAAGATTATACACTTCACTCTCTTAATGAAGAAGACCTGGCCGCTTCGCCCCTTACACAATTTGATAAATGGTGGCAGGATGCTACGCTATCCAAAATAGAAGAAATGAATGCGATGACGCTGGCAACCAGCAGCAGTGAAGGTATGGCTGATGCCCGAACTGTTTTATTAAAAGCTTTTGATGAAAAAGGCTTTGTTTTTTTTACCAATTACAATAGTGCAAAAAGTACGCAACTGAATGTAAATGCAAACTGTTGTTTATTGTTCTTCTGGAAAGAACTGGAAAGGCAGGTACGCATAACCGGTATTGCCGAAAAAATTTCTGCAAAAGAAAGTATTGATTATTTTGACAGCCGCCCCGCAGGAAGCCAGATAGGTGCATGGGCGTCGCCACAAAGCATGGTAGTGGCAGGCAAAGCCATGCTGAAAGAAACTTTTCAATATTATGCAGAACGATTTAAACATGGCAAGATTCCCAAACCGCCGCATTGGGGAGGTTACAGAGTAAAACCCACCCGCATTGAATTCTGGCAGGGGCGCCCAAGCCGCATGCATGATAGGATTTTATATACCCCAACTCCTGAAGGCAATTGGAAAATAGAAAGATTGGCTCCATAAACTAACAGTATAGTTTTTACCTATTACTGACAGTTGTTTCAGCAATTTTACTTTGGTTTGTATTACAAAACATGAATGTTGATTTACCATATTTAGAAACAAAAATCAGGCAATCCCATTGGTGGGAAACTGCTTCCAATACTATTGACAACCATCACGGCAATAGCAGTGGCATCATGCTTACAGATCATTTATTGGCAGTGTATAATAATATTGAAATTATTTTCAATCAGCCTCCTGTTGGTTTTTATGCTGATATGTTTAATCTGTTGCCTCTACTGCATTTAAATAAAGAAGAGGTAAAAGAAGAATTAAAAATAGCCGCACTGCTGCATGATATTGGCAAACCCCAGGAAGATAAATTGTTGGTAATTCCTCATCCACTAACCGGCAAACCTGCCCACAAGCGCCATGGGCTTGTAGCACTAATGGCTGCTATGGAATTATTAGGAGCTGATCTTGCTCACTTGCCGGAAAAGCGGAATCGTATTTACCGAACTATTGAATTGCATGATATGTCTTATGGTTTGTTTAGAGAGTATATGTCTACCGGAATAGCACCGGCAATTGACCGTTGGAATTATATCAATAACAAAATTCATAAACTCACGGGTGGAGGTTTGCTATACCTGCTGCTTTTTAAATTGGCGGATATTCATGGCCATGCCAATATTGGAGATGTTACATGGTTTTACCAATCGGTAAAAGCGGATTATTTCGATCAGTTAAAATTAGATCTTCCTATCCCATCGGAATCTGATATTCGTTGAGAATTATTTTTTCCAAACATAAATAACATTAAAAGACTTCTATTTCAATTACGGTGTGGTTGGATAGTATTTTCTGTTGCCGCCTGCTGCTTGTAGTTACCTTTTTTCCTCAATACAAAAAACATAACAACTTCTATAATTCATTCATCTATCTAAAAGCTAAAATAGCATCATTCCTGTTTGACTAAATGTATGCTTAAGGATGAGGGGTTTCTTTTACTTCATGACCGTGTTTTTTCCCTTCCAGTTCATAACTCAGGCCAGCCAATAAAAACTGTTGATTCATTTTTCCCCATGTAAACATGTATTCTACATGTGGTGCCCATTTATCATGTTCCCATAAAATACCGGCTCCAGTGTTATAAGACCAAAAACGTTCGAAATGATTTTCGCCGGATTCACTAAAAGACTCTTTTTCTGAAGTATGACTTATACCCGTAAGCGGATAAAGTTTAAAGTTTTTACAAACAGGCAAAAGATAATGGAAATTGAGGTCTAAGTCCCAGGCAGATAGATGAATGTTTTCTCCTTTCTCGATGCGTTTCACTGCAAAAAACCGGTTGATCTCTATTCCTCCGATAAAATGCTCATTAAAATGGTAAAAACTACTAAAGTTTACGCCATTTAAATTATGCCGCATATTTCTGATAGCCGCAAGATCTAAACTGATGGTATGTTGAGCATCTATTCTACCTGCAAAAAACAGCAGGCTTATTATACAAAATAATTTAAGCATATTAGTTGGTTTAAGAATGCAAAGTAAAAAAGAGACAATCAATCAATAACTGAGATAGGTCTTGTATATATGTGATAGAAATCATCTATCCTCTTGCTCTAAGCTGCAAGAGCCAACATTACCTGTTTTAAGAAGCATTGGCTAATAAATATTAAGCAGAAAAAAAATTATACATCATTTAAACCTGCAATCAGGGTTTGAGAATTAATGCAGCATTAAATGATGAGCTACTTCATGAAGGATTAAAATCTTTTTACTTGCAAATGGGTAAGTTTAGCTCACAGGTTTTCAACCGTTCACAGAAAAATGGCCATAAAAAAAAAGAAAACGGCAATGGACAACAATAAAAAATGAGGTGATATAACACCTCATTAAAGTTCTTGGAAAACAAACATTTTAGAATGCCATGGCAACCAATGCCATCAAAGCATAAAAACCGGCAATAATACCAATCGCCTGCAATGTTTCCATCATCGGAGTTGAGTAGATTTTTTTCATAATAAAATTTTTTCTAATGAATGAATTAAAAAGAAATTAATTATAGGAAAACTGGAATAATAGATAGTTGTTATACCTGGGAGTTAGATTAGGAGCGTTTATTAAGGAGTGGATAGAACACAAAGTTATGTTAATAAAACATCAAAAGCATTTTATATGCTTATTTTTTTAAAAAAAATTAAACAAAAGCTTCATCGCTCTATTTTGTATTGAAGGCTATTTTAGGTAAGTAAGACCTTACTTATACAAAAATTGTAAGTTTTAAACGTTCTATTATTTGGTTTTATGTCTTTCAATGTCCATGTAGAAGTTTCACCCCAATAAACTGCTTAAATCAATTAATAATAGCTCCTAATGTGGTAGAATTACAATGAAAATTATATGGCAGGGTTTTAGATTTAGAATATGTAATATCTTAAATTTTTAATGTTTTGGTCACTCATCTCAAGAACACTTTTACAGATGCTGGAAATGTATCTTTATTTACGATCCGGTTTTTTAAAGAATTTTTAAAGCCCCCTTTTGAAATAAAAGAAATCATCCGGCAATGTTATTTTATCGGTTTCAAATCGTTACCATTAGTTGCTATTACGGGCTTTATTATGGGACTGGTGCTTACGCTACAATCAAGGCCCACACTGGCAGATTTTGGTGCAGAATCATGGTTGCCGGGTATGGTAGCACTTTCATTAATAAGGGAAATAGCCCCGGTTATAACAGCTTTGATTTGTGCAGGAAAAATATCCTCGGGCATAGGTGCAGAGTTGGGATCTATGAAAGTGACTGAACAGATAGATGCCATGGAAGTATCTGCCATAAACCCTTATAAATACCTGGTGGTAACAAGGGTATTGGCTACTACATTGATGGTGCCTATTTTAGTTGTATTTGCAGATGCAGTGGGGATTTTTGGAGGATATATAGGCATTAACATTCATGCAGATGTAAACTTCTTCAGGTACCTTTCCCAGGTATTGGCCTCACTTGATTTTATAGATATTGTACCAGCTACTATTAAAACTTTTTTCTTCGGATTTTTTATCGGCATCATTGGATGTTATAAAGGATATACCGCTGCCAATGGAACAGAAAGTGTAGGTAAGGCAGCCAACTCCGCAGTGGTAGCCGCTTCGCTCACCATATTTATCATAGATATGCTGGCCGTGCAAATAACAGATCTTTTCTATTAATAAAAATAATGACACAACAAGAAACTAATACCAATCCAACACTGGAAAAGGATCATTCCACTCCCGTTATCAATATAAAAGCCCTCTATAAATCTTTTGGTAAAAACAACGATATTTTAAAAGGGGTTGATCTTTTTGTAAACAAAGGCGAAAACCTGGTGGTGCTTGGCAAGTCTGGTTCCGGTAAATCTGTTACAATTAAATGCCTTGTAGGATTGGTACCGGCAGATAAAGGCGAAATAAAGGTTTTTGATACAGACATAAGTACACTAAATAATGCTGAGTTAAATGCCATCAGGGTAAGAGTAGGTTTTCTTTTTCAAAATTCAGCTTTATATGATTCGATGACGGTAAGAGAGAATCTTTCTTTTCCATTAAAAAGGCATTCAAAAAAATTGACTGCAAAAGAAGTAGAGGATGCGGTGCTGGATGTTTTGGATAGCGTAGGACTGTCAGAAGCTATTGATAAAATGCCTTCTGAATTATCAGGAGGTATGCGTAAGAGAATCGGGCTTGCTCGCACATTGATTTTAAAACCGGAGATCATACTTTATGACGAACCTACTACTGGACTTGACACGATTACATCCAGAGAAATAAGCGAACTGATACTGGCTATTCAGAAAAAAAATAAAACTACTTCCATGATTATTACCCATGACATGGCCTGTGCCAGGCTCACGGGCGACCGCCTGGTAATTTTAAAAGATGGCGTAATACATGCCGAAGGCAGTTACGATGAACTGGAAAAAAGTGAAGACGAATGGGTACGCTCATTCTTTATTTAATCATTCAATAATAAAACAAAAAATATGAAGAAGGAATCGGGGTTTACATGGAAATTGGGCATGTTTGTAATATTAGGGTTGCTGCTTTTTGTAGTAACTGTTTATTTTGTTGGTAAGCAAAAAAACATATTCGGCTCCAACTTTGTTTTGCAAACAACATTTAAATCTGTTAGCGGCCTTGAAGTAGGTAATAATGTACGTTTTTCCGGTATCAATATAGGCACGGTTAGCGAAATTGCTTTGCTTACCGATACTTCAGTGTTGGTACAATTAGTTATAAGAGAAGAAGTGCAAAAGTTTTTAAAAACAGATGCGGTAGCAAGTATTGGATCTGATGGTTTAATGGGCGATAAAGTGCTCACCATTTCTCCCGGAAAAGGCGCTGCTACGGTGGTTAAAGACAATGACATGATTGCATCTACCAAGGCAATAGAAATGGAAGATGTAATGAGCAGTGTAAAAACCAGTGTAGATAATGCAGGAATAATCACTACTCAGCTTGCAGCATTTAGTTATAAAATGAATAATGGAAATGGGGCATTATCTAAATTAATGACCGACGAGGGATTTTCCAATAGTCTTAAGAGTACCCTCACTAATCTGCAGACCAGTTCCGGAGAATTTGCCACATTTACACAAAAGATGAATGACGGTAAAGGAGCTTTGTCTAAATTGGTAAGTGATGAAGAATTTGGCGATAAACTTGATTCAACGATGTCTAACTTACAAACAGGCACTAAGGCATTAAGTGAAAATATGGAAGCGGCCAAGAAAAATATTTTATTAAGAGGATATTTTAATAAGAAGAAAAAAGCAGAAGCAAAAAAACAGGCAGACTTAAAAAAGCAGGCAGACATAAAAAGAAAAAATGATTTAAAGAATGGGGTAATTAAAAAGAAGGCAGATTCCTCAATGATAAATAAAACAGACAGTACAAAACAATAAATAAAGGGATGATTGCAGATTAATTATAAATTGTACAGCTCCTATCACTTAGGATATACTTGTAAAATTAATTTTAATTTCATTAAAGTTGACGGGAAAAACAACATCAACTGTAAAATCATACATATCATAAAATAATATTCTTTACAAACGGGTACGAAAGGCATTCTTTCCTACCCGTTTCTATATCTTGCCAAAAATATAAATACAAAATGAAAAGATTTCCGGATACCAGTATGGGTACTTTCAGGCTGATAGGAATTATGGAAGGTATATCTTACCTGTTGTTACTTTTAATTGCCATGCCGCTCAAATACCTGGCAGATTTACCATTAATGGTTAAATATATGGGATGGGCCCACGGAGTATTGTTTGTATTATTTGGTTTTTATTTGATAAAAGTGTGGGTGCAATATAAATGGACTTTCGGTAAAACTACTTTGGCATTCATAGCATCATTGTTACCTTTTGGCACTTTTATTTTAGACAAAAA
>JBBRFX010000052.1:0-23009 GCA_038241275.1 Chitinophagales bacterium
GCGCAGCCGCAATTACATCAATGTAATTGTTGCCGGAAAACAACCCGAACTGCAATACCTTGATATGGATGCAGCAATTAAACATTGTACCGCAGGGCTGGGCATTTGGGAATGGGCAAGCAATGATAAAGGTCAGGAGCCTGATGTGGTAATGGCATGTTGCGGCGATGTGCCCACATTGGAAACGCTGGCAGCGGTACAAATATTAAACGGACATTTTCCGGAGTTAAAAGTTCGTGTGGTGAATGTGGTAGATTTAATGACGCTGCAACCACAAAGCGAACATCCACATGGCTTAAGCGACAAAGACTTTGATGATTTATTTACCAAAGATAAACCCATCATTTTTGCATTTCATGGCTTCCCGTTACTGATACATCGCCTTACTTACCGGCGCACCAATCATGCACAGTTACATGTACGTGGCTACAAAGGACAAGGCACTACAACAACACCCTTTGATATGGTAGTGTTAAACGATTTGGACAGGTTTCATTTAGTATGTGTTGTAATAGACCGTGTGGCCAGTTTAGGAGCAGCCGCCGCTAACATTAAACAGGTTATGCAAAATAAACTGATTGCCCATAAAGCATACATTGAAATACATGGGGAAGATATGCCGGAAATAAAAAACTGGAAGTGGACAAAGTGAGCTGTTACGCTTAATTTTTCCAAATGAGGCTTTCCATATTGCAAGGGTTACAAAACTGCTTGAGTTAGTAAGCTGTTTTATTTTTACCTTTTGGCTTATCAATATTTTTTACCGTGGTATCTATACAAAAAAAAATGCTGAGGAGAAATTTACTCCGTTTTATAATCAGCAATTTTATTTACAGCCCAAAAAGACAGACCCCATTTAACTATTTTATTGTAGGTATTTTCCAAACCATTGCAGGTAACGGGCAAACCTGTCTGCCTGGTAAGAGGGCTTGGTAATTCCATGAAACTGACCTGGGTAAATAACAAGCTGCGTTGGTATACCCAATGATTTAAGCGCCTGGTACATTTGTTCGGAGCCGGCTACCGGTACATTAAAATCTTTTTCGCTGGCCATAAACAGCGTAGGTGTTTTTATTTTATCAGCTTTAAAAAATGGGTAAGAAAGATCCATCCATTTTTTGGCGTTTGTCCAGGGTGTACCAAGTTCTGTTTCGTACTGTGTAACATACTGGTCTATCCCATACAAAGTAAATTGTAGTGAGCTGCCGGCGCCACTTGCAGCAGCTTTAAAACGGGTGTCGCTGGCAATGGTATAGTTGGTAAGAATGCCGCCATAACTCCAGCCGCCGATACCCATATTTTTTTCATCGGCTATACCTTTTGCTACAAGATAATCTGCCGCTCCCAAAATATCCAATACTTCCTTATTACCCCAATCTGCATAAATAGCTTTTGTATAGGCTACTCCCCTGCCACTGCTGCCACGGTAATTTACAGCAGCAACTGCATAGCCACCGGCTGCAAGCATCTGCCTGTTTAAATCAAAGCCATAATCGTCCTGTGCCACCGGGCCACCATGTATAAAAAGAATGAGTGGCAGTTTTTTACCTGGCAGCACAGCCACTGGTTTATACAAAATACCGGATACTTTGTTGCCATCTTTACTGGTGCTGGTAAAGCCTTCTACCGTTGCAAACTGTATTGCATTTACAACAGAATCCTGCACATGCGTAAGCCTTCTTACAGTGTTGTTTTCCACTGCGTACAATTCTTTTGGTGTGTACGGCTCACTCATAATCGTAACCAGTGCATCAGATTGCTCAGCACTTTCAATAGAAGAAAAACTTTTATCACCGGTTGCTATTGTTTCAATAACGTTACTGCTTATATTGATTTTTGCGATGTATTGTTTCCTGTCATCTTCTACTAAAAAACGCAATGACTGGCCATCTTTACTCCATTGAAGGTCTCTTACCGGCCGGTCTAATTTTTCTGCCAGTTGCCTAACCACCCCGCCGGCAGACGGCACTACGGAAATAGTATTTTCTCCATACATGGTAAAGTTGAGATTACTGGTAGAACTGGTATAAGCAATCCGTTTACCATCAGGGCTCCACCGGGGGCTTTTATCTTCGCCGGCCCAGGTAGATAGCTGCAGCATTTTAGCGCCAGGCACTGCATCCATTACCCATATATCTGTATTGTCATTTTTATCAATGTTCT
This sequence comes from Chitinophagales bacterium, assembly GCA_038241275.1. Lineage (GTDB taxonomy): Bacteria > Bacteroidota > Bacteroidia > Chitinophagales > Chitinophagaceae > Ferruginibacter. Next base: position 2,164 of record JBBRFX010000052.1, read on the forward strand.
CTGTGCGGTTGCTTACAAATGCCAGCTGCTTTCCATCAGGACTCCAGGCAGGTGCAGTTTCGTTGTAATTACCTTTGGTTAAAGTATCTGTTTTTTTTGTGTTGATGTCAAAAATATAAAGGTGTGTAAAAATGTTTTCTACATAGCCATCAATATCCTGCTTAAAATGATAACGGTCCATAACGTAGGGCGCTCTCGTTTTTGTTTTAGCTGTATCAGAAAAGTCCTGGTCTTTAATGCTCATAGCAATCTTTTTTCCATCGGGGCTCCAGTCGTACTTATCAAGATCTCCTTTTATATCTGTGATCTTTTTCGCTTCGCCACCTTTGGTATTCATCAGCCAGAGCTGGGCAGTTTTTTCACCTTGCCTTGCTGAAATAAAGGAAAGCCATTTGCCATCAGGACTCCATTTGGGTGTACTCTCCCCTTCATCAGTATAAGTTAGCTGTACCGTTTCTTCACCATCCCAGCTAACCATCCATATATCGCTGTTGCGCTTGTCTTTTGTACTGTCTGCAGTGCTAATGCTGTAAGCCACCCATTTACCATCAGGGGATATTGCAGGCTCAACAATGTTTTTTATAAAGTAAACATCATCTGGCCGTAATAGCCTTTTGGTATTGGTTTGAGCAGAAGCGTTGATGCAGGTAAAAGCAATGAAGAAAATGTAAATCGAAAATTTCATTTGATGGAGTTTTGGTATAAGTTTTAAAGTAAAGCCTTTTAGGTGGAAAGTTGAAATTATGCAAAGGAATTGAATTGCAACCAAATTACTACCTCCGGCTCTTGTAAATTTTGTATTATGGCTAATGACATTAACTTAAAAACTAAGCTGGGTAGAAGGGTAAGGAAGAAAGTTTAAGGATACAAAAATGGATATAAAATTAAATTCTAAAGAAAAAGCAGTAGTTCCCGGTAAGGATAAACCAAAAAAACAGCTTCTACATAATCATGATTTTTTTTCTACTTCTTTTTATTCCTACTATTAAAAACAATATGACCAAAAACAAAAACTGCCTTAAGGTTTAAGGCAGTTTCTTATTTCAACTAAAATTTTGTTCCCACAGAAACAAAGAATGTTCTTCCGTCCCCCGACAATAAAGCATGCCCGTTTAGATTTTTAATTGCCACGAATCCACGAAGTGGATATTCGTGCATTCGTGGCATAAATAAAAAATTTAAACATCCTCTAAGGCAGCTTTCTTATTTCAACTAAAATTTTGCTCCTACAGAAACAAAGAATGTTCTTCCGTCCCCCGGCAATACTGCATGCCCGTTTAGATTTTTAATTGCCACTAATCCACTAATAAGGACAATTTTTTCAAAAATAATTAATGGATATTCGTGCATTCGTAGCATAACTAAATTTAAAAACTTCTAAGCCAGTTTTCTTTTTCAATTAAAATTTTGCTCCCACAGAAACAAAGAATGTTCGTCCGTCCCCCGGCAATACACCAGGCCCCGGATAACCACCCGCCCTGCGGGTAAAATAACGTTCATCAAGCAAATTATTAATGCCGGCTTTTATATTTAAATTTTTAGAGAATTTATAAGTTGCCGTTAAATCTGCCACCGTGTAAGATGGTATTAGGCCGTTTTGACCATTTGCATTTGGGGTAATGGTATTGTTGGCATCGCTGAAGGTTTCCCCTACATAGCTTACCTGCCCGGTTAAAAGAATAGATTTATATCCTGCTGAGATACCAGTACGCAGAATATTCTTAGGAGCATTTTCAACAGTCTTTCCTTTGGTACTGGCATCTTTATGGTTGCTGCTGTAGGATGCATCTGTGTAACTATAAGATGCAAACAGCAGTAAATCTGCAGGCTTATTTTTTGCAAACGCTTTTATAGGATTAAACTCAATAAAACCCTCAAACCCTTTGCTGATGCTATTGCCTACATTTGTAATCAAACGATACGATGCGCCCGATGGTGTAATGGTGCCTACCCGGTTTTGGTATAACAGGTAATACCCGCTCACGTCAAACTGGAGGAAACTTTTTACCTTGCCACGATAGCCCAAATCAAAATTATAACCTTTTGCATCCTTTAAGTTGGGGTCAACCACATCGGTTGTAGGTGGTGCCTGCAAATTAGCGAATTGAATAGGACGATATGCCTGGGAATAGTTTCCGTAGAATTCCGTTCCTTTAGTGAGGTGATATTCTGCACCAATTCCTGCCAGTAAAAAACTACGGCTGCGTTTAATATCCTGCAACTTTATTGCAGCGCCGCCAGAAGTAAACCCATTACGGCCCGAAGCCGCACCTTCTAACCATTCATAACGTAAACCGGGGATGATTAACAATTTGTCATTGATACGAAAAATATTCTCTGCAAATGCCGCTGCGTTTTTAGAATCGAATTCAATATCACGATTATAAACCCCAATCACACTCATATCATAATTTGTGCCTGTAGTTCCCTTTCCGTCTGCTTGCCTGAAAGTGGTACCTGTGTATAAACGAACGCCACCAGAAATAGTATTATTCATCATACCCAAACGATAATCGGTAATGATACGACTTTCCATTCCATAATTTCTGTACTTATCTGCGGTCAACATCCTGTTGTTATAGTTAAGTGTCGAAGCATTAATACTGTCTTTTACTGTAATGGATGATAGGAAGCCGACACTGTTTCTGTCGCCAATAGTCGCAAATAATTTAGTATTCCAACGGGTCTTTTCATTCACCTGGTAGTTGGCTATCAGCGCCGGTGTTGTCCATAAAATATCAAACCAGTTCCTGCTCCGAAGGCTTTGCTGTGCATCTTGTTTAAACTGGGTATCTGTAAGTCCACCAGCCTGCTGACTGCGGATATGTGAACGCATTACTTCGGCAGTGAGGGAGAATTTCGGTGTTAAGTGATAAGTAATAGTTGCGAATCCGGAATTGGTATTATAGCGGCTGTTTTGCCTCCAGCCATCACCATTGCGGTGGTCAAAAAAAGCATAGTAATGTATTTTGCCTTTTTTACCGCCAATGGCATTATAAGAATTAAACAATCCATTACTACCCATTGTTTGCTGCGTTTCAAATTCAAATGGCTTATTGATTTCACTGCCATTTCGTAAGATATAATTCACCATACCACCAAACTGCGGACCATATTGTAAAGAACCCTGCCCCCTTATAATTTCAATTCTTTGCACTCCCTGTAATTGAGGATTGTAATAGGCCTCCGGGTAACCAAACGGGTCTGCAGAAATATCGTAACCATTTTGCCTGATGTTAAACTCCCAGCTACGGTTTGGGCTGAGGCCCCTTGCTGCTATGCCAATTTGAATTCCACTTGGGTCGCTTTCCCAAATATGAATGCCGGGCACTTTTGCCAGCACCTGACGCATATTATTGGTAACTACATTACCCTGCACATTATCTAATACGATAAGGGAATTTTTCTTTCCGGCATATATGGATGTTCCTACTATTTCAGGCATTTGCTGAATATCGCTTTTACTGTTTCTGCCTACTATTGTTATATCAGGCAGGTTTTTTATATGTAAAGCAATTGTATCAGTTTCGGTTGAAGTTTGCGAGTAAACACAATTATAAAATGGTAAAAGTAAGGCCGCAGTTATTATTCTTTTTATCATAAGATCATTTTGAAATGCAAAGCTATTTTTAACAAGTTGTCGTGCACTTCGCAATCGGGAAAAAGGTTTTTACAATCGGGAAATTGATAAAACAGGCTGATATCCCCATAATTATATAAATATTCGCCACAATTCTGTAACTTTTTTAAACGAACCGGATTATACCTTTACAACCTGGCAATTGTCGTTTTTAAACTAATTGCTTTAGTTTTACAGCAAATCAGATGAAAAGAAATTTATCCATACGACTTAAGGCAGGCTTGCTTCTAATAGTATTCGCAATGAATACTGTTGTGGGATTTACCTGTGCTGTAGGTATAGATATGAGTTTCAATACTAAGCATCATGATGAGGAGCAATCAATAGAAAACCCCATTCATATTCATTCGGATGGTAAAAAACATATTCACCAGGAGCCTGTTAAACCTGCATCTCATACTCATTCTGATGGCAAAAAACATATTCACCAGGAGCCTGTTAAACCTGCCCTTCATACTCATGCTGATGGCAAAAAACATGAGCACTCAAATGAAGCCATTACACACAAGCACGAGGAGAAGAAAGCCCCTGAAAAAGATGGTTGCTGTAACAACGAAGTAATTAAGTTTCAAAATGTAGAAAAAAACCTTACTCCTAAAACGATTATTGACGTCCCCGGGTTTGTAGCAATTTTAAGTACATTTCCTGCGGTCAATTTATTTAATGTAGTCAGATCTTTTCCTCATAAAAGAATAGTAAGATTTTTTTATCCTCCCCCACCCGACATACTCATATCCATTCAGAAGTTTCAGGTTTGATTATTGTAACTGTGTTTGATGGCTTTTGCCCATCAAACTAAAATCATTTTGCCCAATGGCAAATGGTATTGTTCAGATATTGTAATCAAATTTTTTATGTTTATACGTAGTGCATTCATTTTTATAAGTCTGTTTTTATCAGTAGCTTCTTTTTGTCAAAAGCAAATTTCAGAAGCAGATGCGGTAAGCATGGCTGTAAAAAACAGTAAAAATATTTCAGCATCCGATTTAGTTATTAAGCAGCAAAAGCAATTGCTTAAAAGCAGCATCAACCTTCCCAATCCTGAAGTATTTGTAGAAAGCCCCACGGGCAACTTTTATACAGGAAGTGTTACCCAATCAATAGAGTTTCCCACGGTGTATGGTAAGCAATATCAACTGCAAAAGCAGCGTATTGGTTTGGCTGAAAAAGAAAAGGCAGTAACTGAAGCTGAAATAAAATACCAGGTAAAGCAATTATATCTATTGCTTCAATACGCCGATACATTACAAAAACAATTGTTCATACAGGATACCGTGTACGAAAGCATCAGCATTTCTGCAGGCCGCCAGTTTGATGCAGGACAAATTGATTACCTGCAAAAAGTATTTACAGAAACACAATATGGCGAAATTCACAATCAATATTTGCAATCACAATTAAATGTAAGCAACCTGCAAAGTCAATTGCAATTTTTAACTGGCCTGCAGGAGCCATTCAGGGCTATGCAGATAACCAGCCAATTCATGGATATTGCAGTGCAACAGGACAGTGCAGCATTGATTTATAATCCAACTATACAGTTGTATAAACAAACACAAAATATTAGTGAGAAAAATATTGAACTCCAAAAAAATAAAGCATTGCCCGGTTTGGCATTTGGCTATTTTAACCAGGGCGAAAGAAGCACTCCTGTTGGCAACAGGTTCCGTTTTGGCATTACTGTACCATTATGGTTTTGGCAATATAAAGGCAATATTAATGCTGCAAAAACTGAACTGGAAATTAATAAGCAAAAAACAAACGGGATGCAGCAACAACTTTCTGTACAGATGATACAGGCACAGAATGAGTTGGCAATAAATGAGCAGTCATTAAAATATTATCAAACCACGGGCATTAAAAAAGGCAATGAAATGATTAATACTGCGAAACGTTTTTTTGAAAGTGGCGAAACAGATTATATCAACTACCTGCGAAATATCAATGATGCCTGGTCAATACAATTAAAATACCTGGAAGCCATCAGAAATTACAATCAAAGCATATTATCTATTAAATATTTAAAAGGGGAATTATGATACGTACATTTTTAATTTTATTATTATTTATACCTTTTACAGTATTTGCTCATGGTGACGAAGACCACGGCGATGCAAAAAAAGGCACAGTAAAATCCGCCGCTTATTTCAGTAGTGAAGCAACATCGGATAAATATGAATTGCTGTTTAAATACCAGCCTTTATCAGCAGGTAAAGAATCGGCGCTAAAATTATATGTCAGCGATTTTAATACAAACGCAGCAATTGACAGTGCTAATCTGCAAATTACTGTAAGTGGCAACCCCAATATAAAATTAACGGTAAAGCAGGTTGATAAAGGGGTTTACGAAGTAGGCGGAATATTTCCTGAAAACAAAGCTTACAACCTAACTGTAAATATAAACTCCGCATTAGGGCCCGATTTGTTGCTGGTAAAAGACATTGAAATTGGAAAAGAACTGGCGGCCGTTCATGATGAATCCGTAGTTACCAATCATTGGTATCAAAGCACCATTTTCTATATAATATTAAGTTTACTGGCAGGTATGCTGATGATGTTTTTTATAATGAAAAAAACTAATCGTAAAGTAGCCGCAGCTATCATCATTTTATGCTGCTTATTACCCACTGCCACTTTCAACACTGCAGGAGCACATGATGGGGAAGACCATGGAGGCGGTGGAGCAAAAGGTGGTGCATTATCCGGTTCATTTATGGTTGAAAAAGAATCCCAGTTTCTCTTCAACGTTCTTACTCAAAAAATTGAAACCGGCGATTTTAATCAATCAACTCAGGTGTTGGCCACTGTTGTAGCATCGCCACAAGGCAGGGCTGTAATACAATCGCCTCAAACAGGTAAAATAATTTCATTAAAGGCTACACCGGGGCAAACGGTGGGCGCAGGTCAGGTAATTGCAGTGGTAGAGCAAACCATTGATGCAGGTACACAATCAAGCATCATTGCACAAAACAGCGACTGGAAAGCAAAACGCAATGAAGTAGAGGCACAATACACGGCTGCAAAAATTCAATACGACCGGTTGATGAAGATAGCAGATATTGCCGCCAGGAAAGATATTACGGAGGCAAAAGCAAGATTGGAACAGGCAGAAAAAAACAGGGCTTTATATCAAAATATTCCTTTGCAAAAAGTGCAGGCTGCAAAATACTTTAACCTGGTTTCTCCTATTACCGGAATCGTGGGCAATTACAATTATTCGGTAGGTTCTTTTATTAACAGTGGCGAAACTTTACTGGAAGTTACCAACCTGAATAAAGTTTATGTAGAGGCACAGTCGTTTGCAACAGATGCCAACCAATTAAAAGAACTGGCGGGTATTACAACATCCTCCAATAATAAAAGTGATACTACACTGTATCAATTAAAATTAGTGTCCGCTGCACAGGAAGTGAATGCTGCCAACCAATCGCAAAAAATAATTTTCGAAATTGTAAATCCTAAAGGGCAGTTTAAAATTGGCGAAAGCATCAACCTGTATCTATCCTCAAAAAATATTTCTACGCAGGTAATAGTACCCAATGATGCAATTGCAGAAGTAAATGGAAAACCGGTATTATTTATAAAAGATAAAGCAGAGCAGTACAGCATCAGTTACATCAGCAAAGGTGCCTCCAATGGAAAATATACTACTATCATTAAAGGTGTAGAAGAAGGCGAAAGAATAGTTAGCACAGGAGTTTATCAAATGAAAACAATCTATCTCAATCAATAAACATTTATCAAAAATTAAAAACAAAGCAATGAAACAATTTAAGATGGCCCTGATGGCAATCATTACAATTTTCTGTATAACTACAGTAAATGCACAAACCAAAAAAAGTAAAACGGTAAATCAACAACACACAATGGTATATCAATGCCCAATGAAATGTGAAGGCGATAAATCCTATGATAAGGCAGGTAAGTGCCCTAAATGTAATATGAACTTAAAGGAAGTATCAAAAGAACAGGCCAAGGCTGCAGGGTACCAATGCCCGATGAATTGCGAAGGCGATAAAACTTATAGTAAAGAAGGTAAATGCCCGGTATGTAATATGGCATTAAAAAAAGTAAAGTCTGAAAAAGTAAAAGAAAGTCACGAAGGGCACAACCATAATTAAATCAATAAACAAATAAATAAAAAATGAAACAGGTATTAAAAATTACAACTGCTATTATTGCCATCTGCACTATCGCATTTTTATCGGCTTGCAATAATAATGCATCTACAGAAAAAACAACAGTCACAGACAGCACTGCAACCACCGGCGAACATGCACATCAATACCGCTGCCCGATGAATTGTGAAAAAGGTAAAACCTATGATAAGGAAGGCAACTGCCCGGTTTGTGGTATGAAGCTGGAACATTTTGATGGCGTTGATAATGGGCTTGCTTACAAAATGGAATTTGCTGCTGCCCCCGGCCAGGTAGAAGCTGGTAAAGCTGCTGTGTTAACCTTTACTCCAAAAGTGTTGGGCAAAGAAACTGAAGCAGTGGCGCTGGATGTACAGCATGAAAAGAAAATCCATTTAATAGTTGTAAGCAACGACCTCAGTTATTTTGAACATATCCATCCCGATTACCAGGCTGATGGCTCTTATAAAATAACGGTATTGGAAAATAGTAAATCGTACAGCAATGGTCCCGGCAAAAATGAAACCCGTTTTGCAAATGGTGGAGACTATACTTTGTTTGCAGATTACCTGCCAAGCGGTGGCAGCCACCAGGTAGAAAAAATACCTGTAAATGTAAAAGGCACAGCAAAAGCACCGGTTACTTACAATGCAAATAAATTAACAGGCACATCCGACAACTTCACGGTAACACTGCAAGCAACAGGTGGAAAATTATTAACGGGAACACAAATGCATATCGCAGGAGAGCTAACACAAAATGGCAAAACTGTTGATGTAAATACACTGGAAAATTATCTCGGCGCTAAAGCCCACATGGTAGTGGTTAGTTTAAATGATAAAGAATACCTGCATGTGCATCCGGATGTGAGTGCCGGTAAGTTTGATTTGCATACAACTTTTAAAAAGCCGGGTATTTATCGTGGCTGGATTCAGTTTCAAAGTGCAGGAAAAGTGCATACCGTAGATTTTGTGATGGACGTAAAAGAGGGAACGGCCGGTGATGTAAAGAAAGCAACGGAAGGACATGATGAAAAGGAAAGCGGTCACGAAGGGCATTAATATTTTTAAGTAAAAGGGTTTGGCCGAAGTCAAACTCTTTTACTTAAAATTTCTCAGCAGTTAAAACATGCGTTATGCAATTCAACAAGATTTTATTTTTAGTAATAGTAATATGCAGCACTGCATCTATTGCACAGGCACAGCAGGCAAAGAAAACGGAGGAAGTTTGCTACAACCCCAATGCTAAAGGCGATACCAGCAAACGAAGTATTAAATCTGCTGCGGTTGGTAAAATCGGAGATGCCGGTATCACTATAAATTATCATTCACCGGGTTTACGTGGCAGAACGATTTGGGGCGGCATGGTTCCCTACAATGATGTTTGGGTAACAGGTGCTCATAATGCAACCAGCATCGAAATTGATAAAGATTTTATAGTGGCCGGAACAAGCATATCAAAAGGCAAGTATGCCATCTTCACCATTCCCGGAAAAGAGGAATGGACAATTATTATCAACAAAAACTGGGAACAGCATTTAACGGATGATTATTTGCTACAAGAAGATGTAATAAGAATAAAAGTAAAGCCAATACAGCAACAGCATATAACAGAACGATTACAGTATTATATAGAAGATAATAAAAACGGTAATGGAAAAATTGCAATAGCATGGGAGCTGCTGCGAATTGAATTTGATTTAACCCTTATGAAATAAACAATGGAACATCAACACGCAAAACAGCAATACCCCTGATTGTCCTTTGTGTAGCAATTGGATTATCATTAATGCAAGCATGCTGAAAGTAAAAACGTAATCAACAATCAATTTTTATAAACATTAAAATTAAAATTATGAAAAGCACAATTCTTATTACAGCAGCTTTAATCTCTGCCGGTCTTTTATTTCAGTCATGCGATAACAAAAATAGCACTTCAGTTAAAACTGAGACTGATACCACGATGGCAAACATGGAGCATAATGACAATATGGACATGAAAAACATGAATAATGAAATGATGGAATCCATGAATGGCATGATGGGTAAAATGGATGCCATGAAGATGACCGGTGACTTTGACCTCGACTTTGCAAATATGATGATAATGCACCACCAGACAGCCATTGATATGAGTGAGATAGAACTTGCCAAGGGCAGCGATGCACAGGTGAAAACATGGGCACAAAATATCATTACCGCACAAAAAGCAGAGATAGAACAAATGCAGGCATTGGTGAAAAATTATAAAATGCCCGAAATGAAAAAAGAAGCAGGGGAAATGCACAATGAACTGGGAGAAACGATGAAGATGATGATGGATAAAATGAGGGCTATGACCATGAGCGGTAATACCGATAAAGATTTTGTAATGATGATGATACCCCATCATGAAAGCGCAGTAACGATGGCAGAAAATCAGATTTCACATGGCAAATCTTTAGAGCTTAAAAAATTATCAAATAAAATTATCAATGATCAGAACAAAGAGATCAAGGAATTTAATGCATGGCTGGCAGGCAAATAAACAAGAAGATGGCAATAGACATCGGCAATTTTTAATGACTATCCGCAATTTGGTACAAAGAGGCGTAGCCTCGGTTAATATTGTAACAACGGGTTTCAACCCGTTGTTACAATAACAGATGATCTTATAAGAACCGGAGATTCGGGTCATATAAAAAAGGCGGCAACAGATAGTTAAAAACAGGTACTTGTAATTAAACACACAATAATATGTGCCGAGCCTACGGCTCTCTGATAGCAGGTTTCTTAAGGTACAACGGATTAAAATCCTTTGTTACAAAACAGAAACAAGCCTACGGCCTACAGAAGATTTCTAATGATGCCGCACAAGTATAATTATAATGAATTACCTGGATTCACCGAATTACGGATAGTCATTCAATTTTTAACAACAGACAATAAGCGCATTCACAGCTATTTTATTTTTTTTCAACAGCCTATGATCTTCCTTCCTGATTGCCCATACCAATTGCTAATTATAAAAAATAACTATGCTCAATAAACTCATTCAATTTTCTCTTCGTAACCGGATGTTTGTGGTGGCTACTGCTGCTTTGGTATTGGTATATGGTGTTTTTACGCTTGTTAATTTGCCTGTTGACGTATTGCCGGATTTAAACCGCCCAAGGGTGACTATTTTTTTAGAAGCCAATGGTATGGCTCCTGAAGAAATTGAAGCACAGGTAAACCTGCCCGTAGAAACCCAGTTGAATGGTGCCCCTGGTGTAGAAGTAGTACGCTCCGTGGCCAGCCCTGGGTTGGGTTTGGTATTTGTAGAATTTGAATGGAGTACCGATGTGTACCGGGCAAGGCAATTAACTGCAGAGAAATTGCAAACCGTTCTGCTGCCCAATAAGATTGTGCCCGTAATGGGGCCCATCAGTTCTGTAATGGGCCAGTTTATGATGGTAGCTGTTACCGCAGACACTACTTCGGCTGCTGACATCAGGACCTTAAGTGATTTTACCATACGCAGAAGGTTGATGAGTATAAAAGGCATTAGCCAGGTAATTCCCATTGGCGGAGAACGGCTGCAATACCAGGTGTTGATAAGCCCGGAAAAAATGCGCCAGTTCAATGTATCCATCAATGATATAGACAATGCATTGCAATTGACCAATATCAACACTACCGGCGGTTTTGTAGACGACAATAAAGGAACGGAAGTACTGGTTAGAAATATTGCCCGGGCTAATACACTGGAAGACCTTGCCAATACTGTTATTACCAATAAGGGCAATGCTCCTGTATTATTAAAGCAGGTGGCCGAATTAAAATTCGGCGGTCCAATTAAACGGGGAGATGGATCATTAAATGGAAAACCTGCAGTTATATTAAGTATTGAAAAGCAACCCGGCGCCAATACCATTTTTCTTACAAAAGAAATAATAAAAGCGTTGGATGAAATAAAAGCATCCATTCCTGCAGATGTAAAAATTAACACCGATGTTTTTCAGCAAAAGAATTTTATCATTAACTCTCTAACAAATGTAGAGCATGCATTGAGGGATGGTTTTATATTAGTTGTGATTATTTTATTTTTATTCCTGCTCAACTTCAGAACAACCATCATAACCCTTACTGCCATTCCCTTATCGCTGATTATTACTGCTATTGTTTTTAAAATATTTGGCATTTCAATTAATACATTAACGCTTGGAGGATTAGCCATTGCCATTGGTGAGTTGGTAGATGATGCCATTGTGGATGTGGAGAATGTATATCGCAGATTAAAAGAAAATTGGGCAAGTGAACACCCACAACCACTTATAAAAGTAATATATGAAGCCAGCAGTGAAGTAAGAAATTCCATTGTGTATGCAACTATTATTGTAGTACTGGTATTTATACCACTATTTTATCTGCAGGGCATAGAAGGAAAAATATTTGCACCGCTTGGTATTGCTTATATCACTTCCATCATTGCATCGCTGGTAGTTTCATTAACCGTTACTCCGGCTTTGTGTAGTTATTTATTGGGTACTCCAAAAAATTTACGCCATGTTAATTTAAAGTTTTGGAAGAAGAGAAAAGATAGTAATGGTCAAGAAGCAATAAGCAACAACTTTGAAGTTCCGGCTCCCTCTCCACTTCCGAACGGCTTGGACGGGCGGGCTTTTGAGAGAGCAGAAGTAGAGGCTGATAGCAGCCTGGTAAAATGGTTGAAAAAGCAAGACACAAAAATGTTGCACTGGGGATTAAAAAGGCCAAAACTCATCATAAGTATTGCGATAGCACTTATCCTTGCAGCCATCAGTATTGTTCCGTTCTTTGGTACGGAATTTTTGCCGCCGTTTAATGAAGGAAGCTTTACTATTAATTTATCTACCCCTGCCAGTACTTCTTTAGACGAAGCCAACAAAATAGGTACCATAGCCGAGCAACAAATTTTAAAAGTAGAGGGAGTGTTACTTACTGCACGCAGAACAGGAAGGGCAGAATTGGATGAACATGCTGAGCCACCTAGCAACTCCGAAATTGAAGTAGCCCTTAAACCAGCATTTGTTGAAAAACGGGATGTAGTGCTCTCGCAAATAAGAGAAAATCTGGATGTACTAAAAGGAGTTACGGTTAATATTGGCCAGCCTATTTCTCATCGGTTAGATCATTTACTTTCAGGAGTGCGTGCACAGGTTGCCATAAAAGTTTTCGGCAACGATCTGGCAGAATTGAGAAACAGTGCAAACCAGTTAAAAGAAATTGTTAGCAACATTCCAGGCGTGGTAGACTTGCAGGTAGAAAAACAGGTATTGGTTCCTCAATTGATTATTAAAATTGACAGGCAGGCCGTACAGCGTTATGGATTACAGGTAGGTAAAGTTGCAGAAGACATCGAAATATTCTACAATGGCAAAGTGAGCAGCCAGATATTGGACGGGCAAAAAAGTTTTGATATTTTATTAAGGACTACAGATAGTACACGTAATGATTTGAATGCAATAGGTAATACACAAATTTCGTTGCCGGATGGTTCGCTGATTCCTTTGCAGCAGGTAGCAACAATTGAACTGGAAAATGGTATTAATTCTATTTACCATGAAAACACCTTACGCAGAATTGTGGTAAGTTGTAATGTGCAGGGCCGGGATTTAGGAACTACCGTAAAAGAAATGCAACAAAAAGTTGCTGCGGATTTAAAATTACCGCAGGGATATTTTTTACAATGGGGTGGCCAGTTTGAGAGCCAGCAGTCTGCTTCTAAACTTATAGGCATCTTAAGCATGTTTTCTTTTCTTGGTATATTCTTAGTACTATTCAGTCACTTTAAATCCTCCAGGATTGTGTTTCAAATTATGCTTAATATTCCCCTCGCATTAATAGGAAGTGTAATAGCTGTTTTGTTAACAGGCGGTACTTTTTCCATCGCTACGTTAGTTGGCTTCATCACCCTCACAGGTATTGCCAGCCGCAACGGCATTATGATGATTAGCCATTATATACATTTGGTGCAACACGAAGGGGAAACCTTTGGCGATAAAATGATTGTCCGTGGCTCATTAGAAAGATTAGTCCCTGTATTAATGACTGCCTTGGTTGCAGCATTAGCATTAATACCATTAACGATGGATGCATCTGCACCGGGTAAAGAAATATTATATCCTGTGGCAACGGTTATTCTTGGTGGATTAATCAGTTCTACTTTGCTGGATATGATTGTAACACCGGTGGTTTTTAAACAGTTTGGTAAAAAAGCATTGGATAAATACATTGCTGAAAACAATAAGAAGGATTTTGAATAATTACAATCTGTCAATTAAATCAACAATGAAGAATCAAATATTTTTTTAGAAGAAGAAGAATACATAATGGGGTTACGCTACATAGCCACCAAACATTTTTCTGTTTCACGCATTGGGATAGTGATATGGAAATGTGTGCAGGGATAACCCTTACTTATTAAAGTTTACAAACTAATCCAGTCCGCCAAACAAAAACAGGAGAAAAGTCATAAATACTTTTCTCCTGTTTTATTTCTATAAGCCAGTCCTTCCATTACCCCCTTTTATTTGCCGCTGTGGGAGGGGTGTCACGAATGAAAGTATTTGATAATTTCCTGGCTTCACATCACTCCTTCAACAATTTAAAAGCATAGCGTTTTCCATCCACCACGGCACTCAATACATAAATCCCGGGGGCCAAAGTAATCTTATCGAGAGCCAATTGATAAGTGGAAAAACCGGAAGACGATAGTTCGGAATTGGCCAAACGTTTGCCATTCATATCCGTCAATGTAAAGCTTAGTTTACCCGTAGGAATTTTATTAAAACGGATATTAATGCTGTTGCGGAAAGGGTTACTCAGCACATACACCCTCTGGGTTGCGGAGGCATTTTTAATAATGATGGTCGGGCTTATTTTTTGTTGCCCGTCTATATCTTTCATCACCAAACGGTAATAATTAATGGAGGCCGCTACCTGTTTGTCAAGCAAAGTATAGTTGCGTTTGGTACTGCTGTTGCCTGCTGCTTTTACGGTGCCGATATTGCTGAAGTTGTTTCCGTCGTAGGATCTTTCCACATCAAACTCTTTGCTGTTTATTTCGGCGGAGGTGGCCCACTCCAATAAACTATACGTTCCCTGCAGGCGGCCCGAAAAGTTTAACAGCGTTACAGGCAAAACAGTCATGGTGCCGGGTATGCCAAATCCAAACCCGGAGAAGCCATTGCTGAAGGTAGCCGTGAGTGCATATTTTGTTCCAAGGTTGGTGATGATGGGCGTTACAATTTGTGTGCTGCCCACACCAGCAGGTTCGGGGTTTGCTGCTGTGGTGCTACTGATTTGCCCGGGTACTTTTATCATTTTTATATTGCTGAATGATTGCCCGGTAGCGGCAACCCATCCATCTGCCTCTGCTTTGGTAAAATAGAATGTGATGTCATAAGTACCCGATGTATTATTGGAAGCGGGCAACACCCGGAAGGTTTTATTCATTAAATAATTTGCGGGCGTATTGTTCCAGAATGCAGTAGCGCCGGTACCTGCCCGTTCAATGATTAACTGCGTGCATCCGTAATTGTTAGCGCCTGTGTTTTTTATCCTCGCCAGCAGTTCCCCGGTGGCAGTATAAAAATACTGATCGCTGCTACCATGCATGTACTCCGTGCGGGTAGCACTCAATGCGGTGGCAATGGGGCTGCCTGCAAAAGATGCGGTAAAGGTTGTTCTCGGCCGGCTATCATCAACAAAGGCGGCGGGCAACAAACAACCTGCTGCCGACTCGTTGGTATAGTTAGCAAATGCGGATGATCGTACGCCGGTTCCGAATGGAGCGAAATTACCCTGCACCATGTAAGAAACTGCACCGGCATTTGGACCGTTATCAAAACAATATTGCACCACTATATTGGAAACCCCATCCCACAAAAATGGGGTGCTGAATGGAATGTTATTGGCCGTAGGCGCATTGAACTGGCCCGCGGGAGTAGTGGTATAATTGCCGGTGTACACCTGTGTAAATGAAGCGCTGGCAAAGCCATTGGATAGACTGGGTAAACTGGTATTGGCCAGCGAAACAGTAAAGCCGTTGAAAGTATAAGTATTGGGAGAAACCACGTATAGCTGCAATGCGGTAATATTTCCCCCGCTTAAAAAACCCGCCGCCTTTAACTCATTGGCAGTATAAATGCATTGTAGCCGATGCTTTAGTTTATCGGCCCGGAAAGGCGACGAGCTGGCTGCATTGGTATTGGCATTGCCGGAAATATAATCTCCGGCGCCATCAGCAACAGCTCCCAGGTCATTGTCTGCAACAGCCACACTATAAGTTTGAAAACCGGTTCCCTTTCTTGCAGTGGTGGCCCCGGTAATAGCATAGTCGATTTTGATCAATTCGGTCGGTTCTACTTCGGCATCATTGTAAATTCTTAGGCTGATGATTTTGGGTGTTGCAGCCCCGTTGGCAAATACCAGGCTGGATGATGCTGAATTAAAATCTCCATTGGTAGTAATGTCAAAATCAACTCCCGATAGAGCTGTGGAGGAAGCCTGAACATTGAGTGTAACGGTTGCGTCGCCGGTGGGTGCATTGGCAATGCTCATTTGAAAAGTATAATCTTTATAGTTTCTGCAACCGGTCGTAAATTCTGTTTGCTCCGAAGCAGCAGCTACTGCTGTGGTGAAATTGATATCGGGCGTTGTGCTGTTTGGTGCGACTGCGGTAAACAATCCCCGTCCATGTGTTGATGCAACTATTGTTCTGTCTGCTGGCCGGTATTGCAACATATCTACCCTCACATTGGCAAGGCCGGTATTGGTAGGTTCCCAATCGGTGGCAGCTCCATTAAGATCGTCGGTTGACCATACGCCCAACTCTGTTGCAATGATTGCATGGTCGCTGTTGCGTGGGTCAAACATAGCCCATCGAACCGGCATATCCGGCAGGTTGCCCTCCACTGCAGTAAAAGTAGCAGACGCCTGCGTGGCGTTTTTAGATTCAAACACACTTACCTGTCCATAATTGCTAACGGTAACCAACATGTGATCTTCGTTGGCAGGATCAAGAGCGATGCAGGAGATAGATCCGAAGGTAAATGAACCACCTACACTCACACCTGTTTTAGAATTGCCGGTATTGGCATTGTCTACCCTTACGATACCAGCTCCCTGTAATCCAAAATAGACCCGGTTAGGCGTTAAAGGAGATACAGCCACATGCGTAACACGGGTGCCGTTGAACTGTGGTACTGTTACAAAGCTGTTGGAGAAGCCTGCAGTTGCCGGATCATCCCAACGCAAAAATGTATTGATATTGCTGAAAGAATTGATCAGGTTGGCAGCATATAGTTTTTTACCAAGGTTATCATAATCGGTAGGGTTAATGAAGGAGCCATAGTTGTTGAAACTTCGGTAGGAAAAATTGGCACCACCGTCTGTAGAAATAAAATAGTTGTTGTACACATAGGAGCTAATCTGAATATTTGGATTATCCTGATCGATATGGCAAAAACCACCATCGCCCCCTGTTACTTCAACCGTATTGTTCAATCCTGCCGCATTAAATTGTTGGGTACCGTTGTCCTGTGTGCCGCCCAGGAAATAATTGGCATTAAAAGGATGTACCGCAGCAGAATAAAACTGGGTAACATTGTAGCCCGAGTTTTTATTGGTAAACGTTGGTTTTACTCCGCTTACATTGGCATTTACGGTATAGGCAATACCGCCATCAGTACCCCATACGGCCCTTGAAGAACTACCAGGTGCGTAGGCAATCACATGATGATCTGCATGTACATTTTGTGCTAACGAAAAAGCCGGGGCACTAAATAAACTCCAGGAAGTCATTTGTGTCCAGGTGCTGCCGCCATCATTGGAACGCAAAGCGTCCACGCCACCAATGTATAGAGAAAGGAAATCATTGGGGTCAACTGCTGCTACCAGGTCGTACCATGCCTGCCCCCGGGTAAAGTTTGAATTATTGCCCTGATCCACAATGGCGGGTACCGTTTTAACCGACCAGGTATTTGTGCTGCGGTTGTATTGCTGTATAGAAGTGCAGTTGCCGCTGGTATTGGCCGCTTGAAAGAGGGCATAAGAAATATTCGCATTGGACGGAGCACAGGCCAGTTCTATCCGATACCAGCCACCGCCACCAACGATGGTTCCTGCGCTGTTGGGCGTGATGTCTGTCCATGTACCCGGAGCCCCGGTGTTGGCACCATTGATACCAAAATCTGAAATGAAAATTCCTCCCCCTGTATTAATGGTGCCCATGCAAGCGTAAACATCTCCGTTAACTGCCAGCTCAAGGTCGGCGCCATAAGGCGTGTTGGTATTAATGAGGCCACCCAATGTCGGCGTCCAGGTGTTGCCTCCATCTGTAGAGCGCAAAATTCCTTTTGCTGCATTCACCCTTTCCCTTACGGCTGCAAGCAAGTTGCCATTCCCGTCAATCAACAGGTCGTTGATATAATTAAAATTGGCGGTACTTAACAGTCTTGTCCAGTTTAGTCCGCCATCCGTACTTTTCCAAATGCCGAGCCCCTGCACGGCATCGCCATTAAACCAACCTTCGCCGGTTGCAAAATACATTTCCTGCATATTCGCCGGGTTTTGTACAATGCTGCTGATGGCGATATTATCAAAGAGGTCATTTACTTTGTTCCAAACCGGGGCAACTGCGGTAATATCATTGGTGTACCATAAGCCGCCCGCAACGCTGCCGGCCCATATTTTTTTATACCCGTTGGGGGCATCGTTCAAATCAAAAAGTACGGCCCGGGTACGGCCTCCAACATTCACAGGGCCACGCTCCTGCCAGTTGATGCCAGTAACGGCACGAAGCGGGTTGTTGGCCTGTTGTGCTATCCTGTTATTTTTTATTTCCATCGCATTAATCAGTCTTTCCCGTGGAACTGCATTCAGGCTGAGGTCTTTTGTAAGGTCAAAGTCCTGCTGCATGGCAAGGTCAATGCGATCTTGTTTAGATGATTTTTCATCCTGGCCAGTTTTGGATAATTTGGGCTGCGATGTATTAAGCCAAATAAAACCCACCACTAGTATTGCTGCCAAAAGAAAGACAGGGAAGTAATTTTTTTTCATAACAGGCATTTAGTTTGAAACAAAGTTGAGACAGGTTATCAATTTTAAATATAACTGAATGTGTAAAAAAATCCAAGTGGTATTTTGTAACTGGCGAATTCATAAACGAAATATAGTTTGAGCTGCAGGGTCTGGAAATTAGTAAATCTATAGGCATGAAAGCTCTCATGTCTTTCGATAAATGTTAGTAATCAAATGTATTTTCATCATTGCTTTTTCTATAGGATCGTGGAATCTCCATACCTCAGTTCGTTTCCACTCCTGACGCATTTTTTATATTCGTTCATAGATACACGAACGCAGATGGGGAGTATATTTTCATAATGATTTATTTTTTTGAAGTAATAAAAGATTCAAGTTTTTCTATCCGCATTAGGAGTTCATCAATTTGTTTTTTAAGCTCATCATTTTGTATAGAAAGTTCCTGCACCGCTTTTACCAATGGCACTACAAACTCTGCATATCGCAATCCATACAAATCTTTATCATTCTTGGCAGCATCCACTCCGCTAAAATCAAACGCCAGTTCTTTGGCTGCTTTCTCTACGTCCTGAGCTACAAAACCGCTGTAAATAATTTTTTGCTTTTCATTCCTGGAATCAATTTCAAATTGCTGAGGTGTAACAATCTTTCCATCTGTATCTTTTTTGGCAGACTTTTGAATGATCCTGTCTGCAGCATCCAAATCCAGGGTATAGGTAACCGGTTTCAGTTTATTAATGAAAATAAGTCCGGGCACATTGTCCTCAATATTTTTCTTTATCCTACCATCAGATACATTTGACCAGTTAACATAGCCACCTATTGATGTGGTACTAGTGTTGCCTATTTTTGCCTGGTTATTAGATGAAACAATAGCATTTGCACCAAGGGCAATACAATTATATAATCCAGGATAATATCCTTCGCTGAATGCACCAAGAAATGTATTATTCCAACCATTATTGTATCTACTACCGGCATCGTAGCCCACGGCTGTGTTGTAAAAAGATTCAGTTGTGTAGTAAAGGGCGTTTGATCCCAATGCTGTATTGAAAGCGCCGGTGGTGTTTAAATAGTGTGCAGATAATCCATTTAAAGTATTACTGTTTCCGGTAGTATTGGAAAAAAGTGAATTTTTACCATTGGTGGTATTACCATTTCCAGATGTATTGGAATAAAGTGCGTCCCGGCCAGCAGCAGTATTTGATGAACCCGTAGTATTTGCAACAAGTGAGTAAACTCCATTGGCTGTATTGTCGTTTCCCGTAGTATTCTCTTGAAGTGCAGAGTTTCCATTAGCTGTATTGAAACTGCCAAAAGTATTACGAAAAAGTGCTGCCGATCCATTGGCCACATTGAATATACCAGTGGTGTTGAAATAAAGTGCATTGCTTCCATTGGCAATATTGTCGTATCCCGAAGTGTTTGAATATAGGGCTCTTGCTCCATTGGCAACATTATTATAGCCTGATGAGTTTGAATAAAGTGCTCTTACTCCATTGGCGACATTATTAATTCCTATGCTGTTGGAATAAAGCGATTCGTACCCGTTAGCACTATTGAATTCACCTGTTGTATTATTAGACATCGCACTATAACCATTAGCAGTATTATATGAGCCGGTGGTAGTTGATGCAAGTGCCTGAGAACCCATTGCACTATTGTTAATGCCTGTTGTATTGGAATAAAGAGCATAACTACCCAAAGCAGTATTGGTAGACCCAGTTGTGTTGGAACGAAGTGATTCATAACCGTGGGCAGTATTAAAAGAACCTATGCTGTTATTGTAAAGTGATTTTGATCCTACTGCGGTATTTGCAATGGCCTGAAGGGCATTGGAAACTCCGGTGCCATTGTTCATTAATGCCGAATCTCCAACTGCCCCCAGGTTGCTGCGGGTGGTATTAAATTTTAACGCACCCGTTCCAATGGCAATATTGCTGAAGCCTGTAGTGTTGGCATACAACGCCTCATTTCCGGCGGCTGTATTTCCATTACCTGTCGTATTGCTGATAAGCGCTTGAA
>JBBRFX010000053.1:0-22885 GCA_038241275.1 Chitinophagales bacterium
TGCTCAATAAAATAAGGGCGCATATCAAAACATGGCATCTTCATTATCTTTTCAGCTATCTGACCATCCGTTAACTTAACCTTGGCAGTACCATAAGTAACTACGTTGATACTGGTGGGTTTGGCTACACCAATGGCGTAAGAAACCTGTACCAGTACTTCTGAACATAAGCCTGCTGCTACCAGATTTTTGGCAATATGACGGGTTGCATAAGCTGCACTGCGATCTACTTTACTTGGATCTTTACCGCTAAAAGCTCCACCACCATGAGCACCTTTGCCACCATAAGTATCTACAATAATCTTACGGCCGGTAAGGCCTGTATCGCCATGTGGGCCTCCAATTACAAACTTACCGGTTGGGTTGATATGGTATTGTATTTTGTTGTTGAAAAGATGGTCGTATTTAGTATATTTTGCCTTTACCCTTGGAATTACAATATTGATAATATCTTTTTTAATTTTAGCCAGCATCACCTCATCTTTACCAAAATCATCGTGTTGGGTAGATACTACAATTGCATCAATCCTGGTGGGTTGGTTATTATCATCATATTCTAAAGTAACCTGGCTCTTTGCATCGGGGCGCAGGTATTTTATTTGTTTGTTCTCCCTGCGCACAGCAGCCAGTTCAATTAAAATATCATGAGCCAAAGCCAGGGCCAAAGGCATGTGATTTTCTGTTTCATTGGTAGCATAACCAAACATCATACCCTGGTCGCCTGCACCCTGTTCTTCTTTTTTCTTACGATCCACTCCCTGGTTGATATCTCCACTCTGCTCATGAATGGCAGATAAAATTCCGCAGGAGTTGGCTTCAAACATATACTCACTTTTGGTATATCCAATTTTACGGATCACGCCACGTGCAATTTCCTGCACATCTAAATAAGCTTTACTTTTTACCTCGCCTGCCAATATCACCTGGCCTGTAGTCACCAATGTTTCGCATGCTACTTTACTGCTTGGGTCAAAAGCTAAAAAATGATCTATCAGCGCATCGCTGATCTGGTCTGCTACTTTATCCGGATGTCCTTCACTAACAGATTCTGAAGTAAATAAATAAGGCATATAAAAAAATTTTGATTGTGCAAATATAAGGGGGATTATTAATAACAAAAAAGTCCTGTTGAAATCTTCAAAAGAACTTTTTATTTTTTAGATAACTATAATTTGGAATAGATAATGATCATTCGCATTTTCACTTTCTTTTCAGGATCAGGATATGTTCCGCTTTTAACCTTTATACGGCCAAAACCCAAAAGGTTATTTAGCGGAATAATACTAGCAGGATTGAGTGTTGTTCCATATTGCGGATATAAAGTGGTAAATCCGGGGAATAGCCTTAACTCATAATTAGGTGTTTTTTTGGTAATGATTTGTTGTACATAACGGGTTACATTCAAATCATAATACCACACTTTCTCTCCCAGCGCATTTGTTTTTTTGCGGGCATAACCACCAAAGTAGCTATAATCAATTTCGCCACTGGACGGAAAATAAGGAAAACCTGATTTAAAATCGGGATCATAGGTGGTCCTTGGGTTTAAATCAAAATACAACGGTTTCCATTTGGGAGCAGCAGTAGTTGTGTCTACAATATCGAGGTACATAAAAGAAGGTACTGAAAAGATGCTGTCGGAAACAAAATCTTCGGGCATCTGCTCTATACTTATTTGTGCCCTGTGCACAATGGCATTTTGAAAACCTGTCAACTCCGGAATTTTTAAATTCGCAAAAGTACCGGGACCTGATTGCAGGTAAATAGCTGAACTGCCTGGAACAGGATTGCTGATATATGAAGGATAATTCCTACTCACAAAATTAGAACTGGCAGAAGGAGTAATGTATGCAATATTAGAACTGGCTGGCAACATTGTAAAGGAATTGTAAACAGAATCAATGATGCCGGTTGTAATTGTTTTTTTACGGAGGTAAACTTCAAGACGGGTTTTGCTTTCAAGCAAATTTATATACATCACTGCATTACCATTAGTTCCTATTACAGCAAATCCTTTATTGAATTTTCTAAATGCAGAATCCGTTCTAAAAGCATTATTCATGGAATTGGCATTGGAATCCCTGGTAGCTATCAGGTTTTTAAAATTCTCTGATAATTTAATCCTGATCTGGTTGGTAACGGAATCTTTACCATGATTAATTTTAATGCTGTTTTTTAACTGGCGGATATCTATTGATGCGGTACCTAACACATCTCCAAGTTGCGGAGCATAGGAAATTGTTTGTGGTTTTTTATATACAGAATCAGCAAAAAAATCTTCCGTAATGGCCCGTACCGTTAACTGTTGAACCGTATTGGAATCACCCCAGGAACCCTTGTAAGAAAGACTCAGAACAACAGAGTCAATAGCAATGATTGAATCTTTGGCATTACCAAAATAAAAAGGATAAAATGCAGGCTTGGGTTGAAAAAATATGTTGGCCTGAGTTTGCCCAAATATAGGATCGTTAAATATTTTACCCAACAGATGATTTTCACTACGACCTATTCTAAAACTATCATTAAATACCCCTTGTGTAGTATTGATGACTAACGTATCAGCAAAAGTATTTACGTTATCAACAGCAGGTATCAGGTCGCTTCCAAGAGTTGTAGTGTCCAATTTGGTACAACCCCAATTTATACATACAATACTAAAATAACTGAGCAGGGTAATTGGTAAAAATCTTTTAAACACAAATAAAATATTTTATGGAAATAGGTTGAGAATTATCTATTTGGCAAGATCGGCATATAATTGTAAATAGTCTGTTAAATCACTTTCGGGATTATACTTCAAAATCTTTTTGCCCTTGATTTTTGAAAATTCATCCAGCAGTTTTTTATCAATATTTTCAGATCCAAAAGTTACAGCATCTGCATAAGTGGCACCACCTCTAAACATCGCAACATTATCAATATCGCTGTAAACATCCTGTTCTTTTTTAGTTACATTATCATTAATAGCAATCAGTTTTAAAAAGTCTGCACCCAGTTTTTCTTTAAAAGTGTTTTCGCCAATGCTGTACACAATTTTACTATGACTGAATACGGGTTCTTTTTTATAAGCCGTTTTAATATACATGGGTATCAGGCCGGTCATCCATCCGCTGCAATGAATAATGTCTGGAGGCCATCCGAATTTTTTTACAGTTTCCAGCGCTCCTTTACAAAACAATACCGTTCTTAAACCGTTATCATCGTACCATTTTTCATTTTCATCCGTAAAAATAGATTTACGTTTAAAGAAATCTTCATTGTCTAAAAAATATACCTGCAACCTTGCGTTGGGCAACGAAGCCACTTTAATGATAAGGGGATAATCGTCATTGTCGATGGTAACATTAATACCGGAAAGTCTCACTACTTCATGCAAACGGTGTCTTCTTTCATTTATCACTCCAAACTTTGGCATGATGCATCTCACTTCCATATTACTGTCGTTGGAAAGAACAGCAAGTTTGTTTACGATTTCTGCAAACTCTGTAAGCTCCAGGTAAGGCGACATTTCATTTGCAATAAATAAAATTCTTTTCTTTGTAGACATATTTACTATGTTAGTGCTAATTCCGGGTAAAAATTTAAAAATGGATTGCAAAAGTACTGAAATTTAACTAAACTACCTTTACACAAGCAATTGCAGCCCTAAAACGCTTAATCAATGATCCTCATAAAACACATTACACATTTAAAAAATCTATTAAGCAGCTACAAAACCAAGGGACTTACAATTGGATTTGTACCCACCATGGGAGCGTTGCACCAGGGACATATATCCCTCATTAATGCCAGTAAAGCCTCCAACCCGGTTACGGTTTGCAGCATATTTGTAAACCCTGCCCAGTTTAACAATCCCGAAGATTTTGATAAATATCCCATTACAATAGAAAAAGATATTGCGATGCTGGAAGGAACCGGTTGCGATGTTTTATTCCTTCCATCTATCACCGAAATGTATCCTCCCGATGATCCGGTTTTGGTATACGATCTCGGTTATCTTGAAAACCTGCTGGAAGGAAAATACCGCCCCGGGCATTTTCAGGGGGTATGTCGCATTGTAGATAAATTATTAAATGCAGTGATGCCCGATACGCTTTATATTGGTCAAAAAGATTACCAGCAATGCCTGGTTATAAAAAAAATGATTGCCTTAAAAAATTACCGGTTACAGGTAGAAATATCCGAAACCATGCGGGAATCGGATGGACTGGCTATGAGCAGTAGAAATTTACGGCTGGATGCTGCAGCAAGAAAAAAAGCAGTGCTCATCATAGAAAGTCTCAGGAAAATAAAAGGTACGATTAAAGAAGGCGATTTAACCTCCATAACCAGCCGGGCAATTGAACACTTAAACCAACAAGGGTTTAAAGTAGATTATATACAAATTGCCAATGCTGCAGACCTGCAACCTATAACCGTTTGGGATGGCAAACAAAAAGCAGTGTTGTTGGTTGCAGCGTTTATAGAAGAGGTAAGGTTAATAGACAACCTATTATTGAATTGATATATTTTTTGTTATCCAAAAAAATATGAATGGGCAGTTGTAAATTGTGAATACTTATGAGCAAGCGTATTTTTTCTATTATACAATACGTCCTTTTTTTAGGGGCAGGATTTTTCCTGGTATGGTGGCAGCTAAAGTCAATGACGGTGGCAGAGAAAACAGAATTCTATGCAGCTTTCTCCAACACCAATTACTGGTTGATGATTCCGGTGGTACTGATGAGCTTGTTAAGCCATTTAAGCCGATCGATGCGATGGAAGTTAATGATGGAACCGTTGGATTACAATCCGGCACTTAAAAATGTTTTTGCCGTAACCATGGTAGGTTACCTGGCCAATTCGGCTATCCCGAGATTGGGAGAAGTGCTCAAGTGCAGCCTGCTGGCACGTTACGAAAAATTAAAAATCGATAAGCTTTTTGGTACTATCATTATAGAACGAACATTTGACCTGGGCTGTTACCTGGCATTTATTGGTATAACTGTGCTGATGCAGATAGATCTTATTGGAGAATATGTAAAAAGCAAACTCAGTTTAATGGCGCAATCGAAGGGAATTCCCATTTGGGCCAGGTTAATATTTGTTATAGGGATCATTGTTATAATCATTTATTTTTTCAGGCTAATCTCCAAAAAATTCCCTCATAATAAAATCCTTTTAAAACTCAACGGTTTTATAAAAGGAGTGATGGATGGATTTAAAACCATACTTCGTTTAAAAAAGCGAAAACAGTTTTTAGCACATACCCTTTTTATATGGTCAATGTATCTGTTGCAGATATATATTGGATTTTATGCAATGGAAGGCACGGCTCACCTGGGCATTAAAGCGGCCTTTGCAGTACTATCACTTGCCACCCTGGCCATGATAGCCACGCCGGGCGGTATTGGCTCCTTCCCTATTTTTGTAATGGAAACCTTATTGATTTATTCTGTTGCTTCTCCTCTTGGAAAAGCTTTTGGGTGGCTGATTTGGGGAGCTAACACAGCCATCGTAATTGTAGTGGGCTTAATTGCATTGATGCTGTTGCCTTATTTTAATAAACATAAAAAAGAATCACAGGCTCAAACAGTGCTGGTTGAATAATAAGAACCAAAACATAATCATGAATACAGGCTGTATTATCTAAAATCAATATTGCAATATATTTTTTTACAATAAATTTGCAGCCTATTTTTAATATTTATAAACTCTTGCTTTGCATAAACGTAAAACTATCATCAGGGATATAAGCTGGCTTTCATTTAACAACCGTGTACTGCAGGAGGCAGCAGATGAAACAGTACCCCTAAGAGAACGGATCCGTTTCCTTGGCATTTTTTCCAATAACCTGGATGAATTTTTCAGGGTAAGGGTGGCCACCCTTAAGCGAATGATGGAAGTAGACAGCAAAGCAAGGATGCATATGGAACTGCAACCGGAAAGCATCCTGCAGGAAATAGAAGAAAAAGTAAACCTGCAGCAAATAGAATTTGAACGAATCTGGAAGGAGATACAACGGGAATTGAACAAACAAAATATTTTCCTGGTAAATGAAAAGAAATTAAGCAGCCAGCAACAGAAATTTGTTTTGGATTATTTTAATGAAGAAGTGAGAAGTTATATTGTTCCACTGATGATTGAGAGCATACAAACCTTCCCGGTGCTGAACGATAAATCCATTTACCTGGCCTGTAAATTATCCCGTAAAGATAAAAGCATACCTCAGCGTTTTGCATTGGTATCTGTGCCTGCAAGGCATTTAAACCGTTTTTTGATATTACCTTCCAAACCGGGCGAACAAAATATTATTTTGCTGGAAGATGTTATCCGTTTTTGCCTGCCCAATATTTTTTCTTTCTTTAATTACGACCAGTTTTCAACACACCTGATAAAATTAACCCGTGATGCAGAAATTGATATTGATAATGATATATCCACCTCTTTAATTCAAAAGATTGAAAAAGGCCTGAAAAACAGAAAAAAAGGAAAACCTGTTCGTTTTGTTTTTGATAAAGACATTGATATTGCACTGCTCACCTACCTGGTAAAACGCCTGGGCCTTTCACTAAAAGAAAACCTTATTCCCGGGGGGCGCATTCATAATTTTAAAGATTTTATCAATTTTCCTGATACTGTTTTTTTAAATAAAAGTCAGCGTAAAAAACCTTTTACCCATCCTCTTTTAAAAAATGCGGGTAGCGTAACCAATGTGGTTTTTGACAGAGATGTGCTACTCAATTTTCCTTATCATTCTTACGATAGCGTAATAGATTTATTAAGGGAAGCAGCCATTGATCCTAATGTGGTGAGCATAAAAATAACCTGTTACAGGCTGGCATCTCGAAGCAAAGTAATTAATGCATTATCCAATGCCGTGCGCAATGGTAAGCAGGTAACTGTTGTGCTGGAACTAAGGGCGAGGTTTGATGAAGAAGCCAACCTGATGTGGAAAGAAGAACTGGAAGATGCAGGCGTAAAAGTGTTGCTGGGCCTGCCCAACCAGAAAGTACATGCCAAGTTATGCCTCATAAAAAGAAGGGTGAATAATATTACTACCCATTATGGTTTTGTAAGTACCGGAAACCTGAATGAAAAAACAGCCATGTTGTATGGAGATCATTGCCTGCTCAGTTCTGACCGTAAAATTATGGCAGATGTAAACCGGATTTTCACCTACCTGGAAAACCCTAAAACAAGAATTGGATTACTTAACTCCTGCAAAACACTGATGGTTTGCCCTATAGGTATGCGACGGCAGTTGCTGCAGCTTATTAACCGGGAAATAAAAAATGCAAAACATAAAAAAACAGCATCTATCATCGTTAAATTAAATTCGCTTAGCGACGAACAACTCATTCTTAAACTGGAAGAAGCAGCAAAGGCAGGCGTGGAAATTAAATTGCTGCTAAGGGGTATCTGTTGTATGTATACAGAAAATAAAAAATTCAAAAAAACAATTCAGGCCATCAGTATTGTAGATGAATACCTGGAACATTCCCGTGTTATGATCTTTCATAACGGGGGTGAGGAAAAAGTATTTATTTCTTCGGCAGATTGGATGGTTCGTAATATAGATCACCGCATAGAAGCGGCCTGCCCTATCCTGGAAAAAAACATTAAAAATGAAATCATAGATATCATTAATATTCAGTTAAGGGATAATGTAAAAGCAAGGATACTGGACAATGACCTGAGCAATCAATATGTGAACCCCCGAAATAAAACCAAGGTAAGATCGCAGGTAGAAACATATAATTACCTGCACAACAAAAAATACTCCTGATCACTATACTGATATTTTGTGAAACTATTATTTTTTCTTTAGAAATCGCTTTAGTGTAATTTTAGCATTCAACACAACATTTAAGCACCGGATAAATTACATATATATTGATACTGGCAGCCATTGATATTGGAAGTAACGCAGCAAGATTATTAATTACAGAAGTGATAGAACAGGCCAATGAAAAGCCTTTTTTCAATAAACTAAACCTTTTCAGGGTTCCTCTTCGCCTGGGGTTTGACGTTTTTGAAACCCGGTATATTTCACCCGTAAAAATAACCATGCTCCTGGATACCATGCTGGGATTTAAACATCTCATGAATGCATACAAAGTGGAGTCTGTAAAAGCATGCGCCACCAGTGCCATGAGAGATGCCATTAATTCCCGGGAAGTACTGGAGCAGGTGCTTACTCAAACAGGTATTAATATAGAAATTATTTCGGGAGATATGGAAGCCAACCTGGTATATGAAAACCATGTAGCCGAAAATATGGACAAGGAAAATAGTTACATGTATATCGATGTAGGAGGTGGCAGCACAGAGTTATCTTTTTTTACAAACGGCATCCTTATTTTTAAAAACTCTTTTAATATTGGCACCATCCGCCTTTTAAAAAAAATGGTAACTGATGCGCATTGGGATGAAATGAAAAATACCATTAAAGCAATAACCGGCGGACAAAAGAAAGTGGTGGCCATTGGCAGTGGGGGAAACATCAATAAAGTATTTTCGCTTAGTAAAAAGAAAGATGGTAAACCACTTCCTTTTGAACTGTTGAGAGATTATTATAAAGAACTGGAAGCTTTTCCATTACAGGAAAGAATCATTAGATACAATCTGCGGGAAGACAGGGCCGATGTAATTGTACCCGCTCTTTCTATTTATATCAATGCCATGCGCTGGGCCGGTGCCGAAGAAATTTATGTGCCCAAAATAGGACTGGCTGATGGTTTGGTAAAGAACCTTTGGAATCAGCTAAATGCAAAAAATTAATGGATACATCCGGGATCGTCTTGCACTGGATGACGGTACATCCGCACCGGCAATAAAAGCTTTAAGGGCTAAAAGCTAATAACTTAAAACGATCAGTTTCCTAAAACCCGACATTTCATTATGAAGAAAACAGGCTTTATCTTTTTAATTCTGTTTACCCAAACAGCCTTTTGCCAAAACAGTTATACAAAATTCATTGAAAAATCTTCTGTAAAATGGGCTGCATCCCTAACCGATACTTGTCACTTTACTAATCCTAATCTTAATTTATTACTAAGAGAAAAG
The DNA here is from genome assembly GCA_038241275.1 of Chitinophagales bacterium. Taxonomy (GTDB): domain Bacteria; phylum Bacteroidota; class Bacteroidia; order Chitinophagales; family Chitinophagaceae; genus Ferruginibacter. The sequence goes on from JBBRFX010000053.1 coordinate 9,049, forward strand.
TTTAATAATGGATCAATAAAAGCAGGTTTATTTGAAGGCGGATTTAATGAAAAGTTGAAAAAAAAATTAGCCAAAGAAACCATCATTAACCGAATTGCCCCAAACAGGGTTACGCAAATAGCAGATGATGCAGGCAATATTACCGGCACAACGATAGAAGCAGAAAATCCTTTATTATCCTCCAAATATTTTGACAGTGAAACCAACGATCTGGTAGAAGTACAACAAATCCTTTACATACAATCTGGCAAACTGAAATCCCATACTCCCTGGGTAAGCCCCAAATATGCCGTGTTTACAAGTTGGGGGCAAAAACTTGGTATTGCCAATGCATTCAGTACGGGTTTTAATACATCCCGTTGTATGGCTGCCTCCACAAAGAAAAAAGCCGTTTTATTGGGCAACAGGTTTACCATGATCCCACTTGATTCAGCACAGCACCCTGGCATAATTAAACAATTATACGGTTACAACCTGCTGCAGGCTTTATGGCCTTACCTGCATAAAAAAAATTATAAAATCTACCGGATTGATTCTTCACGTTTAATTCCGTTTTCAATGATCACCCGGTCTTTAATAGATAATCAACAATTGAATATACCTTTATATGATGCCGAAGGTAATCTTAGTAATAAGACAGTTGTGCAGGAAGATTTCCCCTTAAACCCTTCTGATTTTTCAGTGATGGAACTGGTACAGGAATGGCACTATCATTCAAAAAAAAACAGGCTCTTCAATAATATAAGCCATATTATTTTATATGCCAGAAAATGGAGGAACGGTCAGCAGGAGGCTGTGGCAAGCCCAATACTAAAAATAATGCTGAAATAATATTTCTTACTACATTTACAGCCCGGCGATTTTTTCAGGATTTGTTTTATTCTAATGCAGAGCCATCTCCCCTCGCCATCACTTCCTTAAAAATATAGATATGTCTGTAAATAAAGAGATCAAAAAAATTACTACCCATACATTGCAAAAGATGAAATCTTCCGGAGAAAAGATTTCCATGATTACTGCCTATGATTATTCTTTTGCCAAAATATTTGATGCCGCAGGCATAGATATCATCCTCGTGGGCGACAGTGCCAGCAATGTGATGGCAGGCCATGAAACCACGCTGCCCATTACGTTAGATCAAATGATTTATCACGCATCGTCGGTAGTAAGAGGTATCGAACGATGCCTTGTTGTGGTAGATCTTCCCTTTGGTTCTTACCAGGGCAACTCAAGAGAAGCATTGAGTTCTGCCATTAGGGTTATGAAAGAGAGCGGCGGACATTCCATTAAACTGGAAGGTGGTGAAGAAGTTATTGAATCTATCAAACGCATCGAAGACACGGGTATCCCAGTAATGGGCCACCTTGGACTTACTCCACAAAGCATTTATAAATTTGGCACTTACACCGTAAGAGCCAAAGAAGAAGCCGAAGCAGAAAAATTAAAAAAAGATGCACTGCTGCTGCAGGAGGCGGGTTGTTTTGCCATTGTGCTGGAAAAAATTCCTGCACTGCTGGCAGAAGAAGTTTCAAAAAGCCTGCAAATTCCCACTATCGGAATCGGTGCCGGCGGCGGTTGCGATGGACAGGTGCTGGTAATGCACGATATGCTGGGTATCAATACAGAATTTAAACCCCGTTTTTTAAGACAATACCTAAACATGGGTGAACAGGTAACCGGCGCTGTACAACATTATATTGCTGATATAAAAAGTGGTGATTTCCCTAATGAAAAAGAACAATACTGACCTAAAAAAGATCCCGATAGTTTGACGCATCTCAGCTAATTTTGCCGCTTACTAAAAATCAAAGTATGAAGTTTGTTTTTACGTTATTCATAAGTTTTACCTTTTTTACCGGGAATGCACAGGATATTTTGGAGCTCGACCCACTAAGCATTACCGCTTCCCGCAGTCCCCAAAAAATTTCAGAAACCGGCAGATCTATTACAATTATTGAAAGCAAACTTATACAGCATCTGCCTGTTTATTCCCTCGATGATCTTTTAAAATATACTTCCTCTGTAGAAATTCAACAACGTGGCCCGGCTGGTGCACAGGCTGATATCATCATAAGAGGGGGCACTTTTCAACAGGTATTGGTGTTGTTGGATGGCATCAAAATAAACGATCCCATAACAGGGCACTTTTCTGCCTATATGCCCATAGCAATGTCGCAAATAGAAAGAATAGAAATTCTAAAAGGTCCTGCCGCAGCTATTTACGGCTCTGAGGCCGTGGGTGGCGTTATCAATATTATTAGCAAAACATTTGCAAACTTTGTAAAAGAAAAAACGCTAACGGCCAACGCTGGTATTGCTGCCGGAGAATATGGCTTCCTGGCAACACAGGCTGGTTTTCGTAAAACCGGAGGGAAAATTAATTTTTCTGTAGCTGCGCAGTCAACAGAAGCAGATGGACAACCGCTGAGAGGAAACGAAAAAGGATATTTTAAAAATCAAATTGTATCTGCCAATTCCGCATTTGCATTAGATGAAAACTGGAAACTGATGCTTCACAGCAGCTACGATAGTCGTGACTTTGTCGCACAAAATTTTTATACAACGTTTGTAAGCGATACCGCTACAGAAAAAGTAAACACATGGTGGAATCATGCCAAATTAAAATACAGCAAAGGAAAATCATCCCACGAAATTGACATTGCTTACAAACAAAGCACCGATAATTATTTATACAATCCACGCTCCATTGCCAACAACAATAAATCTGGCAGCATCAGTCTTCAATATGTGCACGCCCAAAATGTTTCTGCCAATTTGAAGTACAACTTTGGAATGTTGGGTGAGCAAAAACTCATTCGGTCAAACGACAGGGGCAATCACAGCAACAATCATATTGCCGGGTTTGGGTCTCTTTTTTATAAAGTCAAAAAGTTTTCTCTAAATCCAGGTTTGAGGCTGGTTTATGATGAAAATTATGGCACACAATTGCTGCCCCAGGCCAATATTGCTTATCGCATCAACAACATTGTTTTAAAAGCCAATGCCGGGCGTGCCATTCGCAGTGCAGATTTTACAGAACGTTACAATAATTACAACAAAACCCTTGTAACAGGTGGCAGTATAGGCAACCCTGATCTTACCACAGAAAAATCCTGGAGCTATGAAATGGGAGCAGATATGTTGCTGCAACATTTTAAATTTTCTGCAGTAGGATTTTACCGCAACCAGGATAATGTGATTGACTTTGTGAGAACTCCATATGCCGATATGCCCCGCAAAAATAACCTCGTGGCTACAGGCACTTATGCCCTGGCAAAAAACATAAAAGAAGTAAACACATCAGGAATAGAACTTGAAGTGAACTATCGCCGCTCTTTTAAAAAAGATCAGCAATTTTACATGAATGCCTCTGCCACATTTATGAACTCAAAAAGTTCAGACGCTGTTCCTTCGTTTTATATTATTTCTCATGCAAAAACCCTGCTGCAGCAATCAATTATATACACTTATAAAAAAGTAAATGTTGCACTTACGAGTATATACAAAGTAAGAAATGAACAACAATCGGCGGGCATTAAAGCAGTGATCACAAAAAATTACTGGCTCGTAAATGCTAAAGTAGATTACCGCTATAAAATAGCAACTGCATTTATTGCAGTAAACAATATTGGCAATATTCAATACAGCGATTTACTGGGTAGTAAAATGCCCGGAAGCTGGACCACAGCAGGTTTAGCCATTCAACTATAATTCTCCATCGTATGATAAACTTCTCATTCTAAAACATTCAAATATGCAAACTATTTTAAAAGAACTTGGCATTAATCAAACCAACCAGGGCGTATCCACCGGATTAACCTGGATCAAATCCAAAGGCGCAAAAATTACTTCCTACTCTCCTGTAGATGGCAATGCGATTGCATCTATCGTAGGGGCAGATAGAAAAAGTTATGATGCCCTTGTAGAAAAGGCACAGGAAGCATTTATGGAATGGCGCCAATGGCCGGCGCCAAAAAGAGGTGAGATTGTAAGGCAAATCGGAAATGAATTAAGACTAAATAAAGAAGCCCTTGGTAAACTGGTGAGTTATGAAATGGGCAAGAGCCTGCAGGAAGGAATGGGTGAAGTGCAGGAGATGATAGACATCTGCGATTTTGCTGTGGGCCTTAGCCGCCAGTTGCACGGGTTAACCATGCACAGCGAAAGACCCGGCCACCGAATGTATGAGCAATACCATCCGCTGGGTATTGTGGGTATTATTTCTGCCTTTAATTTCCCCGTTGCGGTGTGGAGCTGGAACACTATGTTAGCAATGGTTTGCGGCGATGTGTGCATCTGGAAACCCAGTGAAAAAACACCTCTTTGCGGCATAGCCTGTCAAAAAATTATACAAAAAGTTTTTAAGTTAAATCGTGTACCCGAAGGCGTTAGTTGCCTGCTTACCGGCGGCAGGGAAACGGGCGAGTGGCTAAGCGATGATACAAGAATTGCCCTGGTATCTGCAACGGGCAGCACCCGCATGGGCAAAGCAGTGGGTGCGGCTGTAGGGCAGCGCCTGGGAAGAAGTTTACTGGAACTCGGTGGTAACAATGCCATCATCATCAGCAAAGAAGCCGATTTAAATATTGCATTGGTGGCTGCCGTATTTGGAGCAGTGGGCACTGCAGGACAGCGTTGCACTTCTACCCGCAGGCTAATCATTCATGATAAAATTTATAACAAAGTAAAAGACCTGTTGGTGAATGCATACAGCCAGCTTAAGATTGGTAACCCACTTTTGGAAAAAAATCATGTGGGCCCGTTGATTGATATAGCTGCGGTAAATATGTACCTGCAGGCTATTGAAAAATGTAAAGCAGAAGGTGGAAATTTTATAGTAGAAGGCGCTGTGCTCAAGGGCAAAGGTTATGAAAGTGGCTGTTATGTGAAACCATGTATAGCCGAAGCAAAAAACAGTTTTGAAATAGTGCAGCACGAAACTTTTGCTCCCATTCTATATATTATGAAATATAAAACTATTGAGGAAGCTCTTGCCCTGCAAAATGGCGTACCACAGGGACTTTCTTCGGCCATCATTACCAACAACCTGCGGGAAGCAGAAAGTTTCTTATCACAGGCAGGCAGCGACTGCGGCATAGCCAACGTTAATATCGGAACCTCTGGAGCCGAGATTGGTGGCGCCTTTGGCGGAGAAAAAGAAACCGGCGGTGGGCGTGAAAGTGGCAGTGATGCCTGGAAGGTTTATATGCGCAGGCAAACAAATACCATCAACTACACCGATAAACTGCCATTGGCGCAGGGCATCAGGTTTGACCTATAAAATTTAGCCAAATAATTATAAATGGCGAAGGCGACTTATTAAAACAGGTTATTTTCGCAGTCAAACAATAAATTGTAAGCCTAATGATTAAATATTTAAAACTACTGGTAGCTGCATTATTGCTTACCGGTACTTCATATGCACAGGGTACCGCTGTAAAAGAAAAAGCACCTGTTCCTAAAAACTGGCACTTGCTCGATCAAAGTACCAGTGGTTTCCCGGGCATCAGCCTGGATAAAGCCTATGCTTTTGTACAATCAAAAAATCTTAAAAGTAAAAAAATCATCGTTGCAGTAATTGATAGTGGTATTGATACCCTGCACGAAGATTTAAAACCGGTGTTGTGGAGAAATCCAAAAGAAATTCCCGGCAATGGTATTGATGATGATAAAAACGGTTACATAGATGACATTTATGGCTGGAACTTTATAGGTGGTAAAGATGGCCGCAATGTAAAAACAGACAGCTATGAAGGTGCCCGTGTGTACCACGCATTAAAAGGCAAGTGGGAAGGAAAAGAAATTGATTCTGCTGCTTTGTCCGTTTCTGAAAGAAAAGAATACGAAACTTTTTTGGTTGCCAAAGAAAAAACGGTTGGCGAAGTAAACCCACAGGAAATGGCTTATATCAAACAGTTGCATCCCAAGTTGGTATTAGCCGATTCTTTAATGAGAAAAGAAATAGGAAAAGAAGAATACAATGGCAATGATCTGAAAGCTTTTTCTCCAAAAAGTGCCGAAGCAAAAATGATCAAATCCTTTATCCTGAATATTTCCAAAGCAAACGAGAACTATGAAATTACCAACCAGCAACTGCTGGATGAATTAGGCGGCGAATTGCGTAAAGCAGATGCAGCAACTACTGCACCTATCCCCTACCGTAAGGATATTGTAGGTGATGATGAAACAAATATAAACGACCGCTTTTATGGTAATAATGATGTAATGGCCAATACTCCTTTTCATGGAACTCATTGCAGTGGTATCATAGCTGCTGTAAGAAATAACGAAAAGGGCATGGATGGTGTAGCTGATAATGTAAGCGTTATGATGGTTCGTGCAGTACCGGATGGTGATGAGCATGACAAGGACATTGCACTGGCCATTCGTTATGCAGTAGATAATGGTGCTAAAATTATCAGCATGAGTTTTGGTAAAGATTTTTCTCCGGAGAAACGCTGGGTAGATGATGCTTACCGCTACGCAGAAAGCAAAGGCGTATTGCTGGTGCAGGCTGCAGGTAATGCCCACAAAGATGTGGATGCTGAAGGCAGTTTCCCTAACCCCGTTTATGCTGATGGAAAAGGAAAAGCAAGCAACGTAATAAATGTAGGCGCCAGTGGTAATGAACAAAACGGTGGTTTTACTGCTTCGTTCAGCAACTATGGAAAAAAGAATGTAGATGTATTTGCACCAGGTGTAGGCATCTACTCTACTATCCCCGGAGGCAATACTTATGGCAATGCAAGTGGCACCAGTATGGCATGCCCGCTGGTAGCCGGTGTAGCAGCATTTATTATGCAATACTATCCTGACCTTAGCCCGCAGCAGGTGAAAATGGCTATTGAAAAAACAGCCCAGGCTCCCAAAGAAAAAGTAAAAAAACCAGGTACCGACGAAATAGTAGATCTAAGCGAACTGGCCAGAACCGGTGGTATCATCAACGCATACGAAGCAATAAAATATGCCGGTACAATAAAGGCTGATCCTGTGAAAAATCAAAGGCTGCCAAAATCTACCATCAAAAAAAATAAAGCAGGTTAATAAAAATAACCACTTAAATAAAATCAAGCCGTTCTGTAAAAGGGAACGGCTTATTTTTGCTTAAAACTTTTTTTATGCCAAAACCAATCGATGGAACTTTTCCTCCCTATTTTTCTACTTATACCAATAAAGTAAAAGAAGACAATGTAAGGGATGCGTTTAAAAACCAGGAGGATCTTATCAATATTTTTTTTGAAAGTATCCCTGAAGAAAAAGCTGATTATGCTTATGCGCCCGGCAAATGGACCTTAAAAGAAATGCTGCAACATATGATAGATGCAGAAAGAATCTTTGCTTATCGTGCACTTTGCATTGCCCGAAAAGAAAGCCAGAGCCTGCCCGGCTTTGATGAAAACGAATACGCCCAAAACAGTCTTGCAAATACCCGCAACTGGCATAGCCTGGTAGAAGAATTAAAAGCTGTAAGGCAAAGCACAGCAATTTTATTTGAAAGTTTTACCGAAGAAACATTGAACCAATCCGGATTTTCCAATAACAGCCCTGTTACGGTAAATGCACTGGGTTTTATTACTGTTGGTCATGTAAATCATCATGTGGATGTAATTAAAGAGCGGTACTTAAAATAGTAATGTCTGAATTTGATTTATAAACGATCTTTTTACATTTAAGAATTTCACCTGCACCAAACTGATGTTTCAGGCTACTATTGGCACTAAATTCCAAAGTAATTTTCAGGGTAGAATCTGGATTACGACAAAGACTATAGATGGATTTTTATCTTTTTTATCATGCAGTTATTATTCCGGTTTAAATAATTTATCCATCGTTACTTCATTATCCACTTCGCCCAGGTAATATGCATTTTGAATAGCAGGAAAAGTTGTAAGCAAGGTGGTAAATATTGTTTTTTTTGTTTGCGTAGCCTGGCTGAAAACAGATTTTTTCATCCGCAGTTGTGCTGCATAACTTTTGGTGATGGCGAAATTTTCTCTGGTAAATTTAGCTTCACATAAATTAATGGTTTGGTCTGCCCTGTCAATGATCATATCTACCTGTGCTCCGGGTAGTGCATCATTGCCTTTAAAAAGCCATGAACTGGTAGTACTGTAAATGCCACTTATACCCAGGGCTCTTTTTATTTGGTTGATATGCAACATACAAATATTTTCAAACGCATAACAACTCCAGGCTGTAAAGCTGCTTTTGTTAGACAACAGTTGCCAGGTACCTTTGCCTCCCCCTTTATTTGCTTTTATAAATTTTAGGTAAAAAAGAGAATACAGATCGGTGAGTTTATAAATGGCTGTTTTCTTTTTGTTGATTAGTGGCTCGTAAAAAGATATAAAATCACAGTCAACCAGTTCTTCCAGCGCCCTGGACAGCGATGCTTCACTGATCCGTGTTTTGCCAGCTATATCCTGCCTGGTCATTCCCTGCGGTTTGGATACCAGTGTTTCTATTATATAAATATGGTTGTCGGCATTTTTAAAAAGGGAGTGATAGAGTTGTACATATTCTCCCTGCAATAATCCCTTTGGCGAAAAACAAATATCATCTATCAGTTGTGTGGCACTTTTACCTTTTACTATTTCTTTCAGGTAAAATGGTATGCCACCCATAACCATATATAACTCTACAACCTGGTATGGGGTTAATTTGGCTCCCAGAGAACTTATAAAAAGGGAGGTTTCCTGTAAATTAAATGGCATCAGTTTTATGCGCTGTGTTACCCTGTTGTGCAGGCCGCCACGGGCATTGATCAGCTTCTTTTTTATCCACGACGAGGCAGAGCCGCAGGCGATAAGCAAAATATTGTTCATAGAAGAAACATGCCGGTTCCAGAAAAATTCGAGGGCAGAAACAAATCCCGATTTGGGCGTATCGGCCCAGGGCATTTCATCTATAAATACTACATGCTTCTGTTTCTTTTTAGGTAGTTTATCCAGGTAGGCTGCCAGGTAGCTGAAAGCCTCCTGCCAGGTTGAAGGTGGATGTTTTAGTTTTTTAATTTTAGTACGCTTTACATACTCATCATAAAAATTAACCAGTTGCTGTTCTGTTGTACCTGCTTTGATTCCTGTAAAATCAAATACGATATTATTTTTTAAATGCTGGCGTATCAGAAATGTTTTACCAACCCTTCGCCTGCCATAAACCGCTAAAAAATCGGGCTGGCCGGGCACCAGCATATTGTTTAGTTTTTCAATTTCGTATTCCCGTCCTATGAGCGCATTCATTTTTTTGATCGGTATTATTGTTGGAGAAATCGATATAAATATAGCACATTTCTCCAGATATATAAATTCATTTTTGGAGAAATCCACTAACTTATGCGGCAGGGCATACGCTTTATTTCCATTGATCCCTTCCATCGTTTCTGCAGCCACCATTGCATTGATGATGGCTTCTTCTGTTGCCTGCACGGTTGCATTAAATAATGGATTAATGAAATCATTGGGAAGTTCATCCAGTTTTGTAAATGTTTCTCTTTGAAAAGCATTTGGATTAGCTGTAGAAAAAACTATGAAGATATCGCCAGAACTGTTTTCTCCACGTCCACCAACAATACCAATTCCTAGAGGAACCCTTGCTGCAATTCTTTTTAACTGGTGCGGTAATAAAGGCGCATCAGTGGCAACAACAACGATGATAGAACCCTGGCCAGGCTCATAGGAAGGCGCTACTTTAAATTCATAATTCATCGTATCTTTTAATTCTCTGCCAACAGGCACACCGGCAATAGTGAAATTATATTTGCCACCAAAATTTGATTGTACCAACACCCCAACCGTATAAGCAGTGTCTTTTATTTTTACTACTCTTGATGCCGTTCCGGTTCCTCCTTTAAATCCCAGGCACATCATACCGGTGCCGCCACCAATATTACCCTCTTTTAAATAACCCGGCTTTGCACTGTCCAATGCTTCATATGCATTTTCTTCTTTTACATGAAAACCATAAATGTCATTTAAAAATCCATCATAGGTTTCTGCCACCACAGGATAGGTGTACCAAAAATCTTCTTTATACCAACCCGTTTTACATACCATTTAAGCACTGCATCCCTTACCACACCCACACTGTTGGTATTGGTTATCATGATGGGACCTTCTAAAAACCCTGATTCTGTTATCCAGGTAGTGCCTGTCATTTCGCCATTACCATTTAACGAATACCAATTGGCATACACAGGATTATTGTTTCTGCCTCTCGGCAAGATGGCGGTAACACCGGTTCTTACCGGGCCCTTTCCCCGTATATTTTTTCCACTGCCGGAAATGAGGGTGCTGTAACCTACTTCAATCCCTTTCACATCAGTGATAGCATTAAACTTTCCCGGGGTTCCATCAAAAGGAATTCCAATATCTCTTGCACGGGGCTTTTGTGCATAGATGGATAACTGAATAAAAAATAAAAAAAATGCGATTGTTGCTAATTTCATAATTCTATTTTATAATTTACAAATAACTCAGCCACCATTTTTCTTTATGACTCGTTTTGTATTTGTCATACCATTTACACAAAGGATATAAAGCAATAACCACAGCAAGCCAAACGCCGTAAGTAACGGCCAGCCCAAAACCTTCGCCGGGAACAGTAAACATAAATGGTAAATTCTGCATAGAGTCGATGGCCTGTTGCAGTGTATGGCCTTTTACAAAAAAAACAATAGCCGCAAGCAGGTGTATCAGGTAAAGATGCAGGATGTAATAGAAAAAAGCAGTTCTGCCAAATAAGACCATCACATTGGTAAAACCGTTTTTTATTTTTTCCATAAAAGCCAGCAGCAACAGAGCCGGCCCGATGGTCATGCACAGGTATAATAAAGAAGGCGGGTATTTATTTGCTTTTATAAATGAAAGAAAACTGTAAAAGTTATTTTTTTGAGCAGTCCATGCAACCGGATCTCCATAGATATTAATGAAGCGGACTACAACAAAAAATAAAATAATTATTAGCCCAAAACGGACTATTATTTTTCTCCGTTGATCTACAGAAAACTTTGGCGAAAAGAAAATACCAAAACAATATCCGAGCATCATTACACCTGTCCATGAAAGAAAAGGATATGCAATTACAATAAAATGCCCCTGCACAAATTCATATCCTGTAAACTGTCCGTGATGTAAAAGATCCCACCAGAATCCTGCCTTAAAACCCGGTGCAGCCTCAGGTATATCCAACAGGTTATGGCCAAAAACAATGATCAGTCCGAGGACTAATATAAACCGGTATGGCAGGCGAATGAGCAATCCCAGTATCAACATACTGATGCCAATGGCCCAGATTACCTGCAGGGGAATGAAATTATAAAACGGGTTAAATGTCCATGCTAATGAAATAATGGCAATCTCTACAAATATTAACCACAAGCCACGCTTAATTAAAAAGCCACTCAGTTCTTTTTTTGTTTTGCGAAGACTTTGCAGGTAAATGGATGTACCCGACAAAAAAATAAAAATGGGAGCACAGAAATGTGTGATCCACCTTGTGAAAAATAAAATTGGAGTTGTGCTGGCCAAATTTAACGGATCATCAATGTTGGAGCTGATGTGAAAATAATCCCTTGTATGATCGAGCGCCATTAATACCATTGCTATGCCCCGCAGAATATCTATGGATTCAATTCGTTTTTGATTGCCATTTAAGCTTTGGATCATAACAGTTTTGATTATAATAATTGTACCAGGGATTTTTATCAGCGTTACAGTATCCTGCATTATATCACTGATATAATAAGAGAGGCCGACTAAGTTGGCTTTACATGGAGTGGATAAGCATTGAAAATATAATAAACTAAGATAAAATTATTTTTTTTATTTGAAAGCAAATTTTTCCTGAAGCAAACAAAACCGTTACTGCTGTTTAGTTTACAACACTGTTTACTTCTATCCAATAACCGTCAGGATCCTGCAAATAAATTTGTTGAATACCATCAGCCCTTTTGGTAACAGTGTTTACAAGGCCTGGCCAGTTAGAATATTCAATTTTATTTTCATTTAGTAATTTAATGAACCGGTCAAATTGGTTAGTGGATAAAGCAAGATGAACGGCTTTATTTATCTTAACCTCTTCTTTTAAAATAGAAATTAAGTGCAGCTCCTTTCCTTCTCCTAAAGAAATCCAGCGAATACCAGCCATCTCTGTGCGGTTGGTAATTTCTTTTAGTTGAAATACATTTTTATAAAAATCTGCAGAGCGGTTTACATCTTTTACCGAAAGAGCCAGGTGGTTAAAAGAAAAATTAAAGCCGGCATTTTCCTGTGCCTGCACCAATATTGCACATGAAATGGCAATGCAGAGTAATATTATTTTTTTCATCTTATAAACTTTTTATAAAAAAATGATTGTTTTTATTTTGAATCCTTATTGTAAATCTCCCGTATGCACAGGTATTTTCCGTTTTGCTTTTCAAATACGGCGATGTATTTCCCACTGCCGGTTACTTTACCTGCAGCATCTTTATACATCGTTTTTCCCACTTCGGTTGCCACATCTCCTTGTGCATACACATCCAGTGTTTCAAAAGCAATGGATGAAAAATTGGCAGGAGCAGCAAAATCCATCTCCTGCTTTTTTTGGATAGCGGCTTTATCTGTAAGCATTGGTTCGCCATCGGGCATGCTCACTGCATCAACTGCATACATGGCCATTAACGCATTGATGTCTTTGGCATTCTGTGCAGCAGCCCATGCATTTTCCATTGCAACTATTTCGGAACGTATCTGTGTAAGATCAGGTTTAGCCGGTTCGGTTACAGTAGCTGCTGCCGGGGTTTCTTTTTTTTCAGCTTCCTGGCAGGAAGCAAATAGTAATACGCATGAAGCGTAAGCAACGAGAAGGATTGTTTTTTTTATTTTGTTTTATTTTTAGATTAATAATAAAGAACATTTTTAAAGTTGAGTTACAAATAACTCAGCAGCAATTTTTTCCATTTTTCAAAATCTCCAAACATTAAAGTTCTACTATAAAGCAATTGCGCAGTAATAAGCATCCTGTTTATCACAGGATAAAGAATGAAACAATTTAGAAACTGTTTGTTTAAAGCTGCGAAGTCCGGAGACATTGCAGAGCAGATTCTTAAGTTGATCGAATTGGCTGATTTTTAATTGGTCTTATGCGCCTCCATATCTATCTCAATCAACTGCCCTTCTACAGCCAGCCCCTTTACTTCCAGCCAGGTACCGGTTGGGAATTGTTTTTTATAAATTGAATTACGAAAGCCCGATACTTTGATAAACTCCGCCATGTTGGTGGTATAAATATTTTCTGCTACTACATCATCAACAGTATAGCCATAATGTTTTAAGATCTTTTCCAAATCAGCATAGCAATTTTTCATCTGTTGCTCCATATTGCCGGGTGCCACTATCATTCCGGAATCATTCATGCTTACAGCTCCTGAAATTTTAAGATCATCGCCAATTCTTACAGCATGGGTGTAGCCATATTCTTTTTCGAGTTTAGGACGAAGATTAAAATACTCAGGAGCTTCTGTGGCTGCCGGTTCCGTTGCAGTTGTTTTTGCTGTGTCGGCATTATTGCAACTCATAAATAGTAATGAGCCAACAAAAAATATTGTTGTTAAAGAAAATATCCTGGCCATAGTTTGTAGAATTTGTTTTAAAGAATATTTTTTAAAATGATTGCAGCTTGTTAATTATCTTGTTGTTGTGATTTGATTTTCTAAATCTTTGTTTTCTAAATGAACAACCCGTTCTACCTGTTTATTTATGTTTAAAAACTGCAACAGCAACCAGGCCAGCGCAATCATTGCAGCAAAGGCCATCAGCGCAACCTGCCAGTTAAAATTTGAAGTTATTGGGCCAAT